>NZ_GL830852.1 GCF_000188175.1 Phascolarctobacterium succinatutens YIT 12067 | reverse complement strand
ATTGAATTTGCGCAACTTATTATACGTTATCCAGCCGGGAGCACAGACGGCAGAAAAAGGAGTGATTAATATGCAAAAGAAATTATTCTTAGGTGCAGCGCTTGGATTGGCAATGTTTGCCAACACTGCCTTTGCCGAGGTTAATACAGATTATTTGGCCAACGAGCTCAGGTCTTATCCCGGCTGGCCGCTGGAGGTATATTGCAACGCAACCGATGTTAATGTCAGAACACAGCCTAATACTGACTGTGATGTTATCACCATGCTGCAAAGGGGAGATAAATTTTATGTAAGCATGGTTGTAGATGTAGTAAACAGTGAATACAAATGGCTTCTTGGAACTACTGAAAGGGGCCATGTTGGTTTTATGGCAAGCAAATATCTTGATACAACCCCGAGAGCTGCCAGCGCAGCAGGACGCTTTAATGCTGCCCTCGAAGCAGATTGGATTATGGATCCCGAGATTTTTGCTTCAGGTGCCTATTACCCGGGGCCTGTGGAACAGAATACGGATGATATTATCTCCTATGCTGATAAAAAGATGCAGGTCGGACCGCGTCTGTTCTATATAGATTCAGCGAGAAACAAAGTAAATGATGTGAAGATTAATAAACTTCATGGCAGCATGGCAGGCTATGCTGTCGGTCAGCAGCTTGACACAGACAGGCAGATTGCTCTGGACGGGTACCTGAAAATGAATGGCTGGGAGAACGATTCTATGGGTGTGGGTATATCGGATACGCATCATATGATCGGTTGGGTAAAATATGCATACAACGCAAGGGGGCAAAAATGCCTGCATAAGAGCTTTTATGTAAAACTGGATTCTCGTGATGTGATTGCAGAAATTATGTACTGTGAGAGTGATGTTCATTTAGCGAACTGACGGATGAAGCAAATTTTGCTAAAAACATCTTTTGACAGGAGGTGGCGTAATGAAGCGTAAGCTGTTTAAGAGCATGTGCCTGGCAATGCTTCTGGCGGCATTTGCCGGTTGCGGCACAGAAAAAAATTCCGTATTACCGCAGATGGATTTGCCTAAGGCTGAGGCCGCTGCCAAAGCAGCGCCGGCCTATGAGCAGGAATATGCAAAGGTTGTAGACAGCGTTTATGAATTTATCGCTGACGGTACGAGTGATAACCTGCCGGAGCAGGGAAGAACAGGCATCTGTGAGGTGCGGGATTTCGCCAAGCGGGAGGCGGCCCTGCAGCAGCTTGGCTACACGCTGCAGGATATCAGCGGCGACGGTGTTCCGGAGCTGCTTATCGGTTGGATTAGCCAAAAACGCGGCGCGGGGCATTACGGTAAGGAGATTTATGCGATTTACACCTTTGCGGACGACAGCGTGAAATACGTTGCGGAGGGCTGGAGCCGTAGCAGTCTGCAGCTTATGGCAAATGACAATCTGGTGACACGAGGCGGCACCGGCATTTCGCATCAGGTGCTTGCTGTTGAGCATTTGCAGCCTGACGGCAACCTAGGATGCTATGAGCTTTATTTTACCTGGCCAAAGGATGACGGCCTTGGCGTTTACCGCAACATGAGCTGCAGGAGTGAGGCAGATGCTTCGCAGGAAACAGATATGACTGTGGAAGAGTTCAATGAAATGAGGTCTGAATACGCTAATAACAGTGTTGAGATTGAATTTTTACCGTTGAAGGACTTCAAAAAGCAGGGCTTTAAGGGTCTGATGAGGCAGTATCTTTCTGCAGGAAGGTGAATAAAAGGGCTGATGTGATGAGCCTGAAATATGATGGCAGTCGGAATTTAACTGGCTGCCGTTTTTTTTGAGGTGAAATAAGGCGAAATTTATAGTATAATATATATAACTGTGACTGATATACGCTTATACCGGCTTTATATCAAATATTTTTATGAGGTGATTTAATAATGAGTAATGAATTAACCGGACGTAATGTAGGAAAAACCTGTCGCGTACACTATAAAGGTACCTTTAATGACGGCAAGCAATTTGATTCTTCCTATGATCGTGGCGAGCCGTTGGAATTTGTTTGCGGCGCAGGCCAGATGATTAAAGGCTTTGATGCAGCTGTTGCAGACCTGGAGGTTGGCGCTGAGGTTGACATCCATCTGCTGCCGGCAGAAGCATACGGTGAGGCTGATCCGAAGGCTATCTTCACCATGCCGATTGCCCAGCTGCCTGGTTCTGAAAACCTGACCGTTGGCCAGAGAGTTTACCTGCAGAACCAATTCGGTCAGCCTGTTCCTGTACTGGTAACCGAAAAGGATGATACCAACATTACCTTTGACGCTAACCATGAAATGGCTGGCAAGGAACTGAACTTCCATATTGAGCTGGTAGAGGTAAAATAAAGTATTGCTACCATATGGCAAACTGCAATTTGCTTTGGCAATAGATTTTGCAGTGCTGATATGGTACAATAGCATACGTGCATTTTTGCAACTGATATTTAGGAGTGTTTATGGTGGATTATAGAATTGTGGTGCCTAGCGGAATCGTTTTTGATTTCAATAATATGATGGGAGCAGGCAGACTGCAGCCGCAGGAAGTGGAGCAGGCACTGCAGCAGCAGGGAGCCGTAGCCGAGAAGGCTGTGTGTGAGCTGCGCCGCAGCGGCTTTGCCAAGAAGCATTTATCTAAGGACGGCACGCCTGAGCATGTTTATTTTCCACGCATGCCGTATATTGCTGACGGCAACCCCAATACGGAGCAGTCGATTATCAAGCTGATGCGCTACAGCAAGCATCTGCGCAGTAAGGATGTCGTAATCTTTTTGGGCGTTGGCGGCTCCTACTTGGGCAACAAGGTGCTGTTTGATGCCTTTGGCGGTTATCACTGGAATACCAGCGCAACCTTGCGTCAGGGGCAGCCCTGCATTTATTTTTCCGGCAATAATCTTGATCCGGTGGACTGCAATTCACTGCTGTTCAAGATGCGCCGTATGGCTGGAGTAAGTGCGCAGGAAGGCAAGAAGCTAAAGATTATGCTGGTGCCGATTTCTAAATCCGGTACTACGCTGGAAACAATTTCTGCCTTTACGTATTTCTATGCTAATCTGTCTCAAAACGCAGACATCGACCTTGATTGTACGGTGGTTACCGATTTGCAGGCACCGATTGGATCTGCGCCGCTGCTGCAGCTGGCGGAAAAATTCGGCTGGGAGCGTTTTGATATCAAGGAAGGCATCGGCGGACGCTTCAGCATCATGACGGACCCGGGCCTAGTGACGATGGCTGCCTTGGGCGGAGATATCGAAGAATTTTTGCGTGGTGCGCGTGATATGGACATCTATTGCCGGCAGGCAGAGCTTGCGGAGAATCCTGCGCTGCTCAACGCTTTACTGAAATTTATGGCCTATGAGCGCGGACGTGATATAGAAGTGTTCATGCCGTACAGCATGCGCCTGAAATCCTTGAGCGAATGGTACGTGCAGCTGCTGGCGGAATCGTTGGGCAAGCGCTGCAACCGTGAGGGTGAGGTTGTTTACTACGGTAGAACGCCGATTGTTGCTGTTGGCACGACGGATATGCATGCGCAGACGCAGCAGCATCAGGACGGCCGTCTGAACAAGGTGGTACAGTTCCTGGAGGTTGCCAACCCTGAGGAGGAGGCAATTTTGCACAATCCCTTTGCGGATGTACCGTTCTTTGATAAGTACGAGGGCATGGATATGGCGAAGGCTCTTAAAGCGGCGCTGAATGCCAATGAAGCGGCGCTGACGGGTGATAACCGTTACAATGCGCGCTTTACGCTGCCGAAGCTTAATGAATATTATCTTGGTCAGCTGATGTATTTTTTGATGCTGACGATTGCCTACGAGGGCGAGCTGGCGGATGTGGATGCATTTGACCAGCCTGGCGTTGAGGTTTATAAGAAATTAATGAAGGCTCAGCTGTAAAATTTAAGATGGCAAAAAGACGTTGTGTGCTGAAAAAGCACGCAACGTCTTTTTGCTATGTATTAAATTCAGCGTTTACCTGTAAACAGCAGCTTTGCCATACTGCATTTTTCAAATGCTTTCGTCAGCAGGATGCTGAGGGCCAGAGAGCCAAGCACCAGCAGCACGTAGGACAGTGCTACCTTTTTGACGGTCATGATGATGCCGAAATGGTTGTAGGCGCTGCTGAGCCAGTCCAGGAGCAGCGGATGCACAAAGTAGATGAGCATGGAGTAGGAGGAAAGGATGCTGATGGCTTTATAGAAAGGCTTCGCGAGGGAACCTTCGCTTTGCGCCTTGCGCTCCAGCCAATCAAGTGCCAGGCAGAAGAAGAGCAGCGAGCCTACGGTGTAGCAGAGTCCCTGCGGGCTGAGCTGGTGATAGGTGTTGGCCAGATCAATCAGCGTGTAGCCTTTGACCGTAACTGCTTCGTAACAGCTTTGCACGTCCCAGGCCATGCTTGCAGCAAAAATCATGCATACCATGGCGCTGTATCTGCGCAGGAGGGCGATGAATTTTTCCCAATAGCCGGCTGCCAAGCCGCCACTCATAAAAATAAGTAAATAATGCAAGGGAAGATAGTTGAGGCGATAATCAAAGAAATTTTTAGCTATGACGCTCCAACCCGCTGTATTCAGGCCAGGATGCGTTGTCCACCAGTTAAATGCAAGCTGGAATATGAATAAAAGCACTAGCATAAATGGTATGCTTTTGTGTATAATTATACGCAGAAGTTGGCGCCAGAGCGGATAGCTTGCATAAAACCACAGCAGGATGACCATAAAATACAAATGGTAGCAGCCCAGGCCGAAGAATAACACATAGGCCACATGCAGCGGATTCCAGCTGACGAAGCCCGGTGGCAGAATCAGCCAGAAGTAAAGCATGTAAAAAAGCGACCAGCTGAGATAGGGCAGGCCTGCTCCCCGCAGACGCTTCTTCATAAAGTCGATATAGTTCAGCCGGCTGCCGCTTAATAGGCCTTTATCCGTACAGGCCAGGCCGTAGCCGGAGATAAAGAAAAAGGAGGGGACACTGTAACGGCTTAAAATCTCCAGTAATAAGTAAAGAGTAAAGTTGTTGGGGGCAAGTGCCAGGCTGCCGATATGAATACCGATGACGCCAAGCATGCAGATGCCACGCAGATTATCTATAATGGTGTTTCGCATAAGTACCTCGCTAATTTTTAATCTTCTTTATTATACTATAAGTAAAAAAATCCTGCCAAGATTTTACCTCGAAGTATTTGACGTATTCTTCATTAAGGTGTAAAATATATACAATCAATTTGCACCTTTAAATTGGTCCTGTGAGACTGCAAGGTATAAGTTATTATGAAACCTAAGGCCTTTTTGCACCATCATGGGACGAGAAGGCCTTTTATTATGCAATTTTATTATAAAAAACAGGAGGTAAAGCTAATGGCTAAATCAAATGTATCTCTGGGTGGCAGAGATATACTGGATCTGGAAAGCCTCAGCGTTGAGGAAATCGAGCTGGTTTTGAAAACCGCTGAGGAAATGAAGAAGATTATGAAGAGGGATATCAAAAAGGTGCCCTCACTGCGCGGTAAATCTATCATAAATCTGTTCTATGAGCCCAGTACACGTACCCGTACATCCTTCGAGCTGGCAGGCAAATATCTGGGTGCCGATGTAGTAAACATCACTACATCCTCCTCCAGTGTTGTCAAAGGTGAATGCCTGCGCGACACCATCCTGACTGTACAATCCATGGCTTGTGATGCGATTGTTATGCGTCACCCCATTGAAGGCGCTGCAGCATATGCTGCTAAGGTTGCAGACCCTGTAATCATTAACGCCGGCGATGGCGCACACGCACATCCTTCTCAAGGCTTCCTGGATATGTTTACTATCCGTGAGCAGGGCAAAAATCTGAAGGGCTTGAAAATGGCAATCATCGGTGATATTCTCTACAGCCGTGTTGCCCGCACCAATATTGCTGCCTGGACCAAAATGGGAGCTGAGGTACACGTTGCAGGTCCTATGACTCTGCTGCCGCATGATATTGCTTCTCTGGGCGTTACCGTACACAAACGCGTTGAAGAAGCAATCGAAGGCGCTGACGTAATCGATATCCTGCGTATTCAGCTGGAACGTCAGCAAAAGGGCCTGTTCCCGTCTCCGCGTGAATATGCACGTATCTTCGGTATTAACGAAAACCGCCTGAAGCTGGCTAAGCCTGACGTAACCGTGCTGCATCCCGGCCCGATGAACCGTGGTCTGGAAATCTCCTGGGAGGTTGGTTACTGCGATAACGCCGCAATCCGTACTGAGGTACAAAACGGCGTAGCTGTACGTATGGCACTCTTATTCTTGACTTTGACAGGAGGTAAACACATTGAAAACGTTGATTAAAAACGGCAGGGTAGTAGACCCCAGCCAACAATTAGATGCTGTAATGGATATCCTCGTTGAGGATGGCAAAATTAAAGCTTTGGGCAAGGATATTGCCGAAGCTGCTGACGAGGTTTTTGATGCAACCGGCCTCGTAGTAACTCCCGGTCTGATTGACGTACACACTCATATGCGTGAGCCCGGCCTGGAAGCTAAGGAAGATATTATCAGCGGTACCAAGGCTGCTGCTGCCGGCGGTGTAACCACCGTTGCCTGCATGCCTAATACCAAGCCTGTTATCGATACCGCCATCGTAGTAAGCGGTATTAAAGAACGTGCTCGCGAAGAAAGCTACGCTAACGTTGAAGTTATCGGCGCAATCAGCAAGGGCGAAAAGGGCGAAGAGCTGGCAGAGATGGGCGATATGGCAGAAAAAGGCGCTATGGGCTTCTCTGATGACGGCCACTATGTAAAGAGCTCCCGCCTGATGGTGCTGGCTGCTAAATATGTAACTGCTTTTGACAAACCTTTGCTGTGCCATGCAATTGATCCTGAGCTGGATTCCGAAGGCTACATGCATGAAGGCGTTGTTTCCGCACGTATCGGCGTACCAGGCGTACCGGCAATCAGTGAGGATATCGCTGTTGCACGTGACTGCATCATCGCTGAATACACCGGCGCACATGTACATATCTGCCACGTTGCTTCCAAGGGTGCTATCGATATCATCCGCCAGGCTAAAAAACGCGGCGTAAATGTTACCAGTGAAGTAACCGTACATCATCTGACTCTGACTGATGAGGCTTGCGCAGATTATAATTCTGCAACCCGCGTTAACCCGCCGCTGCGCAGTGCAGACCACGTACAGGCTATGCGTGAGGCTGTTTTAGACGGCACTGTTGACGCTATCGTTACCGACCACTCCCCGCACGCACCGGAAGAAAAGGATGTTGAATTCCGTTATGCTCCGAACGGCTTCTGCGGTCTGGAAACCTCTCTGGCAGTAATTCTGACTGACTTATATCACACCCATGTATTCGACCTGAATACTATTATCAGCAAAATGAGCTGCGAGCCTGCTAAGCTGTTCAAGCTGGCCGGCGGTACTCTGAAAGAAGGCAGCGTTGCTGATATCACTATTATGGACCTGAATAAAAAATGGACTGTTGACAGCTCCAAATTCTATACCCGCGGCAAATTCACCCCGTACGAAGGCAAGGCTTGCACCGGCAAGGCTGTTGCTACTATGCTGCATGGTAATTTTGTAATGAGGAATGGTGTAGTATGCACGAAAAAGTAAGAAAAGGAAAATTAGTTTTAAAAGACGGCAGCGTTTTTGAAGGCACTCTGTATGGCGGCAAGCGCAATGCTGTAGGTGAGGTTGTATTCACCACCGGCATGAGCGGTTACCAGGAGACCTTGACTGATCCGTCCTTCTGCGGTCAGATTGTAGTAATGACCTATCCTCTGGTAGGCAACTATGGCTGCAATCCGTTGTTTAACCAAGGCAAGAAATGCTTCTTCCAGGGCTTCGTAATCGGCGAGCTGTGCGATTGCCCCAGCAACTGGCGCAATGAGCAGAGCCTGGAGGATTTCCTGACTGAACAGGATATCCCGACCTTAGCAGGTGTAGATACACGTGCTATCACCCGTAAAATCCGTAATCACGGCGTACTGCAGGGCGTAATCGTTCCGGCAGAAATGCCTGATGAGGAAGTACAGAAACTGTTGGACTTACCGGCAGTACGCAACCAGGTTGAGGAGGTTACCACTCCCGAGGTTTACACCATGGGCGAGGGCAAGCTGCATGTAGCTGTGATGGACTTCGGTATTAAACGCAATATCCTGAAATCCATTGAAGCCTTTGGCTGCCGCCTGACAGTATTCCCTGCTTCCGCTACCGCAGAAGAAGTACTGGCTTGCGACCCGGACGGTATCTTCCTGTCCAATGGCCCCGGCGACCCGAAGGATTTGCCTGAGGTTATTGAAAACATTAAGAAATTAATCGGCAAGAAACCGATTTTCGGTATCTGCCTCGGTCATCAGCTCATGGCTTTGGCTAACGGCGCTGATACCTATAAAATGAAATTCGGCCATCGCGGTATCAACCAACCGGTAAAATACCTGGCAACCGGCCGCATCTACATCAGCGCCCAAAACCACGGCTATGCTGTAGATGAAAAATCTCTGGAAGGCAAGGGCATCAACATCAGCCATATTTCCATGAACGACGGTACTATCGAAGGCCTGGAATACACCAAGCATCCTACCTTTACCGTTCAATATCATCCGGAAGCCTGCCCTGGCCCCGGCGATCATGATTATTTGTTTAAACATTTTGTTGATATGATGGAGGGTCGTTAATTATGCCGAAACTTAAAGATATTAAAAAGGTTCTCGTTATCGGCTCCGGCCCTATTATCATCGGTCAGGCAGCAGAGTTTGACTATGCAGGCACTCAGGCTTGCCGCGCTCTGAAGGAAGAAGGCCTGGAGGTTGTACTGATTAACAGTAACCCTGCAACCATTATGACTGATGTGCATGTGGCTGACCGTGTATATGTTGAACCTATCAGCGATGAATTCATTGAAAAAATTATCAAACGTGAGCGTCCTGATTCCCTGCTGGCAACTCTTGGTGGTCAGGTTGGTCTGAACATGGCTATGAAATTGGAAGAGCAAGGCATTTTGGACAAGTACAATGTTCGCCTGCTGGGCACTCAGATCAGCGCAATCAAACGTGGCGAAGACCGCGAAATGTTCAAGGAAACTATGGAGAAAATCCATCAGCCGATTCCTGAAAGCACCATTGTAGAAACCATTGAGGCTGCTTGCGACTTCGGCAAGGAAATCGGCTATCCGCTGATTGTCCGTCCTGCTTATACCCTCGGCGGTACCGGTGGCGGTATTGCTGAAAACGAGGAAGAGCTGATTGATATCGTGCAAAAGGGCCTGGGCTACAGCCCCATCGGCCAATGCCTGATTGAACGCAGCATCGCCGGCTGGAAAGAAATCGAATACGAAGTAATCCGCGACGCTGCTGATAACTGCATCACCGTCTGCTCCATGGAAAACCTGGACCCCGTTGGTGTACACACCGGCGACTCCATAGTTGTGGCTCCGGCACAGACTCTGAGCGATAAAGAGGTACAGTTGCTGCGTCAGGCTTCCATCGATATCGTGCGTGAGCTGGGTGTAGTTGGCGGCTGTAACGTACAGCTGGCTCTCGACCCGTACTCCGAAAACTATTATGTAATTGAAGTTAACCCGCGTGTAAGCCGTTCTTCCGCACTGGCTTCCAAAGCTACCGGTTATCCGATTGCTAAGGTTACCAGCAAAATCGCTGTCGGCTACAACCTGGACGAAATCGAAAACGCTGTTACCAAAAAGACTAAGGCTTGCTTCGAGCCTACCATTGACTATATCGTACTGAAATTCCCGCGTTGGCCGTTCGATAAATTTGTAACCGCTGACCGCACCCTGGGAACTCAGATGAAAGCTACCGGTGAGGTTATGGCAATTGAGCGCAGCTTTGAAGCTTCCATGCTGAAAGCAGTTCGCTGCCTGGAAATCGGCATCAACCATCTGGAAATGCCTGAGCTGAAGGCTCTGAGTGATGAAGAAATTCATGACCGCATCAAACGCATTGACGACGAGCGCTGCTTCGTTGTTGCTGAGGCTATCCGCCGCGGTATTACTCTGGAAGAGATTCACGATATCACCAAGATTGACCTGTGGTTCCTCTCCAAAATCCAAAACATCATTAAAATGGAAAAAGCTCTGGAAACTCACGAGCTGACTCCGAGCCTGCTGCGTAAGGCTAAGAAAATGGGCTTTGCCGATGCTGTTATCGGAAAACGCGTAGGCAAGACTGAGTTCGAAATCCGCGATATGCGTAAGGCTAACGGCATTCTGCCGACCTACAAAATGGTTGATACCTGCGCTGCGGAATTTGAAGCTGCAACTCCGTACTACTATTCCTGCTACGAAACCGAGGATGAGGTTGAAGTAAGCGACAGAAAGAGAGTAGTTGTACTTGGCTCCGGTCCTATCCGTATCGGTCAGGGCGTAGAATTCGACTACTGCTCCGTACACTGCGTATGGGCGTTGAAGGAAATGGGCTATGAAACCATTATCATCAACAACAACCCGGAAACCGTTTCCACTGACTTCGATATTTCCGATAAACTGTACTTTGAGCCGCTGACTGTAGAGGATGTTCTCAATGTTATCGACAAAGAAAAACCGGAAGGCGTTATCGTTCAATTCGGTGGTCAGACCGCTATCAACCTGGCAGGCCCGCTCTCCCGCGCAGGCGTGAAGATTCTGGGTTCCTCCGTTGACAGCATCGACCGTGCCGAGGACCGTGAACGCTTCGATGAGCTGCTGACAAGCTGCGATATCCCGCGTCCGCAAGGCCACACCGTATTCGATACCGAGGGTGCGCTGGTTGCTGCTCACAAGGTTGGCTATCCGACTATGGTTCGTCCTTCCTACGTATTAGGCGGCCGTGCTATGGAAATCGTTTATAACGATGACGAGCTGCGCAACTACATGACCTATGCCGTTAAGGCTTCTCGCGAGCATCCGGTACTGGTTGACCATTACCTGCAGGGTACTGAGGTAGAGGTTGACGCTATCTGCGACGGCAAGGAAGTATTAATCCCCGGCATCATGGAACACGTTGAACGTGCAGGCGTACACAGCGGTGACTCCATTGCCGTATATCCGCCGCGCAGCCTGAGCGAAAGTGTTATCCGTACCATTATCGAATACACCAACAAGATGGCTCTGGGCCTGGAAGTTAAGGGCATGATCAACATTCAGTACATCGTTCGTGACGAGCATGTATATGTAATCGAGGTTAACCCGCGTTCCTCCAGAACCGTACCGTTCCTGAGCAAAATTACCGGCATCTCTATGGTAGACGTTGCTACCAGATGCGCAATGGGCATGAGCCTTAAAGAGCAGGGCCTGCAAGCAGGTTTACGCTTCTTCCCGGACTACTATGCTGTTAAAGCTCCTGTATTCAGCTTCAATAAGATGAGCAATGTAGATATCACCCTTGGACCTGAAATGAAATCCACCGGTGAGGTTATGGCCTGCGACTACCAGTATAGCCGTGCGCTGTATAAGGCCTGCATCGCTTCCGGTATCAATGTACCGCACGAGGGTGCAATTCTGATTACCGTTGCTGATATGGATAAGCCTGAGGCAGTTGCTATTGCTCGCGGCTTTGAAGAGTTGGGCTACACTGTTATTGCAACCGACGGTACTGCGGAATATCTGCAGCAATACGGTGTAACTGTTGAGGTTGCTACCAAAGTAAGCGAAGGTCATCCGAACCTGATTGATGATATCAAGAGCGGACGCATCGGTATGGTTATCAACACCACCAACCATGGCCGTGACGCTGAACGTGACGGCTTCAAGATCCGCCGTTCTACCGTAGAGCATGCAATTGCCTGCCTGACCTCTATGGATACTGCACGCGAGCTGCTGAACGTTATGAGCGCAATGCGTCGTCGTAGCGTTGTACGAGTTACCGCTCTGCAGGACCTGACCTGGGAGGATTGATTATGTCTAAAACTATTGCGAGTGCCAAGGTAATTGGTCAACGAGTTTTAAATAGTACGACAAAATTAATAAATGTTTATACACCGGAAATCGCTGACGAAGCTGTCCCAGGACAGTTCGTCAACGTGAAGGTGTGCAAGAATACTGCTCCGCTGCTGCGCCGTCCCTTCGGCGTAGCAGGAGTTAACAAGGCTGAGGGAACCATCACCATGATCTATCGTATCATCGGTGAAGCAACTCATATTCTGGCTGACGTTTGCAGCGGCGACGAGCTGAGCATCGTCGGTCCGCTGGGACACGGCTTTGATATGAGCGCCAAAAAACCGCTGCTGGTTGGCGGCGGCTTGGGCCTGGCTCCGCTGCTGTTTTTGGCAGAGGGCTTCGGTGAGGGCAATACCGATATCCTGATGGGCGGCCGCAGTGCCGAGGAATTGTTCTGGACCAAGCTTTATGAAAGCCTCAGCAAAAATATTTATCTGACCACCGATGATGGCAGTGTCGGCACTAAGGGCACCGTAATGGCTCTGCTGCCGCAGCTGTTAAAAGAGGGCGGCTATGACTGCGTATACGTTTGCGGTCCTGTACCGATGATGCGCGCAGTTGCCAATGCCTGCTTAGAAGCCGGCGTAAAATGTCAGGTATCTCTGGAAAAATACATGGCCTGCGGTCTGGGTGCGTGCCTGTCCTGTGCCTGCGAAGGCATCGGCAAGCGCATCAAGGTCTGCAAGGACGGCCCGGTATTCTGGGCAGAGGAGGTAGGAGAATGGTAAAAGCATTGTATGATGGCCGTCTGGCAGTTGATATTGCCGGCCTGAAAATGGCTACTCCTGTTACTACCGGCTCCGGTACCTTTGGCTTTGGCCTGGAATTTACCGATTTTCTCGACCTGGAAAAGGTTGGCGCTGTTACCGTAAAGGGTACCTCCTTAGAGCCTGCGGCAGGCAATAAGGGCCAGCGTGCGGTAGAAACCCCGTCCGGTATGCTGAACTGCATCGGTCTTGAAAACCCCGGCAGTGAGTACTTCTTGGAGCACACTCTGCCTGAGCTGAAAAAATATAATGTTCCTGTGATTGTCAACATTTACGGTCATACTCCCGAGGAATACGGCGCTGTTGCCAAAAAGCTGGACGTAGACGGTGTTGATGCAGTAGAAATCAACATCTCCTGCCCAAATGTTAAAGAGGGCGGCATTGTTTTCGGCACTGTGCCGGAAGCAGCTGCCGAAGTCGTACGTGCGGTTAAGGCCAACACCGGCAAAATGGTTATCGCCAAGCTTTCTCCTAATGTAACGGATATCGTGGTAATGGCCAAGGCTGTAGAGGCAGCAGGTGCGGATGCAATTTCCATGATTAATACGCTGCTCGGTACCAAGATTGATATTGAGCGTCAGCGTCCTGTGCTTGGCAATGTAACCGGCGGCCTCAGCGGTCCTGCTGTACGTCCGGTAGCAGTGCGCCTGGTTTACCAGGTAGCGCAGGCTGTGCATATCCCCATCATCGGCATGGGCGGCATCATGTGTGCCGAGGATGCAATTGAGTTCATGCTGGCAGGCGCAAGTGCGGTAGCAGTTGGTACCGCAAACTTTGTACAGCCTGATATCGCTGAAACCATTGCCCATGGTATGCTGGCATATCTGGACAGACACAACGCGCAGAACATTTCTGAAATTGTTGGTCTGGCTTTGCCAAACGGCAAAGCAAGCATGCCGTTGTTTAACGACGCTGTATAACATTATTCTCCAGCGTCTATAAAGTATGATATAAGGGAGATTTTCTCATGCAACATGATGATAGATTAATAGTCGCACTTGACTTTCCTACCTTGGAACAGGCTAAGGCTTGCGTTGTCGAATTGGGTGACGCAGTAAGCTACTATAAGGTTGGCATGGAGCTTTATTATGCAGTAGGCAGCGAAATTATCCGCTTCTTGAAGGAACAGGGCAAGCATGTTTTCCTAGACCTCAAGCTGCAGGATATTCCTAACACTGTTGCTCATGCACTTACCGTACTCAGCGATTTGGGTGCAGATATGATGAACGTTCATGCTGTCGGCGGCAAAAAGATGATGGCAGAGGCTGTTAAGGCTGTGCATGAGGCTGCTGAGGCAGCAGGTCGTCCGGCACCGAAGCTGATTGCTGTAACCATTCTTACTAGCATGGATGATGAACAGTTTGCTGATTTGAATTATAATAATACCATTGCCGAGCAGGTTATCAGCCTGGCTAAGCTGGCGAAGGAAGCAGGCATGGACGGTGTTGTTGCTTCTCCTAAGGAAGCTGCAGCAATCCGCGAGGCTTGCGGACCTGAGTTTTTGATTGTTACCCCGGGCGTACGTCCTGCGGGCAGCTCTTTGGATGACCAGAAGCGCGTAGCAACACCGGCAGGCGCTCTGCAAAACGGCAGCAGCCACATTGTAGTAGGCAGACCTATTACTAAGGCTGAGGCAAGACAGGCAGCAGCATTGGCAATTGTAGAAGAGATTAAAGGAGTGTAAGCAAATGGCAGTTTTAGAAGAAAAAGATGTTATGAAAATGCTCGAGGAAACTAAAGCAGTTCTCCATGGTCACTTTTTGCTAACCAGCGGTCTGCACAGCCCTATGTATGTTGAAAAATTCAACGTACTGCAGCATCCTAAATATACCGAGCGTCTGTGCCAGGAAATCGCACGTCGTTATGAAAACGACAATGTTGAACTGGTAGTTGGCCCGATGACCGGCGGTATTCTGTTGGCTCACGAGGTTGGCAAGGCTCTGGGCACCCGTGCTATCTTCACCGAGCGTGAAAACGGCAAAATGACTCTGCGTCGCGGCTTCCAAATTCCGGCAGGCACCCGCGTACTGGTTGTTGAAGATATCGTAACCACCGGCGGCAGCGTTAAAGAGGTTATGGAAGTAGTTAAAGAGCATGGCGGCGAGCTTGTAGGCGTAGGCCTGCTGGTTGACCGCAGCGGCGGCAAGGTAGATTTCGGCGTTCGCACCGAAGCTCTGCTGCACTTGAATGTAGAAACCTATGATCCGGCAACCTGTCCGCTGTGCGCTAAAGGTGTACCGTTCACCAAACGTGGCAGAACTGGTAAATGACACCCGATTTGTCGCGAGTGTAACGAAGCGAGAAATCGAAAAGGTGGAATTATCCTCGCTTGCGACCGAACAGGGAGCAAGAAAGAGGATAAATAAGACACAGTTTGTCGCAAGCGTAGCGCCGCGAGAAACTGAATGTCGAATTATCCTCGAAGAGGACAAGTAAGACCTGATTTGTCACGAGCTTTGCGAAGTGAGAAATTTTTGAGCGCGCTATCCTCGAAGAGGGCAAGTAAGCTAATCTAACCTAAATTTCAAAGCACCTGCTTATCATACAACTGATAGGCAGGTGCTTTTCTTGTGCGCATTTTTTGCTATTTAACATGTTCTTAACATCAGCATAATACTTCCTTAACAATGATATATTATACTAGCATCATAAACCACGAACCCTACTGATGAGGCGCAGGCCTTATCGGAAATAAATTTTTTGACTATGGTTGAAGGAGGAAATATATTATGAAATTGAAAAAAGTCGCATGTTTAGGTCTGGCAGCTATGGTAGCACTCGGTGCTCTGGGCTGCGGCAGTGATAACAAGGCTGCTGATAACAAAGCAGGCAGCAAGGTTACAGGCAGTGTAACCGGCAGCGGTTCTTCCGCACTTCTGCCGCTGGCAAAGGATGCAGCAAGCAAATTCAAAGCTATTAACCCGGATGTTTCCATCACCCTTAACGGCGGCGGCAGCGGCACCGGTCTGAAACAGGTTGCGGACGGCAGCGTTAACATCGGTAACTCTGACGTACCGGCAGAAAGCAAGCTGAAACCCGAAGTTGCCAAAGGACTTGTAGACCACAAGGTTTGCGTAGTTACCATGGCTCCGGTTATCAACAAAGATCTGGCAGCTAAAGTAAAAAGCCTGACCAAGGCTCAGCTGACCGACATCTTCACTGCTAAGGTAACCAACTGGAAACAGGTTGGCGGTCCGGATGAACCTATCGTTCTGATTACCCGTCCTGCTACAAGCGGTACCCGCGCTCTCTTCCAGGAGTTCGCTCTGGGCGGTGCTAAAGAAGCAACCAACAAATCTCTGGAAACTGATGACTCCGGCACTCTGCTGCAAAGCGTAAAGGATAACAAAGGCGCTATCGGTTATGTTGCTCTGTCCTACCTTGTAAATAACAAAGACGTTGCAACCGTAGCAATCGACGGTGTAGAGCCTACTCTGGACAACACCTATAACGGCAAATATCCTGTATGGGGTTATGAGCATATGTATACTAAAGGCGAAGCTACCGGCGCTGTAAAAGCATTCTTGGACTTCATCATCTCTGCTGATTATGGTAAGGAAATTGAAAAGCAGGGTTATGGTGTTACTGCTAAAATGCAGGTTAAACGATAATTCGGACTTCGGCTAAGGCGCATTAGCGTCAATCCCAAAACAATTATTACGCTTCCATCTAAACGAGAAGCAGGAAGACAGCATACGCCAAGAGATGCGTCTTACCGGTCTTCTCATCCCCTTTAGAATAAATATCAAGGCTGTGCCGGGCAGGAGCTGGTAAGTTATCAGCTGCGAGCCTTTGCATAGCCTTTAGTTTTACGAAAGAAATATTCACGAGTTACATCAGAGGAGAATAGTTTATGCAACAGGTTACAACAAATGCTTATAGGCAGGATGCGTTGTGGCGCTACATTATTACCGGCTGCGGTCTGGCGCTCATTGTTCTGACGCTGTCTATCGGCGCTTTCCTGTGCTACAAGGGCGTAGGCACATTTACTACCTACAACCACAGTATTGCAGAGTTTCTTTTTTCGGCAGATTGGGCGCCGAGTGACAGCGCTGAGGGCGGCGGCAGTGTTGGTGCAGCCATCTTTATCTTCGGTTCTGTTATTACCTGCGCATTGGCGCTGGCGATTGCTACACCGTTCAGCCTGGCAACCGCAATTTTCATGACGGAGATTTCGCCGGAACTGGGCAAGCGCTTTGTCCAACCGGCTGTGGAAATTTTTGTCGGCATTCCTTCCGTAGTTTACGGCTGGATCGGCCTGACAATTTTGGTACCGCTGATTAAAAACATTTTTAACCTGCGCTTCGGTTTTTCCGTATTAGCGGCAGGCATTGTACTGGCGGTTATGATTTTCCCGACGATTACAAGTTTGGCGGCAGATGCACTGCGCAGCATCCCCAAAAGCTACCGTGCTGCTTCCTATGGTTTGGGCGCAACCCGTTGGCAGACTATTGCCAAGGTCGTAGTGCCTGCGGCAATCACCGGTCTGATGACGGCCGTTATCCTGGGCCTGGCGCGTGCCTTCGGCGAAGCGCTGGCTGTAGCAATGGTTATAGGCAAGATGCGTGCCTTCCCAACCTCACTGCTTTCCCCGACTAACAATCTGACGGCGGCGATTGCGGCAGATATGGGCGGCGCAATGGAGGGCAGCGAATACAACATTGCCTTATGGACAATGGCATTGATGCTGTTTATTATCTCTCTGGCCTGTATCTTTGCCATCAACTTTTTAACTGCTAAAGGAGGGAAGCAGGCATGAACGACAGTATAGCGCGTGCAAAGTTTATTGATAAGCTGATGACAGCTGTGTTTTATTGCGTAGCAGGCTTCTTTATCCTGCTGCTCGTAGCCTTTGCCCTGTATGTTATTATCAACGGCTTCAAGGATTTCAGTTGGAGCCTGGTATCCTTTGAGGGCAGCGGCATCGGTAATTTATTCTTCAACACTATTTATCTGGTTTTCCTGTCGCTGCTGGTGAGCGTGCCTATGGGCGTCGCTGCCGGTATATACATGGCGGAATATGCTAAGCAGGGCAAGTTCACCAAGTTCCTGCGTATGTGTATCGAAACGATGTCCTCACTGCCGTCCATTGTTGTCGGCTTGTTCGGTTACCTGGTATTTATCGTAATGACCGGCTCACAGTGGAACCTGTTCAGCGGTGCGCTGGCAGTTTCTATTCTCAGCATCCCGCTGATTATGACGGTAACAGAGGATGCCTTCAAATCACTGCCGCAGGGCTATAAGCGCGGCAGCTTGGCCATGGGCGCAACGCTGTGGCAGACAATTTACAAAGTCCTGCTGCCGGCGTGCCTGCCGCGTATTATGACAGGTGTCATTCTGGCCGCAGGTCGTGGCTTCGGTGAAGCGGCAGCTCTCTTGTATACTGCAGGTATGAGCACAGATATCAACTGGAACAGCTGGAACCTGCTGTCGCCGACCTGTCCGCTGAACCCCTTCCGTCCGGGCGAAACGCTGGCACTGCATATCTGGGCATCGCGTACCGAGGCTCTAGCGGCCAATGCAGCGCAGATGGCCAACCTTTCTTCAGCAATCTTAATGCTGCTTGTGCTGTCCTTTAGCCTGGGCGCACGTTACCTGAGCACTTATTTAGATACAAAAACCGGAGGTAGCAGAAAATGACGAATGATAAGGCTGCAACTAAATTTTTAGTGCAGGATCTGGATTTGTATTACGGCAAATTCCAGGCGTTGAAAAAAATAAATCTTGATATTAAGGAAAAGGAAATTACCGCACTTATCGGTCCTTCCGGCTGCGGCAAATCCACCTTTTTGAAAACACTTAACAGAATGAACGATTTGGAAGAGGGCGTTCGCATTGAAGGCAGCATTGCACTGGATGGCAAGGATATTTTTGCGGAGATTGACCCCATCAGCCTGCGCCATCGTGTAGGTATGGTCTTCCAACAGCCTAACCCCTTTCCGAAAAGCATTTATGATAACGTTGCTTACGGTCCGCGTATTCATGGCGTGACGAAAAAGAGCGAGCTGGACGAGATTGTGGAGCGCAGTCTGCGTCAGGCTGCCATCTGGGACGAGCTGAAGGACAGACTGAATAAGAGTGCGCTGGGCTTGAGCGGCGGCCAGCAGCAGCGCCTGTGCATTGCACGTACCCTGGCTGTGCAGCCGGAGGTTATCCTCATGGACGAGCCTACCAGTGCGCTGGACCCGATTTCTACGATGAAGATTGAGGATTTGGCGTTGGAGCTGAAAAAGGATTATACCATTGTTATTGTTACGCATAATATGCAGCAGGCTGCACGTATTTCCGATAAAACGGCCTTCTTCCTTTTGGGCGAGCTGATTGAGTTCAACGAAACAAAGCAGCTGTTTGCTAATCCGTCTAATCCTAAGACAGAAGAGTATATTACCGGCAGATTCGGTTGATGCAAGGAGAAAGGAACAATAAAATGACACGTAACAAATTCAACGAGGAGCTGAAGCAGCTGCTCAACAGTGTGCGCGTGATGGGCGTAAATCTGGAGGATACCCTGGATAAGGTTATCGCCAACCTGGAGCAGAAGGATGCCGCCTTGGCGCAGCAAATTATCAGCGACGATGATAATTTTGACAACAGCGAAGTAAATATCGAAAAGCAATGCCTGGAGCTGGTGCTGACACAGACTCCGGTAGCAACTGACTGGCGCGAGATTGCCAGCTGTCTGAAGTTGGTGGGCGATATGGAGCGCATTGCCGACCATTGCAGCGATATCAGCCAATACACCTTGAAGCTGATTGAAAAGGATCCTGTGCCGCTGCCGGATAACTTTATGGCTATGCTGCAGGTTATGCGCCAGATGGTGTACGACAGCATCAGCGCCATCAGCGAAAATGATTTGGAGCTGGCCAACAAGGTCATTGCTACCGATGATGAGGTAGACAATTATTTTGCCGAAATGCGTCAGCATCTGACCACTGTAATGCAGCAAAAGCCGCAATACGTACCCCAATATGTTGACTATCTGATGATTGCCAAATATGTGGAGCGCATTGCCGACCATTCTACGAATATCGCCCAATGGGTAATGTTTGTGGTAAAGAACGAACTGAAAAACTGAGCGTTGAATGCCAATCACGGCCTCCGCAGCAATGCGGGGGTTTTTCTTTATTTCAGCAGTTATCATAGCATTGGCAGCAGGCATCACTTTGCAGACTTATTTTCTATATTCGTTGATTTGTGTTATAATAAAGCGTTAGAGTATTTACGTTCCGGACAGCTTCAGAAAATATTACAGGCTGTGGCTGTCACGATTCAGAAACTAAGATTTTAGAGCAAATTCAGGAGGGACGCAATGCATATTGATAGACGATTAGAAACTATTGCTAATCTGGTGCCGCAGGGCTGCGTATTGGCGGACATCGGCACGGACCATGCGTATTTACCCGTGTGGCTGTTGGATAAGCAAAGAATTGCGCGGGCGATTGCCGGCGATATCGCCGCAGGCCCTTGCCAGGCGGCGCGCACTACCGTGGCGCAGTTCGGTCAGCATGAGCATGTAGAGGTACGTCAGGGCAGCGGCCTGAAGGTATTAAGCCCCGGTGAAGCAGACTGCATTGCTATTGCAGGCATGGGCGCTTCTACCATCATCAGCATTTTGGAGGATGACACGGAGGTAGCGCAGAGCGCAGAGCTTTTGGTGCTGCAGCCGATGGCCGGCGCCGCATCTCTGCGTGCGTGGCTGTGCAGCCACGGCTGGCAGCTGGCTGCCGAAGAGCTGGTGGATGATGCCCCACATTTTTACGAGATTATTGCCGCTAAGCGCGGCTTAGCGCCTGTTTACAGTGCGGCAGAGTGTGCTGTAGGACCATTGCTGCTCGCACAGAAGCATCCGCTGCTGGATAAACAGCTGGAACGCCAGCTTGCTACCTGCAGACAGCTGTTGGAGAATATGGGACGCAGCGAGCGCGCACGCGCGAGCGAAAAGTATAAGGAAATCGAAGCGTTGAAAGCAGAACTGGAGGTGCTGCAAAATGGCAAGCGTAGTGACAGTAAATGATATCATCAACCTGCTGGATGAAATGGCACCGCCTGAGCTGGCGGAGTCTTGGGACAACGTCGGCCTGATGCTGGGCAGACGCAATAAGCCTGTGCGCAAGCTGCTTTTGGCGTTGGATATGACGCAGGAAACTGTGGCGCAGGCGGTGGCGAAAAAGGCTGATATGCTGATTACGCATCATCCGGCGATTTTTCATAAGCTGGGCAATGTGACTGATGCCGACTGGCAGCAGGAGCTTTTGCTGCAGCTGGCAGAAAACGGCGTTGCTGTTTACAGCGCGCACACTAATCTGGATTGCGTGGCTAACGGTGTGAACAGCGTGCTGGCGAAAAGACTGCGTCTGCAGGACGCAGATGTGCTGGATACTGTCAGCGGCCTCGGACGCATCGGCGAGCTGGCGCAGCCGAGCAAGCTACATGATTTTGCAGTTTTCGTCAAAAAGGCTTTGCAGGCCGATTATCTTACCGTAGGCGATGCAGGACGCAAGGTTAAGCGTGTTGCGGTCTGTGGCGGTGCCGGTGCCGATTTGATTGGGCTGGCTTTGGCGCAGGGCGCCGATACGCTGGTGACAGGCGACGTGAAGTATCATGAGGCACAGCAGGCTGTTTTCAGCGGCTTGAACATTATCGATGCAGGCCATCAGCCGACGGAGCTGCCGGTGCTCGATGACCTTGCCGACAGATTGTCGCTGCGCTTTGCGGAAAAGCATTGGGATGTGGCAATTCAGGTAGCACGCGAAACACTGCTGCTGAAGCATATATAGAAAACAGGTGATAGAAGAATGATTAAAGATTTTAAAGCCGGCATCAAGGTGTGTCAGGCAGTTTTGGTAAGGGTACAGAAGGTAGGCAATTCCTCTAACGGCGGCGTTTTTGCCCGCGGCATGCTGGAGGATAACAGCGGACGCATTGCCTTTATCTGCTTTGACGCAGTGCTGGTAGACAAGCTGCGTGAGCTGGAGGGCCCTACTGCCTTTATGATGGGCGGTAACGTCGACATCAACAAATTCAATAACGATATGACGCTGCAGGTTGTCATTCAGCGTCTGGAAAATCTGCTGCCGCAGGATGATATCAGCAATCTGTTGCCGCATGGTGATTTTGATGTAGAGGCTTATAAAACCAAGCTTGCCAATTATATCAAGGCAGTGCGCACTCCCGGACTGCGTATGCTGCTGGAAACTATTTTCAGCGGTGCAACCTATGAGCGCTTTGTGACCAATCCCGCAGGCATGCGCATGCATCATGCTTATTTGGGCGGCCTGCTGCAGCATTCTGTGGATGTTACCGGTCTGGCAGTGGCCTTGGCCGAGCAGATTGAAGGCGTGGACAAGGATCTTGTTATTGCCGGCGCATTGCTGCACGACATCGGCAAAATCCGCGAAATTTCTGCGGAAATCGGCTTCCCTTATACCAGTGAAGGCCGTTTGCTCGGACACATTACCATGAGCTGCATGATGGTGCAGGAGGCAGCTGCTAAGCTGCGCTTGCCGTCCTCCCGTCTGGAGCAGCTGCAGCATATTCTGCTGTCGCATCACGGTGATAACGAAAAGGGTTCCCCTGTAGCCTGCTCTACACGTGAAGCCTTCGTTGTGCATTACGCCGACGAAATCAACGCCGTAATGAACCAGTTTGACGTGCATGACGGCAAGAGTGCCTGGGAGTTCAACCGTATGCTGGGACGTAATATTCTGGTAGACAAGCTGTGAACAGCAGAATAATCCGCGAGACCGTGCTGAACCTGCACGGGTTGAAGATAAAGCTTCGGTTTAAGCTGGTCAAAAATATTACGCTGCGCATAAAAGAAACCGGCGACATCTTTCTTACTGCTCCCGTAGGAATGAGCCTAAGCGAGGTGCAGCAGTTCTTAGAGAGCAGGGAGCAATGGCTGCGCCAAAAGCTGCAGCAGGTACTGCAGGAAAAGTCGCAGCAAAAGCAGGAGCCGAAATACAGCATGGGTGAGCTTCCCTTTGACGGGCAGTATGTGTGGCTGTGGGGCAAGCGTTTGCTGGCGAACTTTTTGCTCAGCGGAAAAAAGCACGGTACCTATGAGGTGCAGGCTGACGTTGTCTGCTTTTATTACCGCAGTGAGCTGAGCGAGAAAGCCAGGTGCGCCTTTGTAGAATTTTTCTATAAGCAGGAGGTATCCGACAGAGGAGAACAGCTGCTGCAGGCATGGGAAAAGAAAATGGGCGTGCGTCATACCGGCCTCAAGGTGCATCGAATGAAAACGCGCTGGGGTTCCTGCAACGTGCGCACAGGCGGCATTAATCTGAATACGCTGCTGGCCTGCTGGCCCGAGAAATGTTTGGAATATATCGTGGTGCATGAGCTGGCGCATCTGCACGAGGCTAATCATTCACCGCGCTTCCATGCGATTGTCGAACGCTATTTGCCCGATTGGCGTGAGCGCAAAAAAATGCTGCTAGCCTTCAAGCCGCTTTAATAGCTGTCTTAAAACAAAAATTATAAGCATTTTCTGTGATAAATAATGCATTCGCGTTTACGTTTATGATAAAAGCAGTATATATATGTAAATCTTTTGTGAAAGCATACTAAGAAAGCTAGTATTTGTGCTATAATTATAGTAACATCTTGTAGGACTCTGCCGTTTGCTCTGATAAATAAATGGTATGAGTCAGCTTAAAGGCAGGAGTGATGATTATGGCAAAACAGAAAATATTAATTGCTGATGATGAAGCGCAGATTCGCGAAATCTTGCGCATATATTTTGAGAAGGAAGGCTTTGAGGTTATTGAAGCCGAAGACGGTGCTGCCGCAATTTTGAAGGTGCAGTCCGAAAAACCGGATATTCTGCTGCTGGATATTATGATGCCCGTTCTCGACGGTATTGAGGTTTGCAAGCAGGTACGTAAAATGTCGGACCTACCCATTATCATGGTTACGGCCAAGGATGATGATGATGACCGCATTGCCGGCTTGGAAATCGGCGCTGATGACTATATCACCAAGCCGTTCAATTCGCGTGAGGTAGTAGCCCGCGTGAAGGCTGTGTTGCGCCGTGCAGGCACGCAGGAGAAGAAGGGCGAGGTTTCGCGCATCACCTATCCCGGTCTGATTATTGATATGGATCAGTATCAGGTAACAGCATTCGGCAACAAAATGACCTTTACGACTAAGGAAATGGAGCTGCTGTGGTGCCTGGCATCGAATCCTGGCAAGGCTTTCAGCCGCAACCAGCTGCTGGAAACCATCTGGGGCTATTCCTATTACGGTGATACCCGTACTGTTGATACGCACATCAAACGCATCAGACAGAAATTGAACATTCCGCCTGATTCCAAATGGGATATTACAACTATCTGGGGTGTAGGCTATAAATTCGAGCTAAAGGACGAATAACCTATGAAAAAATCCCTAAGCACACGCCTGATGTATAGTTTTATGACTATCATAATTATCGTCGTTGTGGGGATTACAGCAGGCATATCCTACCTGATTGCCGACTACTTTTTCCAGATTAAGGAGCAGGAGTTGGCCGAAAAGGGAGATGAGATGGGGGAAACTGTGGAAGCCTTCATCCGCCTGCAGGACAGGGATATGCTTTATCGTTATATTTTAGCTGTAGATAAGCTGGTTGGCGCACGCATCTGGCTGTTTGATGATAATTACGAGCTTTTGGCGGCCTCTAATTACGAAAATGTACAAGAGACCGGAGAAAATGCTTCTATGAAGGATTTTCTTAAGTATGGTGCTCCTTCGCAACAGGTGTTGCAGGAAAGCGTCAGAAAACTGGATCAGGATATGAAGAGCAGTAATTTATCGTATCGCATTAAAGTGATACTGAATGATGTTTATGCCGGGAAGTCCTTCAAATCGCAGATTTATCATCCGTATTACAAGGAGCAGGTAATCCTGGTCGGCGTTCCTTATACCTTCGGTAAAGGACACACAGGCGCTATTTTGCTGATTGAGCCCTTGAGCGGTTTTGAAAAATTCTTGCGAAATGTTTATATTTATATTATGATTGTAGGTATCGTTGCCATTATTTTCAGTCTGTTCTTAGTCAAACGTCTGTCGGGTATGATTATCCGGCCGGTTCTGGATATGAAGGACAATGCGCAGGCGATGGCTGCGGGAGATTATTCCCACAGGCTGCAGGTGCATGGCGATGATGAAATTGCCGAGCTGGGAAATGCGCTCAATTCTTTAGGCAAGGATTTGGGTGATTACATTGCCAAGATGGAGCGGACGGAAAAAATCCGCCGTGATTTTGTGGCTAATGTATCGCATGAGCTGCGGACACCGATTACGATTATCCGTGGCTACAATGAGGCAATTTGTGACGGTATGGTAACGGATACTGATCTGATTCAGCGTTACCGTGGCCTGATAAATGAAGAAACAGTCCGTCTGGAGCGTATGGTACGCGAGCTGTTGGATATCAGCAGACTGGAGTCCAGCGATCCGCTGACTGTAAGCAACATGGATGAGCTGCCGCTGGCCGGTATCATCCGTAATGTCGCCGAAAAATTATCGGTGCGTTGCATGAAGCATAATATTACTATTAATGTTCATGCCGACGATAATATCAAAATTTTGGGCGACGGAGACCAAATGGTACAGTTAATTATGATTTTGTGCGATAATGCCTTGAAATATTCGCCGGAAAATGGTACTGTATCAATAGGTGCGAATAAGCTTGACGATGGCGGCGTGCTTGTAACGGTTTCCGACCAGGGCAAGGGTATTCCCGAAGAGGATATTCCCTTTATCTGGGAGCGCTTTTACAAGGTTGAAAAATCGCATTGCCGCAGTGTTCCGGGAACCGGTCTGGGGCTTGCTATTGCCAAAGAAATTATTCGTGTCCACGGCGCCAGTGCCGAGGTAATCAGCAAATGTGGTTCTGGTACCACATTTGAAATAAAATTTCCAAAGGATAAGGTAGTATGATTTTAAAGTATGTTTGCCCCGATTACAGAGTAAAAAGTTTATTTGACATTTCCGCAAAATGGCTGAAGCGCAATGGCTACACCAAAATTGTTGTTGATATTGACAATACCCTGCTGCCGCGCGACAAGAACCTGGTAGGACCTCGTGCTATGACCTGGATTCGTCAGCTGCATCAGATGGGTATCAATGTTGCATTGATTTCCAATAACGGCGGTGACCGCATTAAAGGTATCACCCGTCAGACCGGTCTTGGCACCATTATGCGTGCCGCTAAGCCTTTGCCGATGGCTTATAAGCAAATTACTAAAGCTATGGGCGGCGGTAAAATTCTTTTTGTCGGCGACCAACTGTTGACCGACGTTTTAGGCGCAAAGGTTGCCGGTCATCCTGTAGTTTTTGTTGAGTCCTTAGGCGGTAAGGAGCATTTCATTACCCGCTGCACCCGCAAGCTGGAGAAATTCTTTCTTGGTCGCCTGCAAAGCAATAATATGATGCCTAAGGAGCGCGTATTATGAAAATAGCCCTGCTGCAGCTGGAAGTTCTGGAAAAGAATAAAGAGGCTAATGTGGCCCATGGTCTGCAGCTGGCAGCGGAGGCTGCCAAAAAACATGATTTGCTGGTGCTGCCCGAGGTGTGGACAACAGGCTACAGCCTGGGACACCTGGAGCAGGAGGCCGAAACGCCGGCTTCGCCTGTGCTGGCACAGCTTGCGGAGATTGCACGTAATGAGCAGTGCGCTATTCTCGCGGGCTCGGTGCCTATGCGTCATGCCGATGGCAAGATTTACAATACCTCTGCGGCTATCAATAAAAACGGTGAAATCGTCAATCTTTATGATAAGGTGCATCTTTTTGGCCTTTTCCATGAAGAGGATTTCTTTGCTCCCGGCAATAATTTTCAAGCCTTTACGTTAGATGGTCTGTGCTGCGGCTCGACTATCTGTTACGATTTGCGTTTTCCTGAGCTTTTCCGTCATTTGGCTCTGCAGGGAGCACAGCTCATTTTCTGCCCGGCTGAATGGCCTGAAGCAAGGGGAGATATCTGGCGCTTGCTGGCGCAAGCCCGCGCTGCCGAAAACCACACCTTTGTGGTAGCGGTAAATTGTGCAGGCAGCTTTAAGGGTGCGCCGTTTTACGGTCATTCGATGGTTGTTGCGCCCAGCGGCAAGATTCTTGCCGAAGCAGGTATGCAGGAGGAAGTTGTTTCCTGTGAAATCGATTTGGCAGATGTTGCGAGAGTACGCAGCAGGCTTAATGCTTTAGCTGATGTACGCAAGGAGCTGATTCAATAGTGAATTACCGAAATTTGCTGGCCGGCCTGGCGGCCGGTCTGCTTTTCTATGTCCAAACGGGAGCGGAGCTTGCTCTGGCTGCCGTGCCTAAGGATGCGCCGAAGGATATTAAGTATATTCTTGGCTTTTACTATGGGAACGGCGAAAATATTCTTATCCGTGAGAATAACGGTCGTCTGGAGCTGTTGTACCGCACTGCATTGGGGGATAAGTCCTTTGCTGCGGCCAATCTTTATCCGCTCAGCAAGGTGCATTTTGATTCTTACACTTTGCAGGAATCCGGGCCGATGAGCAATACTGAAGCCGGTGTCCGTTTTGAGCGTGATCCTGACGGCTACGGTATTTCCTGCCGCGTCGGCGGTAATACTTACAGCCGGTACTTTTTAGGCACGACTACCGGCGAGAGGGCGAAGTCCTTCCGTCTGGCGGAGCGCAGTGCCGAGGATTGGGCTAAGCTGCGAGCGGAGGCTGCCAAGGCAGCCGTTCCTGCTGCTCTGGCAGCAGGTGAGCAGGCGCAGCTGGTGGATGCTGCAACTGTTGCCGGTGTGAAGGTTAATTCTGTCTACGCAGGCAGTGATAACCTTTTCGGTGCGCCGCTTTATACTACGTCTAAGCTTTTTGTTTCTAAAGAGGCTGCAGCTGCCTTAGGCAAGGTGCAAAAGCGTCTGGCACCTTACGGCTACGGCCTGGTGCTGTGGGATGCCTACCGCCCCTGGTCGGTGAGCAAGCTGGCTAATCTGGCTTTGTCTGACGATAAGAAGGACATGCTGGAGGACCCGGAAACTAAGGGCAGCACGCATAACACAGGTAATGCTGTGGATGTGGGTCTGTACAGCCTGGAAAGCGGTGAGGAATTGGATATGGGCTGCGGCTTTGATGAGCCGTCGCTGCGTCAGTACGCCAGCTATGCCGGCGGTACGTCACGCGAGCGCTATCTGCGCAGCTTGCTGCGCGAGGAGATGGAGCTGCAGGGATTCAAGGGGATTGAGATGGAGTGGTGGCATTTTGAGTTTGGCGACTGCTTTAAGTTCGCTCACTTGAATGTAAGTAACCAGTAATAGCGTCGCAAGCGATATACCATTCCGCTCAGAGAAATTTTCCCGTCAATCGCTTGATAGGGAAGTTGTTCTTGAGTATTTTGCGGAAGCGATTTGACGGACGCAAATTTCGTGTGGAACCAAGACGGAATACCGCAAAACTCGCGCTAAGCTAACAGATTCTTCTGTATGAGTTAAGCGTAGCGCTCAAACAGTTGCGTCATTCCTTTGGTTCCGGACACTCATTTGCTAAAATTTATATTCGCTGCACGGCATACCGCTTGCTTGTATTGGCGTGATATCTGCAAGCTTTAACAGTATAACCCGCGTATGTGTTTTGTTCTTTTTTCTATATTTGGTTTTCTTACGTTAGTGTAAAAATATATCATTAGTGAGGTGTTTAATTATGAACGTATATGATAACGCAAACGAATTGGCTAAGGCTATGCGCGAAAGCCATGAGTACAAAAAACTGAAGGAAGCAGCTGCTGTTCTGGAGAAGGATCCGGATGCTAAGAAAATGGTTAACGAGTATCTGATGGTTGCTCAGGAAGTTGAGTTTGCTAAGCATCAGGGTAAAACTCCCGACCAGGCTTCTGTTGATAAAATGCAGAAGCTGCAGGGCATTTTGAATCTGAATGCAGATGCAGTTCAATATTTGAACGCTCTGATTCGTTTCCAGATGATGCTGATGGACGTTACCAATACTATTCAGGATGTTGTCAAAGAGGCAATGGGAGAGAAATAATGACGTTGCAGGAGATTTTCGCAGGCTGTACTGCCAAGCCTTTGCTGGCAGAGGAGCCGATGGCGAAGCATACATCCTTCCGTATCGGCGGTCCTGCCGATCTGATGGCTATGCCGCAGAGCGAGCAGGAGCTGCAGCAGCTACTGCAGCGTGCCGGCGAGTCAAAGGTGCCGGTTACGCTGATTGGCAACGGTTCTAATCTGTTGGTGCGCGATAAGGGCATCCGCGGCCTGGTTATCAAGCTGGGCAATATGCTGAATGATGTTGTTGCTGACGGCTGCACCCTGACCTTTGGCAGCGGTGTTTCGTTGGCTGCTGCTTCCCGTAAGGCGGCAGAGCTGGGCCTGAGCGGCATGGAATTTGCTGTAGGCATTCCCGGCAGCATCGGTGGTGCTGTTTATATGAATGCCGGTGCTTATGACGGTGAAATGGCTAAGGTTGTTACCGGTGTGCGCGTAATGGAGCTTGACGGCACAATCAGCGAGCTGGCGGCTGCAGCTCTTGATTTCGGTTATCGCCATACAGCACTGCAGGGCAGCGGTAAAATCGTTACTGCGGTAACTGTGCGCCTGACTGCAGGTGATAAGCAGGCTATTGCCGATAAAATGGCAGATTTCAGTAACCGCCGTATTACTAAGCAGCCGTTGGAGCTGCCCAGTGCAGGCAGTATGTTCAAGCGTCCTTCCGGATATTTTGCCGGTACGCTTATCGACCAGACCGGTCTTAAAGGTTATACTGTCGGCGGTGCGCAGGTTTCCGAAAAGCATGCAGGCTTTGTGGTGAACATCGGCGGAGCAACGGCAGCAGATGTGCTGCAGCTTATCTGCGATGTGCAGGATAAGGTTTTTGCAGCGCACGGTGTGCATCTTGAACCTGAGGTTCTGGTTCTCGGCGAAGAATAATTTGTGGGAGAGCGCCGATAAGGCGCCATCTGCGTCGTCAGGGCTCCTAGGAGTATAAGATTATACGCCGTCGTCGCCCTTCCTCGTATCCGGCATCTTCTTAACAATCTCTCTGCTTATGAGAAGGGTTGAGCACACTAATAGTTTACAGGAGAAGAGAATTTTGGAGCAGCAACTTTTAACAGAACAGGAAATTCACGAGCTTGGCTTACAGGCTCTTGTTCCCTGGCTGGAAAGTCATAATTTTAAAATTGATTATATGCAGACTGATATGAATACTGTACCGCATATTTTTGCCCTGAGCGGCAAAATCCTGACGGTTATCGTCGCAGCAACGGCAATGTACCCGCACAAGGGTGTTGTCGGTGAAGCGGACAAGGCTTATACTATGCGTGTAGCAACACAGCTTGGTGCTCTTTGTGCTACCGCTTCTATCGGTCTGGTAAATGTAGATGGTCTGCCTGATGATAAAAAGCTCATGGGTACGCCTATGCGCAATGGTCATTATAAGGCAGATTTTAGTGGACTGGAATACATTCACTATACCGATAATGCACTGTGAGGTGACGTTATGGACTTGTTAACAGTTAATCAGGATAAATGCCTGCGTTGCGGCATTTGCGTAGAATGCTGTCCTTCCTGCATTCTTTCAATGGGTGAAAACGGACCGGAGTGCAATTTTGACCGTGGCTGCATGAGCTGCGGCCAGTGCGTTGCTATCTGTCCCGTAGGAGCCTTGGATAATAAATATACGCCGCTGGCGGAACAGCGTCCGGTGACGATGCCGCTGCCGACACCTGAGGTTGCTTATGAATTTTTGCGTATGCGCCGCAGTGTGCGCAACTTCAAGCCTCAGGCACCGACGGATGAAGAAATTACCCGTATGCTGGATGTGGCACGCTATGCGCCGACTGCCGGCAATTCACAGGGCATGTACTATATCGTTATACGCGATAAGGAACAGATCCGTGCAATTGCCGACACTGTTGCCAACTGGATGGAGAACGAGGTTGCGGCAGGCACCGAAAATAAACGTTATTTTCAGGTGGTACTGCGCGCTTACCGTGAGCGTGGACAGGATATTATCGCCCGCAATGCGCCCTGTCTGGTTTTTGCGTTGGCACGCCGTCTGAATATTACCGGTGTGAGCAATGCAGAGCAGAGTTGGGCCTATGCAGAGCTGTTTGCCCCGACCATCGGTTTGGGAACAACTATCGCCGGCTTTATCCAATCCTGCGGTATTGCAGGCTATCAGCCGCTGCTGGATTTGATTGCCGTGCCGCCGAAACATAAAATTGTAGGTACGCTGATGGTTGGCTATCCTAAATATAAATATCAGCGGATGCCGGAAAGACAGCATCTGAAGGTTGATTTCCGTTAGTTTATTTAAGCATGAACTATTGCCGTGGTTCATGCTTTTTATTTAAGATTTTATCTGATAAGAAGTTCTTGATTATATAGAGTGCGGACTGTGATTTATTGTCGCTGATGCTTCTATGTGGTATAATATAAAAGATTGGGTAAAAGTATATGGCACTTAAATTTATTTGAATTTTATGATGAAGTATGAGCATGAGGTGTAATAATGTCAGAAGCAGTTTTGAGTGTTAATCATTTATCTATAGGCTACGGCAGCCGCTGTGTTATCAGCGATGCAAGCTTCACTATCGGCAAGGGCGAGCTTGTAGGTATTATCGGCTGCAACGGTGCCGGCAAGAGTACGCTTTTGAAAACAATCCGCGGCATGTTGCCGAAGCAGAGCGGTGAGGTTTTGTTTTTTGATAAGCCGATGGAGGAATATACCGACAGAGATTTGGCGCGTGAGGTAGCCTATCTGCAGCAGCAGGTAGAGGTTGGCTTTGGTTATACAGGCCAGGATATTGTTATGGCAGGCCGTTATCCCTATCTTAAATGGTGGGAGCGCGAAAGCGAGGACGATAAGCGTCTGGCGCTGGACTGCATGGAATATACCGGTACGCGGGAGCTGGCAGATAAGCCGGTGACAGAGGTTTCCGGCGGTCAGAAGCAGCGTATCCTGTTGGCAAAGGTTTTGGCGCAGCAGACACCGGTGCTCTTTCTCGATGAGCCTACTACCGGTCTGGACATGGTTTATCAGGAGGAGATTTTCCGTTTTGCGCGTGAGCTGGCGCTGATGGGCAAGACGGTGCTGATGGTTGTGCATGAGCTTAATCTGGCAGCCAAATACTGCGGCCGTATTCTGCTTTTAGGCGAGGGCAAGCTGCTGGCAGACGATACTCCGGAGCGTGTTTTTACAGAGCCTTTGCTCAGCAGAGCATATGCGGCTGATATTGCCGTAAGCCGTAATCCGCTGAATAATAACCTGGAGATTACAACTCGTGTAGATGAGGCAAGCAAAAAGAAGGAAACAGCATTATTGAAAAAGATTTGCTGTGAATAGGTGAAGTATGAGAATCTTATATATCCTGCTGGCGCTGCTGTGCCTCACGCAGCAGGTCTTTGCAGGCGTAAAGCTGGAGGCAGTGTATCCCTACAATCTGGATAAGAGTGCCGCACATGTAGTGCATGGCGGCAGCACAATGCCTTTGTTTATCAATATTACCGGCTTTGATGTACCGCATGAGCAGCCGGCGCATTTGCGTGTTATTTTGCCGGAAGGCTTTAAGGCGCTTGCCAATGACAAATGGCGCTTGGGAAGCGCTGACGGCCGCCAGACGGCGGAGGCAGATTGGGTGCTGCCGGCAGATTTCGGACAGAGCTTTGATCTGCTTTACATTCAGCCGCAGACAGACCTTGCACGCGGACAGAAGCAACTGCTGGTTGAGGTCAGCGGCGATGGCTGGCACGAACGCAGGGAGCTGAGCTTCAGCTATGAGCCGGCGGCAGCAGCTGTTGCTATTGCGTCGCAGCCGGGGAAGAAAATCGACAGAAGTAAATTCAACTGGTATATTCAGAGCGTTACTCTGCCGGTAGATAATTTGGGTAATAAGGATGACCACGCGGCAGAAGGCGTGGTTTTTATCCGCGATACTACGCTCGAAGGCTTTCGCAACCGCATGACGGGCGATGGTGCGACGAACTGGTCGGCAGTGTTTAACCATCCTGCAACTTTTCTGGTGCTGGATATGCGTAACCCGCAGCGCGATGTGCGCCTGTTGAAATTTAAGGCGGAGCTGATTGATAAGAAGACTGGCAAGGTTATGCCCGGTCTTTGTACCGCCGGCAAAAACAATGAGGTTTCCGAGCATGGCTGGGCAGGTGACACAGGCAGCGTCAACGAAACTACGGCGCTGATTTCGCTGGACGGCAAGAAAACTCAGGCCTTTATCATTCCGTTATATGTAGATTATTTTACAGTGTTGGAGGGCGATTACAGCCTGCGTGTTACTGTAAGCGGTAACGGGCAGGAAAAGGTGCAGGAGGTACCGCTGACAATCGCCAAGAAGCATAATCTGGGCCTTTTGGCAGTAGGCTTTTCCTTTATCTGCCTGCTGGCTGTGCTGGCCTTTAGCTATAAGCTGAAGGGCTGTATTTACCGTATCGGTGCGCGCGGTGCTATTACGGTGGCACTCTTTGCGGCGCTGGCCTTTGGCGGTATCACACTGCCGACGACACTTATCGGTGATTTGCTGCATGTATTCTTAGGGCCTTTCTCCGGCTTGGTGACAGGCATTCTGAGCGGTATGCTGCTGTATTTGCTGGTGGTGGCGCTGCTAGTGCTCTTCCGTGCACCGGGCGTACTGACGCTGATGTATTTTGTCAAATATATGCTTTCCGGTCTGATGTTCGGACATTTTACGCCGTTAGGACTTTTGAGCATGTGTGTCAACGTAGCGATTTTGGAAACGCTGTTGTATCTTTCCGGCTTCTACCGCAGGCAGGAGCTGGGCAAGGGCTATATGCTGTTCATCTGCCTGCTGATGGGCGTGGGCGATGCGCTTGTCACCTTCGTCAACATGGAGCAGATGATGTTCTTCTACCGTCTGTATTATGCAGACTGGTATCTGGCGCTGTATATGCTGGTCAACGGCCTTGTGTACAGCAGCATCGGCGCCTGGCTGGGTGCTAAGACGGGCAGCAAGCTGCAGCAGGTTATGGGGGAATAGAGATGCTGAAAATAGACAATTTATCTTATCGCTATCCCTCTAGGAAGCAGTTTACCTTAAAAAATATCAACCTGACGCTGGCGGACGGTGAAATGCTACTTTTGGCAGGTCGCAGCGGCTGTGGCAAGTCGACGTTGATTAAGGCTGTCAGCGGCTTGTTGGGCAGCGAGGAGCGCGGTGAGCTGCAGGGAGCAATTTACCTGCAGGGCGAGGATATCAGCAAATGGCCACCGGAAAAAACAGGCCAGCTGGTGGGCACTGTCTATCAGTCACCGGACGACCAGCTTTTTGCGATGACGGTGGCGGATGAGGTTGGCTTTGCACTGGAGAACCAGGGCGAGGAGCCGGAGATTATCGCGCGCAAGGTGAGCGAAACTTTGCAGTTGGTAGGCTTGGGAGGCTTTGAGGATTACAGCATCCACAAGCTGAGCGGTGGCCAGAGGCAACGTCTAGCGTTAGCTTCGATTCTTGTTACCAGGCCGGGACTTTTGATTTTAGACGAGCCTGTGAGCCAGATGAATCCGCAGGGCGTGCAGAGCTTTATGCAGCTTTTGGTGCGCCTCAACCGCGAGGCAGGCATTGCTATTTTGATGATTGAGCATCGTGTAAACGAGCTTTGCAAATATTTTTCGCGTCTGGCAGTAATGCAGGACGGACGTATTGTTTATGACGGTCTTGTTAAAGATGCCTGGCAGGCGATGACAGGGCGCACGGATTTAGGCTTGCGTGAACCGCAGACGGTGAAGCTGTGCCGCGCACTGCAGCTGTCGGAGCTGACGACAGACCAGGAAAAAATAGTGCAGATGCTGCGCAGCGAATGCGAGCCTGCAGCAGCTGCTGAGCAGGCCAAGCCTGCAGGGCAACAGCAGCCTCTTATGGAAGCTTGCGATTTGTATTACACCTATCCCGGCGGCAAGGAGCCAACGCTGAAGAATTTGCAGTTTACGCTTTATCAGGGGCAGATTACAGCGATTATGGGCTTCAACGGCGCCGGCAAAAGCACGCTGATGAACCTTTTGGGCGGCCTGACACAGACGCAGCAGGGAAGCATGCTGCTGGAGGGAAAACCGGTCGACAAGCAGCTGGGCAAAATCGGCTATCTGCGGCAGGAGCCTGATCTGATGCTGCTCGCAGATACGGTGCGCGAGGAATTGTGTTGGAAGAATCACACGATTACGCAGCAGGAGCTGCAGCAGCTCTTAGAGCATATGAATTTAGCGGAATATGCCGATGATTTTCCGCTGGCGCTGAGCAAAGGGCAACGTTTGCGCGTTGTTTTGGGTGCTATGCTGGCGAAGAAGCCGGCGCTGCTGCTTTTGGACGAGCCTACGACAGGACAGGACGAACAGAGTCTGGCGGAAATCCGCCGTCTGCTTTTGGCTTATAAGGAGCAGGGGGGCAGTATCTTCATCTGTACGCATGATATGGAGCTGGCGGCACAGGTGGCCGACCGCGTAATTGTTTTGTGTGCGGGGCAGATTATTGCCGACGGCACGACAGAAGAGGTTTTGAGCAATAAGGAGCTGGTGGAGGCCGGCGGTCTTACACCGTCAGCGCTCTTGCCGGTGTGCGAGCAGGCGGGGCTTCCTCCCTGCATCACGGTAGAGGGGGTGAAGCGCTATGTCCGTAAGACAGCTATGGGAAGGCACTGATGCAGCAGGTTGGGCACAGAAGCTCAACGGGCGTACCAAGCTGCTGTTCCTCTTCCTCTTTGCAATATTGATGATTACCGTGGATAATCCGCGGACGCTCTTTATTTTATTTACGTTTACCTTAATACTGCATCTGGCAGCGAAAACCTCTATCTACAAATGGAAGGTGATGGCGATTCTGCTGATCTTGGGCCTGTGGGGCTCCATGTTCAGCCAGGCGCTGTTTTTTGCGCAGACACCGCGCACACCGCTTTTCGTGCTGATTGCTCCGGAGGCAGGCTTTATCGGCCAGCTGACGGGCGGACTTTTCATCTACCGCGAAGGCATTCTGTACGGTGCGGTGCAGGGATTGCGCAGCGCCAGCATGTTGGCTTTGGGGCTTTTGGTTTGCTGGACGAGTGACCCGCGACAGCTGCTGCAGGCATTGCTGGGCTGGAGGCTGCCGCCGCAGATGGCGTTCATGCTGGTGACGGCGATTCGTTTTTTGCCGGTGCTGGCGGCAGAAACAGGCGAGGTTATTACAGCGCTGCAGCTGCGCAGTGACAGCCAGAGGGGACGCACTGCTGTGCTGCGGCATTTGCCGTATATCGCCAAGCCGTTGTTGGCGCGCTGCCTGAGGCGTGCGCAGACGCTGGCGCTTTCGGTTGTGAGCCGTGGCTTTTTCGCAGGCGGCGCCGGAAGGCGACGCCAACAGTGGGACGCACGCGAAAAGGCAAGCTGCCTGCTGCTGTTTGCAGTAGTGGTGGCAGTTGTTGGCAGTAAAATAATTTACCTGCTGTCGGAGCAGGGCTTCTACTTTGGCGTTTTCCGCCAAATCTATGATTGGACGGTGCTGTATCTATGAATAAGCTTAAAGGCTGGCTGGCGCTTGTGCTACTGCTGCTTTCCTGGTGCGCACTGTACTGGATTACCGGCAGCAGAACGCCATGGAACCAGTTTCATGTTAACAATGACGGCTCCGGTGTGAGCGTTTATCTGGGTGATATCCCAACACAGAATTATGACCGCATGGGCTTTACTAAGGCGGTAGTGCGTTATGCTGCCGACGAAGAAGGCTGGATTGTCGGTACGGAGCGTGGCGAGCTCTTCCTCTTTGACAATGAAGGACGTCAGAAATGGAAACGTTCCCTTGGCATAGGCAAGCTGATTGCTCTGTGCCTTACGTCTGACGGCAAACTGGCGATAGTAGGCGAGCAGAGCGCTGAAGGCAGGCTGTATGCTATTGATGTTCATACGGGTGATATCCGTTGGCAGTATAAGAGTGCTGACTTCGTCGGCTCCGATGCTTCGCAGCGTTCCTATCCGTCGGTGGTGCATATTGCAGTCGATAAGGAAAACAACGTCTATGCCAATGCCTACCGTTTTTTGATGCGCAAGGACGGCAGCAGAGGCTACAATGCAAAAATGCTGGCTGTAAATGAGGAGGGTAAGTTGCTGTGGCAGTTCCCCAAGAATGAGGTTATCGACAGCTGGATAAACTGGTGCGATGTCAACGATAATAACGGCAGAGCAGTGTTTTCTACTTCTGCCTACGATTACCGCGAGGATATGAAGTATAAGGATACGATGTATTTCCTCGATAAAAGAACCGGCGAGCTGCTTAATTCGACGCATGTGCCGCCGATTCCACCGTTTGATAACACAGTTATGCGCGGCAGCCCCAACTACAGCGCGGACGGCAAATATCTGGCAGCAGGAGCCAGTGACGGACGCGGAATTTTGTTTGATGAGGCAGGCAAAATCCTGTGGACACGTTCCATTTCCAAGCCGCAGCAGGTGGATGGTGCATATGTAAATGCCAGCGGCCGCGACGGTTTCGTAACACCCTACGGCGTACTCTTTACCACGATTAACACCTTTAACCGTGAAAATTGGCAGCTGCCGACGCCGGTAGAACACCCGAGCAATAACAGTATTTTTGTATTCAATACAGACGGTACCTTCCGCTATCAGTATATGGCAGACGGTACGATGGAGGAAATTGCTTTCGCCGGCAGGCTGGCGGCCTGCGCGGTGGGGCGCAACGTGCGCACGCACAATTACAAGGCGCACGGAGCACTGGTGCTGGACCTGAAAACAGGCAAAAAGTACAGCTATTTCCCAACCGAAGGACCTTGTCAGGCGATTGGTATTTCACCTGACGGACAGTGGCTGGCAGGTGTGGAGGCGCCGGCACTGACTCCGGATGGCAAAATTATCGGTGCTTACCGTTTACATATCTGGAAAAATAACGCAGGAGGAGCAAAGTAAATGTTAGAAAAAATAATTCATTATTATAAGCCCTATAAGCTGATTTTGCTTCTGGTGCTGATAGGCTCATGCTTCTCGGCCTTGATGGAGCTGGTCTTTCCTTATATTGTAAGACAGATGCTCAACGTCGAAATTCCACAGAAGAATCTTGACGAGCTTTTTTACTGGGCAGGCATACTGGTAGTATTGTATCTTATCAACTTTGGACTGCTTTTCGCAATTAACTATTATGGACGTGTGATGAGCTCCGGCATTGAAAACGACATGCGCCGTGATTTATTTGCGCATATGGAAAAAATGTCCTTCCGCTTTTTTGATAATGCCCGCACAGGTCAGCTGCTGTCGCGTATTACGAGCGATATCGTGGAAATCAGTGAGCTGACATTTAAAGGTCCGAATGACCTTCTCATCTGCACCATCAGTATGCTGGGTACTATTTTCATGATGCTTTACCTGAACCCCTTCCTTGGTTCTATTATCAGCGTGCTACTGCTTTTCAAGGCAGTGCATTCTGTTTATGTTAACAGGAAGATGAAGCGTGCCTTCCGCCGCAGCCGTGAAAAGTCCGGTGAGGTTTCGGCGCAGGCAGAGGAGGCACTGAGCGGTATCCGTCTGGTGAAGGCATTTGCCAACGAGCCGTTGGAGCTGGAACGCTTTATGCGCAAGAGCAACGAGCTTATGCGCGTGCGTAATGAATCCTTTGGCATCTTGTCATACTTTAACGGCACTATTACCTTCTTTACCAATATTACTAACCTTGTTGTATTAGTCTGCGGTGGTGTGATGGTTGCTGATGGCCAGCTGCCGCTGAGCGATTTTGTCGCTTTCTTCCTATATGTCAACATCTTTATGAAGCCTGTTTTCCGTCTGCTGATGTTTACGGAAATGTACCAGCGCGGTATGGCCGGTTACAATCGCTTCAATGAGATGATGCAGCATGAGGTGGAGATTGACGATGCGCCTGATGCGATTGCTGCAGGTGAGATTAAGGGCCGCATTACCTTTGAGAATGTAACCTTTGGCTATCTGCAGGATAAGCCGGTGCTGAAGCATTTTGATCTTGATATTGCTCCCGGTGAAAAGGTGGCCTTTGTGGGTGCTACGGGTGCAGGCAAAACGACACTGGCAAGCCTGCTGCTGCGCTTTTACGAGCCGACGCAGGGCAGAGTGCTGCTTGACGGCGTAGATATCAGAAAGTATAAACAGAGCTACTTGCGCAATCATGTAGGTTTGGTGCAGCAGGATGTTTTCCTCTTCAGCGATTCTGTTAACTTTAATATTGCATATGGCAAGATTAAGGCAAGCGAGCAGGAGATTGAGCAGGCTGCCAAGCTGGCGGCTGCTGATGACTTTATCAGCGCGCTGCCTGAGGGCTATGAAACTAAGGTCGGTGAGCGCGGCGTGAAGCTGAGCGGCGGGCAAAAGCAGCGTATTGCTATTGCCCGTGCCTTCCTGAAAAATCCGCCGGTAATGGTTTTTGACGAAGCGACGAGTGCGCTTGATACCAAAACGGAAAAGCAGATTCAGAAGTCCCTGGATAAGCTGGCTGAAAGCCGCACTACGCTGATTATCGCACATCGTCTGTCTACGATTATCAACGCTGACAGAATTGTGGTGCTGCATAACGGTGAAATTGCGGAAATCGGCACACACAAAGAACTAATGGCCCTTGGCGGCATTTATAAGCGCCTTTATGAGCTGGATGAACAGGATTAAGCTTAAAAATTAAATTTAAGCAGACGGAGCAGTTAGATTGCCTTTCGGGCAGATAATTGCTCCGTTTTTTATGCTATGTATACACTTGCGGAGCTTTGCGCTTATTGACATTCACAGGCAAAAATTATATAATTTTTTTATATGCAATCTTTGTCTGCTGCGGTAATTTCCGCAGTAATGCAGTATTATTTTTCGAAGGAGCGAATGAACTACTATGAAATACATGACTGGTAACGAAATCCGCGAAAAGTTTTTGAAATTTTTCCAAGATAGAGGCCATCTTATGCTTCCGAGTGCTTCCCTGATTCCTCAGGATGACCCGACTCTGCTGATTATCGGTGCAGGCATGGCACCGTTCAAGCCGTTTTTCACCGGCAAAATGAAACCGCCTGCTACTCGTATCACCACCTGCCAAAAATGCGTGCGTACCGGTGATATTGAAAACGTTGGCCGCACTGCGCGCCACCATACCTATTTTGAAATGCTGGGCAACTTCTCCTTTGGCGATTACTTCAAAAAAGAAGTTATCCCCTGGAGCTGGGAGTTCCTGACCAAGGAGCTTGGCCTGCCTGGCGATAAGCTGTACATCACCATCCACACTGAGGATGATGAAGCTTTTGATATCTGGCACAATGTTGTAGGTGTTCCTGAAGACCACATTGTACGCCTGGCTGATAACTGGTGGGAAATTGGCAGCGGTCCGTGCGGTCCTGACTCCGAAATCCACATCGACCTCGGTCCTGAACGCGGCTGCGGCAAACCGACCTGCGGCCCCGGCTGTGACTGTGACCGTTTCCTGGAAATCTGGAACCTGGTATTTACCCAGTTCAACCAGATGCCTGATGGCACCTATCCACCGCTGAAAAACAAGAACATTGATACCGGCGCCGGCTTAGAGCGTTTGGCAAGTGTTGTTCAAGGCAAGCCGTCCAACTTTGAAACTGATCTGATTTTCCCGATTATTGAATATGCAGCTAAGATTGCTAATGTTGAATATGGCAAGGACAAGGCTACCGACGTTTCCCTGAAGGTTATCGCTGACCATGTACGCAGCATGACCTTTATGATCGGTGATGGTATTCTGCCGTCCAACGAAGGCCGTGGCTATGTACTGCGCCGTATCCTGCGCCGTGCTATCCGTCACGCTCGTCTGCTGGGTATCAACGAGATGTTCCTGACCGGTGCTGTTGACGTTGTTATCGGCATGTTCGGTCACGCTTACCCCAACCTGGTAGAGAAGGCTGACTTCATCAAAAAGGTTGTGGAAATGGAAGAAACCAGCTTCCTGCGCACTCTGAAACAGGGCTGCGAGCTGCTGAACGAGGAGATTGAAAAGCTGAAGGCTGAAAACAAAACCGTGCTCGACGGTGCAACTGCTTTCAAGCTGAACGATACCTTTGGCTTCCCCTGGGAACTGACTGAAGAAATTCTGGAAGAAGCCGGCATGACTATGGATAAAGAAGGCTTCGACGCTGCGCTGGAGGTTCAGCGTAAAATGGCGCGTGAAGCACGCAACGATAAAGAGGGCCGTCCGGTTGTTTATAACACCAGCGGCATCAATGTTGCTGAACTGAAGGTTGACGAAGCTGCAACCGAAGCTAAGATTGTAAAAATGTATCCTGCGCATGACGCACAGCCGATTGAAAACGCTGCTGACGGCACTGATGTTGCTGTTATCTGCGACGTTACCGCTTTCCATGCTGAGGGCGGCGGCCAGCTGGGCGATATCGGTACTATTACCGCTTCGACCGGCGTTATCGCTGTAAATGTTACCAAAAAGCTGCCTGACGGCGCTGTTATTATGATCGGTTCCGTAACCGAAGGCACTGTTGCTGTAGGTGACGCTGTTACCTTTGCTGTAGACAAGGCACGCAAGATGGATATCGCTCGTAACCATACCGCAACCCATCTGCTGCATGCTGCTCTGAAACAGGTTCTGGGTGCCCATGTTAACCAGGCCGGCAGCTATGTTGGTCCGGACCGTCTGCGTTTTGACTTCTCCCACTTCTCTCAGGTAACTGCTGAGGAGCTGAAGGAAGTAGAGGCTATTGTCAACGAGCAGGTGCTGGCTGGCAAAGCTGTTAATATTGAAGAGCTGCCGATTGAGGAAGCTAAGAAGAAGGGTGCTACTGCTCTCTTCGGTGAAAAATACGGCAATATTGTTCGCGTTGTTACCGTTCCGGACTTCTCTATGGAGTTCTGCGGTGGCAGCCATGTAAGCAATACTGCTCAAATCGGTATGTTCAAAATCGTTAGCGAAGGCTCCAGCGGTGCAGGCGTGCGCCGTATTGAGGCTGTTACCGGTCATGGTGCTGTGGCTCATGTAAATGCTACCGAGGAAATGGTGAACGGTCTGGCTGCTGAGCTGAAATGCCGCTGCTGCGACGTTCCGACTCGTCTGGAGGCTCTGCAATGCGAGCTGAAGGCAGCACAGAAGAAGGCCGAAGAGCTGGCTGCAGAAATCGCTAAGGTGCAGGTAAGCAATGTTGCTGATCAGATTAAGGATGCTAACGGCGTTCCTGTTCTGGTACAGAAGGTTAATGCTGACAGCGTTGACGCTCTGCGTAATCTGGGTGACCAGATGCGTGATAAGGTGGGCGGCGTTGTTGTGCTGGCTGCTGTTATGGGCGAGAAGGTAAGCATTCTGACCATGGCTACTAAAGATGCAGTTGCTAAAGGCGTACATGCGGGCAACATCGTTAAGGCTGTTGCTAAGCTGTGCGGCGGTGGCGGCGGCGGTCGTCCGGATATGGCACAGGCTGGTGCTAAGGACGTAGCTAAGGTTGATGAAGCACTTGCTGCTGCTTTTGATATCGTTGCTGCTATGGTGAAATAATTACTTCGTTTAGCAGACGTTGAATTAAATATTACCTAAAAATAAAACTGACGAGGCAAATTTTGCTTCGTCAGTTTTTGTATGTCTGTAATAGTGCTTTCAGCCGGTTTGATTACAGTTGTAAAAAACGCTTGCCGAGAAGCATTTTTTGTTAAGCGTTATTGCAACGCCGATAATATTTTTACTATGTATTTTTTGACAAAGAGTCCGAATCGTGATAAATTAATATTAGCAGGAGTTTTTATTTTGAGCGTGGGCTATGTCTCCGTATGTGTGTATATTATGAAGGAGGTTTTTCTTATGGCAGAAGATTTTGTTGGTGTAAGCGGTTCTCTTAATGAAAGCTTTGTCGGTGCAGCCAATGATAAGCTGTTCGAGGTTCCTTTTGAAGCGCTGGAGGTGCGCATGGCTAAGGAAAAACCGCAGCTTGTACCCGGACTGACGGCTTTGAAGAAGGCTATGTCTGCGCCTGCGTTTGAGCGTCTGATTAGCCCGCTGCTGAATATTAACCTGGGCGACGATGCGTTGCTGCTGGTTGCCGGCGATGAAAGAGTGCGCACGGAGCTGATCGGCAAGTATCTGCCTGTGATTAAAGCTGCTTTTAATGTTAGCAATGTGCGTGTTGTCGGCGGCGCACGCAACGGATTGGACGCATATTGAGGGTGTGAGTTTGTAGTTTTATAATGTGTATAAAAAAACGTCGTGAGCTTATGAGTGCTGATCATTGCTTACGACGTTTTTTGTAATTAACGTTTTACATTCTTATAAGCATTGCAAGCTTATCTTTACAAGCTGCCTGCTCTATCCAAAAAGCCACGCAGAATGTCGCAGGAGACAGCGAACTTAGCTTCTTCTTCTTCCGTCAGCTTCAGTTCAAGAATCTCTTCGATACCGTTCTTGCCGATGACACAGGGTACGCCGGCAGCAACGTTCTTCTGACCGTATTCGCCGTTGAGAGCGGTGGAGCAGGGCCAGATGAGCTTCTGATCATGGAAGATAGCCGTAATCAGCATGCAGGCAGCATTGGCAATACCGAATTCTGTGCAGCCTTTGCCGTCAACCTCGATATCACCGGCTCTTTTAACCTGCAGCTGCAAATCATCCAGACTGAGGGCAGCCAGCTCCGGACGTTCGCTGCGCAGCTGGGCAAAGCTCTTGCTGCCGATGCGGATGCGGGACCAGACAACGAAGCTGGAATTACCGTGCTCACCCATGCAGAAGGCTTGGATAGATTTACGGCTGTAGCCGGTAGCGGCGCTGAGTACGCGCAGCAGGCGGTAGCTTTCCAGGCTGGTGCCGGTGCAGAAGCAGCGATGCGAATCCCACTGCATCTGACGGCGGATATGCTCGCAGATAATATCTGCAGGATTGGAAATGCTGATCATAATTCCCTTGAAGTCAACCTGTTTCAGGTGGCTGATAACTTCGTTAGCCATCTTGATGGAATCATCAAACATATCCAGACGAGTTTCGCCGGGACGACGGCTGCGGCCGAAGGCCATTACCAGAATATCTGCGTCATTGAGCTCACTGTATTCACCGGCGCGGATTTTTGCGTCGTGACCGCAAAGAGCACCGCTGACACAGTCGTCCAAATCCAGTGCCTGTGCTGCAGCTTTTTCCTTAAGAATATCAATCAGTACAATATCATCTGCTTCACCGGATTGGATGAGCGCTAAAGCAACGTGAGAGCCGACGTGACCTGCGCCGACGATTACAACCTTACGAGTTTTGAACATAACAGAGACCTCCTTATGAAAACAGGGAACCGTCCCCACTTGTGCTGGAGATAGCTCCCTCATTTTTTCTATGCGGTGAAAATATGCCGGTGCAGTATTTATCCCGCTTCGCTATTTTATTTGTTTGCTTCTGCTTCGGCAATAACTTTATTGATATCTTCGATAAGAGCATCAACATCAATGCCGTGAGCGCCAGCGCCTTGACCGATGGTTTCGAAATGAGCAGCCATGCAGCCGATGCAGCCCAGACCATATTCAGCGAAAACCTCCATGATTTCAGGATGGTTTTGAACGGCTTCAATAATGCCGGTATCTTTAGTAACCATTGTATAAGTCTCCTTTTTATAAAAATTGTACACGAAATCCGTACTCATTCATTATATCATCTGTGCTTCTAAAAGCCAAATTTATTACTGAAAATTTTTTGCGAAATAAGCTTGACAGAGTTCACGTTTTTTTGATTATTTTTTCACATTAAGCCGGCTAGCGTAAAGTTTTTGTAGGAAAAACGG
>NZ_GL830851.1 GCF_000188175.1 Phascolarctobacterium succinatutens YIT 12067 | reverse complement strand
CCCGTTTTTCCTACAAAAACTTTACGCTAGCAATGCCGAAGCTTTTTCTTTCTAGACAATAGATACACTTTTAGCGTATAATATTGTTTAGATTAAATTCGTATTGTTAGCGATAAAATAAACCGCTGGCAACTTTATCAGCGTAAAAATCAAAATGCAGACTTTAAGCCTGTAAAGGAGAGTGCAGAATTTGAAACCTTATAGCATGCAAGAATTAGAAGAATGCGGCTTTTTATCAAAAATATTCGGCAGCAAGCCTACCGAAAACGGCTGGAAGGAGCTCAATAATCTGTTGGCTGCAGCACCCGACGCTTTAGCAGTCAGTGCCGATGATGTGCATCATGCTCTGAAAAAATGGGGCGTAAAATTCCATGATGATAATTGCAACCAACGCAGCGGCATTTACCGCAAGCTGGCAGATGTTGTCTTTACCGAAGTACAGACTAAGGAAGACAGCCTTTGGGCACAGCTTGCACATTTAGCTGAAATTTTGGAGCTGCCGCCGCATCTGGCAAAGCAGGCTGATAAGGCAGCAAAAACAGCTGCTTATTTTGTCCGCTGCCGTGATTTGCTTGCAGGCACCGAAAAGCTGGATATCAAACAATTGAATGAGTTATTCGGCTATGACTACGAAGACAGTCTTTCCATGCGTAAGCAGGTTTTTCAGGCTCACTTCAATCAGAAGTTTGACGAAATCAGCAGCGCACAGCGTTATACTCCGGAAGAAGAAGCTGCCCTGCGTGCCGACTGCGCAACTCTGGATATCCCATATGAATTAAAGAATAACATTGTCAGCGCTCTGGAAAAATACCGCAGCCTGTGGAATGCGGAGCATATGCCTTTAGGCGATATCAAGCAGGATGCTTTCCCTCTCAACCCCGGCGAAATCTGCCACGCCTATACCAACTGCGGTCTCTGCCAAAACAAAATGATAGAACGCGAAGACAACTACTATGAGCTGACACGCAAATTCCGCATTGACGAAACCGTTGCCTTCAAGGGCGAAAAAATCGAGCATCCCAAATTCACAGAAGAAATGACTATTATTGAAGAGCTGGGCGTGTTCTTCCTTACTAACCAACGTTTAGTTTACATTGGTAAGAAAAATGCCTTCCATATCCCGCTCAACGTTCTCAGCGGTGCTGATTTTGACGGCATCAACCTTGTAACCTTCCATCACACCGATGGTACCGACAGTATCTTTAAATTCAGTGACGAGGCTGCCGGAGTTTTATACATTCTGTTCGAAAGAACCTTAAAGGCTGCTAAAGCATAAAACAGCATATATACAAAATACCCCTGCAGAAATTTTTCTGCAGGGGTTAAATTTTTATCAGCTGTAAAATTTACAAGACAGCTTAAGCCGTGAAAGAATTACATGCACTCTTTGATTGCTTTAGCCATACGTTGGATACCTTCAACAATGCGGTTATCCGGCATGTTGGAGTAGTTGATACGCATGCTGCGATCAGTCTTCTGATTCGGATAGAAGGCATCACCGATAACGCCGGCAACCTTCATCTCGATGCATTTGTTGAATACTTTACGTGCGCTTACGCCTTCAGGGAAGGTCAGCCACAGGAACAGACCACCTTCCGGATGAGTCCATTCGGTGCCAGCCGGGAAGTATTTCTCCATGGATTCAAGAATCAGATCACGACGATGTTTGTACAGAGCAACGATTTCTTTAACATGCTCATCTAGGTCGTATTGTTCCATGTAAGCATCTGCAACGCCTTGGTCAAAGTTAGAGGTGTGCAGGTCAGCACTTTGTTTGATTTTAACAAACTCGCTCAGCAGGCTGTGCTCTGCAGCAATCCAGCCAAGACGCAGGCCCGGGCAGAAGATTTTGGAGAAGGTACCCAGGAACATAACCAAGCCTTTGGTATCCATAGATTTCAGGGACGGCAGGATAGTGCCTTCATAGCGCAGTTCGCCGTACGGATTATCTTCGAGTACAGGCAGGTTGTGTTTGTTAACAACTTCCATGAATTTTTGACGGCGTTCCATGGACCAGGTACGACCGGTCGGGTTTTGGAAGTCAGGAATTACATAGATAAATTTGCAGTTCGGAGTGGTTTCCAGAATTTTATCCAGTTCTTCCGGAATCAGACCACCGTTATCGGTCGGAACCTCAACAAATTTCGGTTGGTAAGCGTTGAATGCGTTCAAAGCGCCGAGGTAGGACGGGCTTTCGCACAGAACAACGTCGCCGGGATCCAGGAACAGCTTGCCTGCGAAGTCCAGGCATTGTTGAGAACCGGTGGTAATCAGAATGTCATCGGGATCAACATTGGTGTGGTATTTATCAGCCATGCGTTTAGCAATTTTTGCACGCAGGGACGGACGGCCTTCGGTAGTTGCATATTGCAGCAGCTGGCGACCTTCCTTCAGTACCAGGTCATGAGAAACCTTGGCAATTTCTTCTACAGGGAACAGTTCCGGTGCAGGCAGACCGCCGGCAAAGGAAATAATATCAGGCTGAGCAGTTAATTTTAACAGCTCGCGGATTTCAGAAGCTTGCATACGCTCCATACGTGTTGCGAATTTCATGATTAAAAACCTCTCTTCATTGGAAACTATATTATTTTACCGTAACACTTATTGTAGCACCACAATCTAAAACAAACAAGCAAAATACCGTTTTCGATTAATTCTATCTATTTTTATGGTAAATTATGTTAACTTATTAACGGTTTGCACGGAAATTTGTTTGTTTTAATATTTCAGATACTTCAGCAAGCCATCCAGGCCTTCCATGATATCTTTATAGGTTACTTCAAAGTCACCGGTATACCACGGATCGGCAATGCTTGCGCCCTTGCGACCGGTATAATCCAAAAGCAGATGGACCTTATCCTGCGTATCTTCACCGATGACTCTACGCAAATTACGGATATTATTGCTGTCCATCACCAGCAGCAAATCATAATATTCGTAGTCACGCTTTGTCACCTGTACTGCATGCTTGCCTGCGACGCTGATGCCAAGCTGCGCCAGCTTATTGCGCGTGCCGTGATGCACAGGATTACCGATTTCTTCCCTGCTTGTCGCTGCCGAAGCAATTTCAAAATCAGCGGCAATGCCGCGCTTTTTTACAATGTCCTTCAATAAAAACTCTGCCATAGGCGAACGGCAAATGTTGCCATGGCAGATAAAGAGAATTTTATGCATTGGTGTGTCCTTTCTAAAACTTAAGAATTAATTAGAGCCTTATTTAATCCGTTTCTGAATATCTTCAACAGATGGCAGTTGCTTTTCCAGATCATCCGGCAGGCTACTGGTTATTTTGTATTCGCTTACACCAATTGGCTTTGAAATATCCTTGAGTGAATATTCTGCAACCACATTGTTTTTGCTTTTGCACAGAAGCAAACCAATGGACGGATTATCCTGCTCTTTTTTCAAAATGCCGTCCACGGCTGACAGATAAAAGTTTAGCTGACCAGCATATTCCGGCTTGAAATCACCAGTTTTCAATTCGATAACTACATAACAGCGAAGATTCAGGTTATAGAACAACAAATCAATGTAAAAATCATCGCCGCCTACGTTCAGGTGATACTGGTTTCCCAGAAAAGCAAACCCTGTTCCAAGCTCCAGAAGGAGCTTTGTGACATCCCTAACAAGTGCCTGCTCAATATCCCGTTCGAGCATATCCTCCCGGAAAGAAATAAAATCAAATACATATGGGTCTTTCATTGTCTGCGCTGCAAGTTCACTTTGCGGAGACGGTAAGCGGTGATTAAAATTTGTAACTTTATCTGCCAGAACCTGCCGCTGATACAAGTTGCTTTCAATCTGATGGACAAGAACATTTCGAGACCAGCCGTTTTCCGCTGACTTTTTGATATACTATTTACGTTCATCCATATCAGCGACCTTATCCAGAAGAACTATATTGTGACCCCATGGAATTTGTGCAACAACCTGTTGCACAAATTCCCGATTTGGATAGATCTCAGCAAATTTTGCCATATATTTTAGATTACGAACAGAATATCCCTTACTTTCTGGAAAGGCAATCCTAATATCAGTAGCAAGATTGTCAATAAACTTGTTGCCCCATGATTTATGTTCATTAATCACACAACCTATATCATGATAAAGGAGCAACATATCTGCATTCGCATGAACTGCTGCACGGTACTGTGCAGCCCTGATTTCGCTCTTGATATTTTCGATAATAGAGAGATACTCAGTTGTATTCATTAGCACACTCATCGCCTCGCTTTCACATAATTCTTATCATTATTTTCTATATATAAGATGCTTCAATACTCAATCCTAAAATAATCAAGATATGCCTTATATCTATCCTGCGCAGCAAGGCAGGTATCCATCAGATAACTGTTTTTCTTACTCCATTTCTGCAAAAATTTTTCAATAAATTTCTAATATCAGTATAGCATGTTGACGGCAAAAACTTCAATTAATTTGTTTTCATAGCCAATTATTTTTGCCGTCAACAAGCGCTCCGCAATTTTTTATTATTACTTTTGGCGTATTTACGCATTCTCACACCTAGAAAAATACAAAGGAACTGCCACTTACGCGACAGTCCCTTTTAGATTATCATTATTACTTCAGCAGTTCCTTTTCTTCCAGATACACAGCCAGCAGCTGAGCCACCTTATTCACCAGCTTCAGACAATTTTTCAAATGCTCACGCGTATTAAACTCGTAGGGCATCAAATCACCGCAAGCGCAGGAGCCGAATTCCTTGGCAAAGCGCTCATGAAATTCCAATGTCAGCGAATAAATTTCCGCCAAAGGCTTATCGCTCGGCTGATTGCGGCCGGCCAACGTACTGATGACCATCACACAGCCTGCCATAGCTCCGCACAAATCGCGCGCATGGCCAATGCCGCCGCCAAATCCGGAGCACAGACGGAATGCATTATCATCAATATTCACGCCTGCCTCCTTACGGAAGGTTTGTACAATCGCTTCGCAGCAGTTATAACCGCTCTTAAAATTGTTGCCTGCTGCCATGCCCATTTTTTCACTAAATTCACTCATGCTTTTCTCCTCCTTGCATAACAATATTAAAATGCTTACTTTTTGTCTTTATCGCTTTCCGTCGCATACGGCCAACCGCTCATACCTCCCTCCAGGCTGTAAACATCCTGGAAGCCACGTGCGCGCAGAATAACCTCCGCTTCGTAGCCACGCAAATCAATCTGGCAGGCTGTAACTATTTTCTGCTCTTTATCCATCTTGCTGATATCCGCTGTACGCAAGGTATCAAGCGGCAGATTTACTCTCGACGGAATGTCGGCAATACGCTTAGCTGCTACCTCTGCCGGCGTGCGTACATCAACGAATAAATAATCCTCCTGCGTGCGGTTCTTTTCAAATTCTACAGGATTAATGCTGCGCAGCTGGCCGTCAAGTTTATTTTGCAGGACATTGGCTGCCGTTGCGATATTCTCAATCGGCGTATTAAACGGTGGAGCATAAGCCAGATCAAGTCCGGATAAATTCTCCAGCGTTGCACCTAAAGAAATTGCCGCCGCCAATATATCAATACGCTTCGCTACGCTCGCTCCGACAGCCTGCGCACCCAATACGCGTCCGCTGCTCTTTTCTGCCAACAGCTTCAGCACAATGCGCCCTACTCCCGGCATATAGCCTAAACGGTCAGAGCCTGGTACAATTGCGCTTGCAAAATCAATACCGGCCTGCCGCGCAGTCCGCTCGTTCAAACCAGTTGCCCCGGCTTCCTGCGCAAAGAAGCGACAGGCGGCAGTCCCCAGGACACCGGGATATTGCTTCCGCGCTCCGCAGATATTATCCGCAATTACGCGGCCATGCTTGTTGGCTGTAGACCCCATAGGCACAAACACCTTGGCTCCGCTGACACGATGAGTATTTTCCGCACAGTCACCTCCGGCATAAATTGCATCATCGCTTGTCTGCAGGTATTCGTTAACCGCAATACAGCCGCTCGGACCTATAACAAGGCCGGCCTCGCGCGCCAGCTCCACGTTCGGACGCACGCCGACGGCAACGATAACCAACTGTGCCGGGATTACGCGTTTATCCGTCTGCACTCCGCTAACTTTGCCGTTTTCTACGGTAAAGGCACCTGCTCTTTCCTCCAGATAAATATCGAGCAGCGGATTTTTCGTATCACGCAGCAGCAATGCTGCCATATCCTCATCAAGCAGCTGCGGCAGCAGTCTGTCCTGCTGTTCCAAAACGCTGGTATGCAAACCGCGGCGCACAAAAGCTTCTGCCAGCTCCAGACCGATAAAGCCTGCGCCGATGATAACTACATCCTTAACGCCGCCTTCGGCAATTTCCTTATCTACTGCTTCAACATCCCACGGAAACCAGAAGCTGTGAATGCCTGCGGCATCAGCATTAGGCAAGGGAAGCTTCACCGGCGTACTGCCGGTTGCCAACACCAGCACGTCATAAGACAGCTTTTTCAGCTCTCCCTTTTCCATATAATGCACGCATTTTTGCACTCTGTCCATTTTTTGCACATTACAGCCGCATCGGGCATCAATGCCCTTCACGGCCGCAAAATAATCACTGTCGCGCAAGGCTCCCTGCGGTGTATGGTCAAAGCTGTCCATGCTCTTAACCTCACCGCTGATAAAATACGGGAAGCCGCAGGCACCGTAGCTCAGTTGCGGTCCGCGTTCCAGCACGATAATCTCTGCTTCGGCATCCAGCCTGCGCAAGCGCGCCGCCGTTTTCATACCGGCGGCCACCCCACCGACGATTACTACACGTTTACCCATAATGTCACCTCCAAGAACGAATTTAATGTTATCTTACTATTGTGAAAATTTAACTGCCAAAATTGCTTCTGTCAGCAAATATTACTCTATAATCATTATAACAAAACAGCCCCCGAAAGCAAAGCTTCAGAGACTGTTTACCAAAATTATTATATACTATTTTGCTTCATACACACTCAGCGCTTCCATTGCCAAGGCATAGCCCGCAAATCCCAGGCCGCAGATTTGTCCGACGCAGCCTGCCACCGTTACAGAATGATGGCGGAACTCCTCACGCTGATGGATGTTGCTGATATGCACCTCAATCGCAGGAATATTTACTGCCTTCAATGCGTCCAGAATTGCTACGCTGTAATGCGTAAACGCCGCCGGATTGATAACAATGCCGTCAAAATGACCGTAAGCATTCTGAATAGCGGTAACTATATCGCCCTCATAATTGCTCTGCAGCAGCTCCACCTCTACGCCAAGGCGGTCGGCCGCAGAACGGATGTAAGCACACAAGCTGTCATAATCATCACGGCCATAGATATTTTTTTCACGGATGCCCAGCATATTAATGTTAGGACCATTTAAAACTAATATTTTACGCATCTTTATCCCTCCAGCTTAGCGGCAATATTCAGCAGCTCATGCAGAACTCTGCCGAAATCGCCGTTATTATCAATAGTATAATCCGCATATCGGCGGTACAGCGCAATACGCTCGTTATATAAAGTATAAAGCTTCTGCTTATCGGCAGCAAGCAACGGACGCGCATCACCGGCAATACATCCGATGATATTTTCCGGTTTGCGGTCGATAAAGACCACAACACCGCCGCGCTTTAGCAGCTCCATGTTTTCCGCACGCTTTACGGCACCTCCGCCGGTAGCGATAACAGCTCCGTCACATTCCGCCAGATACGCCAGCGTGCGCGTTTCCGCTGCGCGGAACGCATCCTCGCTTTCCGCAAAGAAAGCCTTGATTGTACGCTGCTCACGCTCTTCGAGGACAGTATCAGCATCATAAAACGGCAGCTGCAAACGTTTCGCCATGCGCTTGCCAAATGTGCTTTTGCCGCAGCCCGGCATACCAATCAGCACGATATTTTTCATATATTCTGCTCCAAATCCTGCATGATTTTGACGATAAGCTCGCTGTCGTATTTTCCGCCCTGCCAGATTTCCTGAGCAGCCACAGCCTGCGCCACAAGCATGAACAAACCATTGACAGTCTGCATCTTCGCCTCGGCAGCCTGCTTCAAGAACAATGTCTGCTTAGGATTATAAATCAAATCTACAGCAGCATCAAAATTGCTGATTTCCTCAGGCGTAACAGGTGCAGCGTTAACCTTAGGATACATACCCACAGGCGTGCAGTTGACAATCACATCACCGGTCAGCGCTGCTAAGCCGTCATAATCAATAAACTTGCACTTGGGCGCAATCTTAAGGAAATCCTTATCAACATGGGCAACGTCACGCGTAACAAGATACAGCTTGCCGACACGCTTATCAACCATATATTTGACAACCGCACGCGCAGCGCCGCCGGTACCCAGCACCGCAACACGCTTAGCGCGCACATCAATATTATTGTATTCCAGCATTCTGCCAAAGCCGAAGTAATCGGTATTGTAGCCTTCGGCACCGTTTTCATCAAATTTAATCGTATTTACAGCGCCGATAGCCTTAGCTTCACGTGTAATGCTGTCCAACAGCGGCATAACATGCAATTTATGCGGAATGGTAACATTGCTGCCTGCATAATTGGCACGCAGCTCTTCCATACGTTTGGGCAATTCCTCCTGCGGTGTTTCCAGCAGCGTATAATCGCCTTCAATACCCGTATATTTAAAAAACAGCTCGTGAATCTGCGGTGAAAGGCTGTGTCCCAGCTTACCGCCCAAAAGTCCGTAATGCTTCATCTGTTTATTCCTTTCGTTCGTAAGCACGATAATTGCCAAGAACCTTGCAATAGGTGCTCTTCGATTTTATTTCTTCCATCACATCGATAACTAACGGATCCGCCAGATTACCGGTGACATCGATGTAGAAAAAGTATTCCCACGTTTTGCCGACAATCGGACGTGATTCCAGATTCAGCATATTTAAGCCCATATGGTAGAAGCTAGCGAGCATCTTATACAGCGAGCCAGTTTCGTGCTTCACGGCAACAATCAGCGTAATCTTATTTGCGTTCGCTACGATTTCCGGTTTTTTTGCGATAATAACAAAGCGGGTATAATTGTTGCTGTTGCTATTGATGGCCGGCGCAATAACCTTCAAATTATACAGCTCTGCTGCCTGCTTACCGGCAATAGCACCCAAGCTTACATCCTGCTTTTCAGCAACCTCCTCCGCACTCTTGGATGTACTGAAATAAGGAACCTGCTCTATATCCGGATAGTCATGAAAGAAATCAGCGCACTGCTTCAAGCCCTGCGGATGCGAATACACTGTTTTAATCGTACTCAATGAAGCGCCCTCACAGCCTAACAGATTTTGCTCAATCTTTACGCACTGCTCGCCTACGATACTGCAGTCATACTGACGCAGCAAATCATATACCTCGGTAATACCGCCTGTCGAAGAATTTTCAATAGGCAGAACGGCGTAATCCATAGTGCCATCGCTGATACTGGAAATTACTTCTTCAAAGGTCTGGAAGTGATGACGATTGTAGCGGCGTCCATGAAAATATTCCTCCAAAGCCTGATGCGTAAAGGAGCCTGCAGGACCGAAGCAAGCAACCTCATAGGTTTTGTCGTTTGCTTCGGACAGCGCAGTTTCTTCCAGCAGACAGGCCTGATCGATAATACCGCGCATAATATTTTTCACAGCCACGGAATATTCCTTGTTCTCCAAAAAGCCTGCAACCTTTTCAATAACCTTAGCCTCACGGTTTTTGTCCTTAACAGGCAGTCCTTTGGATTTTTTATAGGCAGCCACCTGCATTACCAGGTGCAAACGGCTTTCCAATACGTCTGCCAGCTGCTGGTCAACCTTATCTATTTCTTGGCGGATTTTTTCTAAATCAAGCTCCTGCATTTTATTTCTCCCATTTCTTCGCTTCTAAAAGTAAATCCCACAGCGTCCACGCAACCACCGCTTCGATAACAGGCACAGCACGCTGTACAATACAGGGATCATGCCTGCCGACAATAGCCAGCGTTGTATCAGCCTGCTCCTTAAGGCTCACTGTCTGCTGCTCGCGCGCAATCGACGGTGTCGGCTTAATGGCCACGCGCACTACAAAAGGCATACCGTTGGTAATACCGCCGGTAACGCCGCCGTTGTGGTTCGTCAGTGCCTTCACCTTGCCGTCAACGTAATGCAAAGCATCATTTGCTTCAGCACCCGTCAGCCTGGCAAAGCCAAATCCATCGCCAAATTCTACACCTTTAACAGCAGGCACGGAAAACAGCGCATGGCTCAGCATGCTTTCCACGGAATCAAAATACGGTGCGCCGATACCTGCGGGCAAATGCAGTGCAATAGCTTCAATTACACCGCCTACGCTGTTAAGCTCGCTCTTAGCCTGCAAAATGCGCTCCTGCATTTTTTCGCCGACAGCGTCATCCATAACAGCAAACTTTTTCGTATTCAGCTCAGCTAATTCTGCATCACTTACGCCCATTGGATTGAAGCGCTCTTCTTTGATATCGTTAATCTGCAGAATATGCGACCCGACAATAATACCATATTGCGCCAACGCCTGCTTGGCCACAGCACCGGAAAAAACAAGCGGTGCCGTCAGACGACCGGAAAAATGGCCGCCGCCGCGATAATCGTTAAAGCCCTGATAACGTACATGGCCTGCGTAATCCGCATGACCGGGGCGCATTTTATCGGCGAGAATGCTGTAATCCTTAGAATGCTGGTCGCTGTTGACGATACGCGCGCACAGCGGTGTACCTGTCGTAAATCCATTGAAGAAGCCGCTTTGGATTTCTACCATATCGCTTTCCTTGCGTGCTGTGCTCAACGCATTCTGTCCGGGAGCACGACGCGCCATTTCGGCAGCAATCGCTGCTTCATCAAGCGACAGTCCCGGCGGCAGTCCATCCAGCACTACGCCGATGGATTTGCCGTGCGATTCGCCGTATATCGCCATTTTTATATTCATGCCAAAAATTCCGCTCATGCCAGCACCTCAATTTTTCCGCCTACGCTTTGGTAATCCTGCCAGAAGTCAGGGTAAGACTTGCTTACACTGCCTGCACCGGTTAAGGTAATCGGTTCGGCGCAGCACTGCGCAGCAATTGCCAGGCTCATAGCAATACGATGATCGTTCCAGGCATCTGCTTCTACACCACCGCGCAGCCCCTCAGGCTTGCCGGTAATTGTCAGACCTTCCAGTTCTTCCGTAATTGCCGCACCCATTTTGTTTAATTCACTCGTCATAGCCGCCAGTCTGTCGCATTCCTTGATACGCAGGCGTCCAGCGTTGATAATCTTCGTCGTTCCCTCGCTGACTGCTGCCAGCACGGTAAGCACAGGAATAATATCGGGACAGTTAGAAGCGTCTATTACCGTTGCCTGCGTTGTACTGCTGTTTACGGTTACGCTGTCGGCATTTTGGGCAATATCAGCACCCATGCGCTGCATAATTTCTACCACAGCCTTATCACCCTGCAGCGAAGCAAAGTCAATACCGCTTGCCGTAATGCCTGCGCCCAAAGCACCGCCGACAGTCCAAAAGGCTGCCTGCGACCAGTCGCCCTCAACCTTGCTGTCCTGCGCTTTAAAACGCTGCTTGCCAGGTACGAGATAATGACGGTGTGCGCCATCTACATTTTCTATTTTAACACCGTACTTCGCCAGGCAGTTCAGCGTCATATCTACATAAGAAGCGGATTCCAACGGCGAAGTAATGATAATTTCGGAATCACCCTTTAATAACGGCAAAGCAAAAAGCAGACCGCTGACAAACTGACTGCTTACATCTCCCGGCAGTTCAAATTTACCCGGCATCAGATGACCGTTGACTGTCAACGGCAGATTGCCATTATCATTAAAATACTGCACAAACTGCTTATCAAGAATATCGTAATACGCCTGCAAAGGACGTGATACCAGCTTGCCGTGACCGATAAAGGTCAGCGGACAGCCAAGATTTGCTCCCAAAGGAATAAAAAAGCGTAAGGTGGAACCGGATTCACCGCAGTCAACATTATCTGCCGCTGCAATCGGATGACCTGTGCCTGTAATCTGCAAAGCCTTACGTCCCTCTATCATGCTGGGGATTTCGTCCACGCTCACATTCATAGCACGCAGAACGCGCATCGTTGCTTCAATATCCTGAGACATGCTGATATTATCGACAATGCTGGTGCCGCCTGCAAGACCTGCACAAATGATTTCTCTGTGTCCCATACTTTTAGATGACGGCACCTGCACCGTTCCTGCCAATTTTGCAGGATAAATTTTTACCTTTTCCATTTAGCCTCACCCCAAATACTTTGGCACTTCCTGCCAATCAACTTTCTGCAGTACGCCCTCGCCTATCTGCTGCAAAATAATGAGGGTAATGCTGTTGCCGTTCTTTTTCTTATCTCTTGCCATTGTATCAAGCAGCTGCGCTTTTTCTACGCCCGCAGTCAACGGCAAATTATACTTTTCAAGTACGCTCTTAATACGCTCGGCGCTGCCTTTGGCTGTCATTCCCAGCTCTTCGGTGCGCTTAGTCAGCTGATACATGCCAATCGCCACACCCTCGCCGTGCGTAAAGCAGCTGTAGCCGAAGTGCTGCTCTACAGCATGTCCCAAGGTATGACCGAAATTCAGCAGCATCCGCAGGCCTGTATCAAATTCATCCTGCTCTACAATGCGTGCTTTTATTGCACAGCAGGTGGCAACAACACTGTCAATATCTGCCAAAAGCGCAGCATCATCAGCATAGCCGGCAATTTTTGCAAAAAGCGCTGCATCCTTAATGCAGCCGTATTTAATCGCTTCTGCCAAGCCATCGTGCAAAAAGCGGGTAGAAAGCGTTGCCAGTAAGTCTGTATCAATAAACACAGCCTTCGGCTGATAAAAGGCACCGGCAAGGTTTTTTCCGGCCTTTAAATCTACAGCTACCTTACCACCAACGCTGCTGTCAATCTGTGCCAGCAGTGATGTCGGTATCTGCACAAAGGCAATGCCACGCATAAAGCTGGCAGCGGCAAAGCCGCCCAAATCACCGACAACACCGCCGCCAAGCGTCAGCACAACGTCAGTGCGCGTAAGCCCTGCTGCAGCAAGCTGTTCCAATACATCGCTGAGCACCTGCATGTTCTTGCTTTGCTCGCCGGCTTCAATTACCACCTTATGCACAACAAGGCCAGCCTCTTCGAGGCTAGCCTGTAATTTTGCTGCATATAACGGTGCAACATTTGTATCGCTGATAATTGCAGCCTTGCGCGCCTTCGGCAGCAACGCTGCAACCTTAGAGCCGGCCTGCGGCAGCAGGCCGGCGGCTATTTCAATATCATAGGCATGAACGCCTAATGCAACATGAATTTTCTTCATTAAAAAAGCTCCCTTCTCCGTGCTCCCGCCTTGCGCATCAGCTCCTTCAGCTTTTCGCCGTCATCACTGCGCAGAGCGTCGCGCCACAGCACCAGCTGCTCCATATATTTGTCTATTTCATCCGCAACCTTTTCCCTGTTGGCCAGGAATAAATTGCACCATAATTCAGGATTGATATCTGCTACACGAGTGCCATCTCGGAAGCTGCCGGCAACGAAGTACTTGGTCTTATCATCAAAGGACGCGCTGTCCATAAGCGCTACCGCAGTAACATGCGGCAAATTGCTGGTATAGGCAATCGTTGCATCATGCTGCGCCGGTGTTACCTGCACCGTATGCTTGCAACCAAGAGCCAAAGCAAATTGCTCCAGCCAGCTGATAGCAGCCTGTGTGTTATGCTTTTCCGGCACGATGATGTAGTTCGCATTCTGAAAAATATGCGCATCGCTCATACCCAAGCCGCTGCCCTGGCGTCCGGCCATCGGATGGCCGGAAATAAATTCCATGCCACCCTTTAAAAGTTCCTGGCCTCTGCTGATCATATCGTTTTTAATGCCTGCAACATCAGTCAGTAAAACACTTTCGTTAAAGAAATCAACGTTTTCAGCTATAAAGCCCACGATTGCTTCAGGATAAATAGCGCAGATGATTACGTTGGCCTCCTTAAGTCGGTTATCAGGCTCAGTCATGCCAATATCAACCAATCCCTGCTGCTTTGCTTCCTGCAATGTTGCTGCATCTCGCTCTATACCGATAATCTGCTTAACGCCCAGTTTACGCAATGCTTTGGCATAGGAGCCGCCAATTAGCCCCAAGCCAACGATAGCAAAGCTGAGCTCCTGCCACCTTGTACTTCTATTTTCGCCACCAAAATCAGCTTCCAAAAAAATCACTCCTAATCTGCCATATTACTATTATAACTCTCTGCCGACAATGTTCGCAATGCCTCTGAGGTCACCCATCAGCTTAGCAAAACGGTCCGGTTTCAAGGATTGGGCACCATCACACCATGCTGCTTCCGGATCATTATGTACTTCAATCAAAAGGCCGTCTGCGCCGACTGCAACTGCTGCCTTAGCCAAAGGCTCTACCATCCACCACATGCCTGCTGCATGACTTGGGTCAACTACTACCGGCAGATGGCTGAGTCTTTTTACTGCAGGAATAGCACTTACATCAAGCGTGTTGCGAGTATAGGTTTCAAAGGTACGGATACCGCGTTCGCAAAGGATAACATTTTCGTTGCCTTCGCTCATAATGTATTCCGCTGCCATCAGCCATTCCTCAATCGTTGCCGCCAGACCACGCTTCAACAGAATAGGCTTATTGGTTTTGCCCAATTCCTTAAGCAGATCGAAGTTCTGCATATTGCGGGCGCCGACCTGAATCAGGTCAACGTCTTCAACAAAGCGTTCCACCATGTAAGGTGACATGATTTCCGTAACAATCGGCAGGCCGGTTGCAGCCCTGGCATTTTTCAGGAAATCCAGACCTTTTTCCTTTAAGCCCTGGAAGGAGTACGGAGAAGTACGAGGCTTGAAGGCACCGCCACGCATCAGCGTAGCGCCTGCAGCCTTAACATCCTTGGCAATTTCCGTAACCTGCTCCTGGGTTTCTACGGAACAGGGGCCTGCGATAACCTGCAGCTTTTTGCCGCCGAATTTTCTGCCTGCAACATCAATAATGCTGTCCTCGGGATGGAACATGCGGTTCGCACGTTTGAAAGGCTCCTGCACACGCATTACCTTTTCTACACCCTCAACAACACGTAAAAGGTTGATATCCAAAGCGCTGGTATCACCAACAACACCAAACAGTGAAGCATTTACGCCATCACTGGCATGAATCTGAAAGCCCTTGCTTTCTAATTGGTTTTTCAGCTTAGTTTTTTCCTCAACAGTTGCATTTTGTTTGAATACGATAATCATGATAAAATCTCTCCTTTAATCTAATCTACAATGCTACAATACTACTCCCAGATCAGGAGTTATTACAAACCCTTACGCTTTTTTATATTGCTAAGGGATAATGCCTTGACTTACATATCTCTGCCAACAATTCTGGCAATACCCTTCAGCTCGCCCATCAATCTGGCGAAGCGTTCAGGTCTTAAGGACTGTGCGCCGTCGCAAAGCGCTGCTTCCGGATTGTTGTGTACTTCAGTCAACAGTCCGTCGGCACCTACTGCAACCGCAGCCTTTGCCAAAGGCTCTACCATCCACCACAGGCCTGCCGCATGACTCGGGTCAACTACTACCGGCAGATGGCTGAGCTTTTTCACAGCGGGGATTGCGCTTACATCCAATGTATTGCGCGTATATGTTTCAAAAGTGCGGATACCGCGTTCGCAAAGGATAACGTTCTCGTTGCCCTCGCTCATGATATATTCCGCTGCCATCAGCCATTCCTCAATTGTTGCTGCCAAACCACGTTTCAAAAGAATCGGTTTATTGGTTTTGCCCAATTCCTTCAGCAGTTCAAAGTTCTGCATGTTGCGGGCGCCGACCTGAATCAAATCTACATCTTCTACAAAACGCTCAATCATATACGGTGACATGATTTCTGTTACAATCGGCAGGCCTGTTTCTTTTTTTGCACCTTTTAAATATTCCAGGCCAACCTCCTTCAAGCCTTGGAAGGAATACGGCGATGTGCGGGGCTTGAAGGCGCCACCGCGAAGCATTGAGGCGCCGCCAAGCTTAATGGACTTGGCAATGTCCGTAACCTGCTCCTGCGTTTCTACGGAGCACGGACCTGCGATAACCTGAATCTTGCGTCCACCGATTTCAACACCGCCGACATTAATCACGGAATCCTGCGGATGGAACATGCGGTTAGCTCGCTTGAACGGCTCCTGCACACGCATTACCTTGTCTACCGCATCATCAATACGCAGCATATTGATATCAAGTGTGCTCGTATCGCCGATGATACCGAAAATGGTCATGTTGACACCATTAATTTCGTTAATTTGGAAGCCCTTGCTTTCCAAATTGCTGCGCATTTTCGCTTTATTTTCCTCCGGCGCTCCCGGCTTGAATACTATTACCATAAATTGTCTCCCCTTTGTTCTGACGCCCTTGTCATTTAATTTACCATACTGCTATAAGCTACCATGCTACAAAAAAAGCAGGCTCCCGTAAAAGAGCCTGCTGTAAAAGTCAAATCTTAATTGCAAGCACTGCGCTCGCAAATACTATTTATAGTCTCCAATACGATGATTACTGCTATATGATTTTTCCCATGCAAAATAACCGGTGCTAAAATAATAGTTAAATACCGGTGCGTAATAAAAACCATATTCAATTGCAGTGTTCATCATTTTAGATTCCATCATTTTCACCTGCAACAACTTCAGCATTTCCTTATGCTTCAAAATTTATCGCCATAATCAGCGATTGAGATTATTTTACTCCTCCTGCTCCGCAAACGTCAAGGAAAAAGCTAAATTTTATTTATTTTTTATCTTATCGCACTATTATTGTAAACTAGGTTACAGTAATAGTGCTATTTTTAAAGCATTAACACAAAATTTTACTGCTGATTTATAAGACAGCAATATTTTAAAGTTTACTTATAAATTCTGCCACCCGCTCCACAGCAGCATCAGCGCTCCTACAAGCACCACCGCCAATGCCAGCTTACGGAACAGATGCTGATTCAGGCGATAGAAAAATTTTTCTCCCAACCAGATAGCCAAAAGCATCACCGGTATAGTGTACAGCAACCAACTCCAATCAATGGTACCGCTGACATTACCGTAAAAATAATTCACCAACACCGTCAAAAAGCCGCTTAATCCAAAGAACCAGATCATGTTAGCCCGCATAACATCCTTCGGCAACTTTTCGTTAATAAAATACAAAACCAGCGGCGGTCCGCTGACACTGGTAGATGCGCCGAAAAAACCGCTCAAAATTCCTGCAGCAAAACGTCCGCAGGGTTTATTTTTAATCGGCAGCGTAAACTGCAGGCTAAGCAAAACCGTGGCGACCACAAGCACCGCTCCCAAAAACACCTCCAACTGTGCCGCAGGCAGCACCTTCAGCACCCAGCTTCCGGGAAGCATACCAACAACACTTCCCAAGGTCGTCAGGATAACCGTTGCTTTATCATAGCCTTCACGCACCCTGTACATAGTAATTGCCCGCAGAACCAAATTCAACAGCAACACAAAAATAACCGCCGCTTTAACCGACATCACCAAAGTAAGCACAGGCATGGCCACCAAAGCAAAGCCAAAGCCGGAAACAGTAGAAAAAAACGACGCTGCAAAAATAATACCTATTGTCAAAATAATCGCAGTATAATCCATTAGCTTCTCCCATACAGATTAGATATTATAAATTTAATTGTAACAAGTACAGGAAACGCCGTCAAATTAAATATCATATTAAGCAAAAAATCCGTGCAAACCAACGTCAAGCTTCTGTTTACACGGATTTTCAATTTCAGCTTTCTTCTAAAACACAGGGATTAGTCAACGCGCCTACAGCATCCGCACGACAGCGGTTGCAATGCTGCATCTGCGGCATCCACTGCCTGCAAACATTACGCAGCTGCATAATTTCTTCAGCTGCAGGCTCCGCAAGATGTGCAAAGCCAGTTCCCTCCACTGGCAGCATCGGTAAAATATTCTGCAGCTTCGCTCCCAGCAAAGCCATACGTCTGGCAATCGCCGGAATTTCCTGGATATTCACGCCGGAGATTGCTACCGTATTTATCTTCACCTTCACGCCATATTCGCCAAGCAGCTGCAATCCTTCTATCTGTCTTTCTAGCAGCAGCGCAGCAGCCTCTTCGCCGACATATTTTTTGCCGTCATCATTGATGAAGCTGTAAATATGCGCGCCGGTGTTGCTGGTAATCGCATTCACCGTCACCGTAACATAATCAACACCTAAAGCTGCTATCTCCTTGGCATACTTCGGCAGATAAAGGCCATTAGTCGAAAGGCAGAAGAAAACATCCTTATCAACCTCACGAATCATGCTCAGCGTTCTGCTGACCGTTGCCCAATTGGCCAGCGCATCGCCGGGGCCGGCAATGCCTGCTACCGTCAGCTTCGGCACCTTGTCCTTCATCTGCAGATACCAATCGACTGCATCCTCCGGTACCATGACACGAGCCACAACACCGGGACGGCTTTCATTTACACAGCTGTATTTGCGCAGGCAATAGTTACACTGCATATTGCATTTAGGTGCCACAGGCAGATGAATACGGGCGTAATCGCTGCATTTAGCTGTAAAACAGGGATGTGTTTCAAGCTCACTCATGATTTACCTCACAAATACTTTCACGCAAGCCGGCATATCGGCCATCTGTTTTATATTGCTGCTGCAAGGCACTGTTAACAATCTGCTCAATGAGCAAGGCAGCACCACGCGCTCCGACCAGCGTATTATCGGTAAAGCACAGCCGGTCAAAGGCAGGATAAGCACAGCGCACTAACGGCACCTGATATTTTTCAGCCAAATTCTTTAAAAATGAAGAACCGCAAAACAATACAGGCTTGTGCTTTGCTGCAGCCTCTGCCATTTTATCCAAGCTAAATTCCGCAGTGTCCTCTGCAATAACAACGTGCATGCCCAGTTCTTCGGCAAAAAAGCTCTGTAAGCCCGCTAAATGTGCCTTGTCCGTAGCCAAAGCCACCGGCATCTGATACAAATTCACCAGATAATCGGCACTGCGATAAACGAGCTTTTCAGCCGCAGCCTCCAGCTCAGACAATTCTTCAGCAAAATCAACCTTCAACGCTGCGCCTAATTGACGCAAAAACTTCTGCATGCCTGCCACACCATAGGGATAAGCGCATTTGATATACGGCACGCCAAGTTTTTCCTGCATCTTTTGTGCCAACAGCTCACCATAGCCAAAGCAGATATTCAGCTCTGCCTGCGGCATTGCTGCAATATCGCGCAAGCTGCAATCCTGCAGTGCGCAGTTAACTCTAACCTTGGAACCCAAAAATTTCTTCAGCTCGGCTAAATCATTATCCGCATAAGGATCATCGTTCATTATGCCAAAAATATTTATCGTGGCAGCTTCTTTTTTCTCCGCATGTTGGAGCAAGGGCAACAACGCTAAATAAGCTGTTTCGACACCGCTGTCAATATTCCCTGCATATCCCGGCGCTTTTACATGCAATAATTTCTGCGAACCTTCGGTAGTAGCCAAAATACCGTCCACATCATCGCCAATCATATTCGGCACGCAGCCGCTGACTACAAATACCGCACCGCAATGCGCAAAAATACGCTCTGTCTCCTGCAAGGCTTTACGCAAAACCTTCTCACCGCCATTAACAACATCCTCATCATAAATAACATCAGAGGCCTGACGTACATCATAAGGCTTGCCGGCATATCGGAAAGTCAGGCTGCCCCACTGACAGCCGACAACGGAATGCTGCAGGATTAAGGCATCCTTAATACCGGCAAGAGCACGCACAGCACCAAATAAAGCACAGCTACTTAATGGTTTCATTATTTTCTCTGCCTCCATACTCTGCTATACAGTTCGCGTGATGCTTTACTGTCTTTATCAGCTTCGCGCATCGGATAAAATACCGGGTCATAGGCCAGTTTGCTCAGCAAAAGATTGCTGCCTGTTCGCTGCGGTTGTTGCAGCATCTGCCAAACCTCTTCCATAATATCCACAAAGCCCTGATAAGACCACACCGAGCGGTCAAACAAATTATAAAGCACGGGAACATCCAAAGCAGCATAGCGCGGATGACCGTTGCAGATAACAAAATCACAGCTCTGCGCAGCCTCACGCAAGGCATCCTCCGAAGGCTCTAGTAAAATTTCCGCATCACAGCCATACTCAGCCTTAGCAAGCTCTATCCTGTCCTTAAATCTCTGCATCATTGCATCATCCAGACCTGTTTCTGCCTGGTAGGAAGGATTCATGATAATACATATTTTCGTAATCGGCAGACCATAATCCTGCTGATAAACGCGCAGCGCATCCGGCAAATAGGCAATACCATGCGCAATCAGGCAAAACTTATACTTGGCAAAGTCTGCACCCAGCTCCTGATAACGGGCGGCAACCCGTTCATATTCTTCCTGCAGCACGCGTTCAACAGCATTCTCGCAACCAAGCATTTTGCCAATCTGTCTGTACAAATCACTGATTCCTTCAATACCATGCCACTCCTGCATATCGGCAACATGCAGAAACGGCGTACCAAAGCGCTGCTCCATTGCCAGCGCCCATTTTTTGCGACGTACTATATTCAGCGCTGCCCGCGGAGCCTTTTTGATTGTCTGCAAATCAGCGGCAGGCAGATAGGCATTGACGGTAATCCCCATTTTCTGCAGCATCTCACTCATGCCTTGCAACTTATCCTCACCGTTATAGCCCCAGGCAAAGGTTTCGATATTTACGCTCCGCGGCTGTACTCTTTGAGGCTCCATCACCTGCTCAACTAAAGCGTCCATCACCTCTACATAACCGCAGCCCTGATAGACAGCACTAGAAGAAAACTTTTGCTTCTGCTTTTGGCAAGCCTTTTCACGCAAAACCTTGCGGCCATTGCTCTTGTCCATATGCGAAAAAACCTGCGACGTAATCGGCACGAGCTTCGCTTTAAACTGCGGCTGCAGGCTGCAGGCCAGGCCTGCCAAATCATCATTAATAATATCCGATACTACGGAAGGCAACAGAAAAATAATCTCCGGCTTTTGCTCACGCTCCACCTTTTGCAGTAAAGCCGTAAGCTTTTTCTCACCGCCGAAAATTACATCATTGTTGCGCAAATCCGCACATTCCAGCTCATAAACCGGGCTTTGGCCGCTACGCACATGACAACGATAATGAAAGCCGCAGCCGCGCGGACTGTATAAGACAACGGCGGCATTTTTGATTTCGCTGATGCAGGCAAGATTTCCAGACACCTTGCCGTTAACGGCGTAGCGATGCAGATAACTTGAAGGGTTCATGCCAAAAAGCATGTTATCCTGATAATAATGGTTCATACTCATCAACTCCAATATATGACCTGCTTATTTTCTGCAGGCAGTAGATTAACTTTGCTCAAACACAATTTAGTAAAAACATCCTACTCACGTTTTTTCCGGCAAGAAAAAACGAAAAAATTCAAAGTAAAACCTTGAAGCCTCCGGTGTTATGTGTTTCCAGAACACATTCATCTAATCATGATTTGTATAATCTAGATTAGATGAATTACTTTAACTTCCCCTGCTCTATATGTAAAACTCTGTCGCAAAGCCATTCCGCAAGCTGTTTATCATGCGTAATAAACAAATAAGCCAGCTGCTTTTCCTTGCGTATATCACGTAGCAAATGCAAAATCTGAGCCTGCACGGAGATATCCAGCATCGATGTCGGTTCATCCAAAACAAGCAGCTTCGGCTCTAACAACAGTGCTCTTACCAGGCAGATACGCTGAATTTCGCCGCCGCTCACCTGATGCGGATAGCGCTGCAGAAGCTCTGCATTGAGCTTTACCAAATCCAGCATCTCTTTGATTTTTTCTTCATCATAAGGCAGATTAAAAACAGTAAATGCTTCCTGCAGACTAGAGCCTAAGGTCTGACGCGGATCAAGAAAGCTTTCCGGACGCTGTGAAATAAACTGCACATTGCGTCTGAAAGAACTTAAATCTTTGCCAGTAGCATTCGTAATATCTTGTCCCTGAAAATAAATTTTACCGGTATCACATGGCAGCAGGCGCAGCAAAATCCGTGCCAGCGTGCTTTTGCCGCTGCCGCTGCCACCCATCAGCGCCACCGCTTCACCGGGCTTGAGCTCCAGTGAAACATTATGCAGAAGCTCAAAATTTTTTCCGTTGCTACGGTCAACAAAGCTTTTAGAAATATTTTCAGCCTTCAGCATACAAGAAGCACCTCACTTCCGCATTACCAACCTGCTGCATAGCAGGCATTTCTTCCTTGCAACGCGTTGTACAATAGGGACAGCGTGCTGCAAATTTACAGCCGGTAAAGCTTTCCCCCGGCACCGGTGCCTTTCCCGGAATGACCTGGAGACCATTCTTTGGTAAAGCCTGCAAGAATCCTTTGGTATACGGATGCAGCGGTTTATGCCAAATATCCGCATTATGCTCCAAAACCTGTCCTGCATACATCACCAGCACATCGTCACACACCTCTTGTGCCAAAGCAATATCATGCGTAATAATCAACATACTTAAACGCAAATCCTGCTTAATCGTCAGCAAATTTTTGCGTACAACAGCGCCGACCTGTTCATCCAACCCCTTTGTCGGTTCATCAGCCAAAATCCATTCAGGCTTACTGCTCACAGCCATAGCACACAGAACTCGCTGCAGCATACCACCGGAAAGCTCATGCGGATATGCAGCCAGAACACGCTCTGCCTCCTGCAGTCCGAACAACCGCAAGCACTGCTTTTTATAACTATTGTCACCATCTGTAATATTATGAACAGCCAAAATATCCTGCATCTGCTTGCCTATTTTGCGCACAGGATTCAGCGACTCACTGGGATTTTGCGGAATAATACCAAAAGCAGATAATATTTTCTTCACCTGCTCGCCATTATAAAGCACTCTACCCTTTTTAACGACTCCTGATGGCAATATGTTTAAGATTGCCTGCCCCAATACAGATTTACCGCAACCGCTTTCACCGATAATCGCAGTAAAATTCCCTCCGTGCAAGTTCAGGCTTACATCATCTACAGCATAAAATACGCCTTGCGGCAGCTTAAAGCCTACAGATATATTTTCTAACACCAGACTTTTTACCATTTGCGCACCTCATTAAGCTGTGTATCTAAGCTGTCACGCAGATGCTCTCCGATGATATTCAGAGAATAAATCAGCAAAAATACAAACAGACCGGGAATAATAATCAGGTGAGGCGAGCTACGGTAATACATAATGGCATCGTTAATCATTACGCTCCAGTCAGGTGTCGGCGGCTGCACGCCTAAGCCCAAAAAGCTCAAACCGGCAATCGCCAGTATACCTCTGCCAAGACGAATAGTTACCAAAACAAGCAGCTTATTGGCAATATTGGGCAGCAAATGACGAAAAATAATTCGCCAGTCACTGCAGCCAAGGCAGCGCAGGCCTTCAATGAAAGGCTCTCCCATCAGCTGCAGAACTTCTGCACGCACAATACGCGAAAAACCGGCCCAGGATGTCACAACCAATGCCAGTACAAGGCTATAAATACTCGGACCGAGAATACCAGCCAAGGCTATCATAAAACAGCTTCCCGGTATACCTTGGAAAATATTGCTCAAAACGGTAAAGAACATGTCTAATTTACCACCGTAAAAACTGCACAACAGACCAACACCCACACCTAAAATCAACGCCAAAACCGACGAAATCAAGGTGAGCAGCATTGATGCCCGTCCGCCGTAAAGAATACGGCTGAACATATCACGGCCTAAAGCATCCGTGCCGAAGAAATGCTGCCAGCAGGGACTTTGCAGACGGTTAGCCATATCCGGCTCAAAGGGATTATGCGTTGCCAGAAGCGGAGCCAAAATACTGCCGAGAATGATAAACGCAAGTACAAAAATAGCGAAATTAAGCTGTATTTTTTTAGTCATGTGCTTCAGCGCCTCCTCTCAGCTTCGGATTCAGATAAAACATCAGTAAATCAACCGCTAAGGTTATCAATACCAACAGCCAGCCTGTAAAAAGCACATAGGCCTGCAATACAGGGTAATCGCGGAAGCGAATCGCTTCCAAGGCCATGCTGCTGATGCCCGGCAAAGCAAAAATACTTTCCGCAATAACCGAACCGCCCAAAATGCCTGCCAGATAATTACCCAGCAAAGCAATTACAGGCAGCATAGCATTAGGAAACGCATAGCAAAAAAGCAGCTTTATTTTGCTGATTCCGCGTACACGCGCTACGAGAAAATACTGCGAAGCAAATTCCGTCAACAGCGAGCTGCGCATATAGCGGCACACTGTTGCTGAGGTAGAGAAGGAAACCGCCAACGCCGGCATAATAAAGTAACGCAGGCTTTCACTGCCGCTTGTCGGCAGCAAACGCAGCGTTTCGCTGAACAATAAAATCATCAGCAACGCCAACCAAAAGCCGGGTAAAGCTAAAAGTATATTAGTCAAAAAATGTACCGCATCATCCAGCCAGCTGTTTTTGTAAACAGCGCATAAAGTGCCCAATGCAATGCCAACAACCGCAGCAATGGCCAAAGCCAGCAGCGCCAGCTCCACCGTCACCGGCAGACGCAGCAAAAGCTCATGCAAAATATCCTTGCCGCTAATGTAGCTGCTGCCGAAATTACCATGCAGCACCTGCACAAACCAGCTGAAATACTGCACATATATAGGTCTGTTCAAGCCAAGCTCTTCACGCATCATTGCTATCTGCGCATCCGTAGGTGCATCCAGACCATCCTGATTCAAGGCAAATTCAGCCGGGTCTCCGGGTGATAACAGTCCTAAAATGAACGCCAGCAAGCTGATGCCAATCATTACCGGCACAGCCAATAAAATTCTTTTATAGCAGTATCTAATCATTTTCTTCCGCCAATTCTACCTTACTCAAATCTACACCATAGATTAAAGGTTTATAATTTTTTAACCGCTTATTGTAGGCAACGATGTTCATATCGTTGAAAAGAGGGATTACTGGCTGCTCATATACCACGATTTCTTGAACTCTGTCAAAAACACGTTGCCTTTCAGCCTCATCAGTTATATGCTTAACCTTATTCATTAATTCTGTAACTTCTGGATTATTATACCCAGAACTGTTGCTAACATTTAAAGCGCCATCAGGCATAATAAAAGTATATAATGCACTAAATGGATCACCGTTAGCTAATCCCTTTTGAATGCGAACAATATTAAAGTCTCCTTTGCGCATCATTTTTGATAACGTAGCATACTCTATTGCTTGAATTTTTACATCTAAGCCAATATCTTGTAACCAATAAGCGATTAACTCAGCTTCTCCTTTTTGCAATGGTTCATTACCATTGATACAGTATGTAATTTCACAGCGCTTATTTCCTAACACCTCGTGTGCCAGGCGTTTCGCTTCCTGCAAATCATATTCTACAGGAAAAGCTTTATAGCCAGGACTAGTATAATTTAAGATATTGGCTGTCGGTTCAGCATAGTCCAAATACATATTATGTACTAAATTTTTCCTGTCAATTGCTAAGCTTACAGCCCTACGCATCCTTACATCATTAAAAGGAAATTTATTACCGTTTACACATAAATAACGAATCATCGTTGATTTATTTTTATCTACAGCAAAACGAGGATCTTTTTGTATCTCATCAGCAAGAAACGGAGGTATGGCATTAATATCGACAACTCCATCAATTTCTCCAGATTTTAATGCCGCATAGCGTGTATCTGTATTAGGAATATTACGCACAATAAATTTTTTAATTTTACCTTTTATGCCCCAATAATTATCATTACGTTCCAGCACTACGTACTTGTTTAATACATTTTCAGTAATCTTATATGGTCCAGTACCAATAGCAACACTCTTGAAATTACCATCATCAGCAAAACACTCTGGAGCATACATAGGACTACCAAAATCAGTCATCTTATATAATTCATTAATATTCGCTTCTTTAAAAAGCAGACGAATAGTATACTCATCTAATTTTTCATATTTCAATAAAGTAGGATAATACATTTCCATATTCAGGCCATAAAAAGAAGACCGCTTATAACCTTTCTTCATACGGTCAAAATTAGCAATCACAGAATCCGCATTAAATTTTGTACCGTTGTGAAAGTAGACATCTTGTCGTAGATGAAAAATCCACTCTTTGCCACCATCACGCATTTCCCAATTTATTGCTAAGCATGGTGCCGGTTTATTATCATCATCTTTAGTAATCAAAGGCTCCCAAACATCCAAAATACGACTGCAGTAAAGTCCATCTTTATTACCAGGTGCAAGATGGCGATAGGCAGCTAAAACTACTGTGTTCTTATCATGTTTTTCGCTATTAATTTTTTGCTCTTCCTGTCTTCCGCAACCGATTGTAAAAATCGTTACCACTAGAAGAATAAGGCTTAAAATATTTTTCATTATTACTTACCGCTTATTAAGATAGAATAAAAGAGGGTAGTATAAAACCACCCTCTTAAGTTAACAAATCTTAGATATCAAACTGTGCAGACAGCATAAAGGTTCTCGGCATAGACAAACCAAAAGTTGTAGAACTTCCTCTACCCATCCAGTAATCCTTGTCAGCAACATTGTAGCACATTGCACTCAGTTTTACAGGAACAGTGTTAATTTTAGTCTTATAATTGAAACCTAAATCAAAGGTTACATAGGACGGAATTTCAGTCTTGCCGCTGCTGGATCCAGAATCAATATATGCCTTATCAACCCAGTTAGCACGACCAACAACGCCCCAATCTTCATCAGGTTTATATTCCAGACCTAATACGCCACTCCATTTAGCAACACCATTAACAAACCAGCCGTCTTTAGAACCATTATTGGTTTGTTCACGCTGCGCATCAAGATACATAAAACCACCAGTAGCAGTCCATTTGTCAGCAAGTTTACCATTAATAGTCAACTCAACGCCTTTATAGCGGTTTTTACCATCATCAACTTTGGTATAAGATTTCCCGCCATTGAAAATATCATATCTGTTAGCTTCGTCAATATCAAAATAACTTAAAGTCGTCATTACGCCAGCATTTTGGTATTTAACACCAATTTCATTTTGCTTGCTCTTTACAGGTTCCATAATTTGATTTTCATTTGTATAGTATACATCTTTTGTATTAAGAACCTTAAGTCCACGAGAAAAGCTTTCAGTATGACCAACATACATAGCCAAATTTTCTACAGGTTTATAGGTAAAGCCATATGTCGGTAAAATATTATCATTTGTATAAGTATAATTTGGCGCACCATTCTTATACATTTCCATGTGTTCATGTTTTTTAGAAGCTGCTAAAAGCAAAGAAGCTTTACCATATTCTAAAGTGTCAGCAACAGTAATACCTACATTTGTCTCTTCCCAAGACGGTTTTGCTGCTCCAGAATTCTTCTTAATAGAATTCCAGTCATTAGCAAACCACCAGTTATTCAAGTTACCGCTAAGTCCGGTACCTGCATCAGTACTAGCAGTAGCAGACCAATATTTAGCCCAAGAGCGGTCAACCGCAAAAGAAACATTGTGTTTTACTTCACCAGTTTCAAATTTACCCTTTATACCAATTTGAGCATAAACATTCTTCGCAATCTCATTCATCTGAGAATAAACATTTTTTACAAATTCTCCACCATTTTTAAATTTAATGGACGCACTTTGATTATCTTTATTACCAAAACGATTAGATTGACCATAATTAGCAAACCAAGACCAATTATCATCCATTTTTTGGTCATGATTCAAAGCCATAATCCAACCATACATTCTCTTAGTTGTACCATCAAAGTCATAATTATTTTTAGAATCAGGAGCATCAGGCAATACACTATTATTATAAGTCTTATCTAAAGAAAACCATCTTTGTGCACCATTAATACGTCTATCATAATGCCCTGCAAATAAATTGGTTTCACTCTTTTCGCCACGATGATCAAAGTTAATGAAAATATTCTTTTCATTATTCTCTGCACCAGGCAGTGAAAGTTTGCCATCCATGTATTCCGCATTCACGCGCAAACCCCACTCATTATCCTTACCAAAACGACGTCCAACTTCAATAATTTCGCTAGTGTTGCCTCTTCCGCTATAAGTCTGTGTATAACGTGTAATAGGAGTATCAGTTGCGCGTTTCGTAACAATATTAATAGTACCAGGCGCAGGAGTTGCACCACTATTTGTGCCATTGTTAGACATACTTACACCATTCACACCAGCATTAGGACCAGATGTAATATCAATTCTATCAATTACATGAGACGGCGGTGTAGTGAACTGAGAGTATAAGCTAGGAACACCATTTAACATCATATGGTTGCCGTTCATGTTAATACCACGCATACTAAAATCACTATACATAGGAGAACTAGTGCTACTACGAATAGAAGGATTAGCAGTTAAAATATTTGCCAATGGTTGACTAGGATCATCAAAAAGGGCTACAGCTTTTTCCGTCATACTCATTTCAGAATAAGGAATATCCAAAACACTTTTATCGCCCAAGATACCCAATTTAGCAGTTTTTCTAACCAAACCACCCGGCAACACATCTGCACTTCCTTCAACAACAACCTCATCCAGATTGCCATGCATAGTTTGCTCTGCAGCACTTGCAGACATTACAAAGCCTACGCTGGCAACAGCGCACAGCACTGACATAACCAGCGCTTTTTTGTTTTTCATCATACTCATACACCTCATAAAAAATTTATTTTTTAACCATTGCCACCGAGCTGTCCGAGTTTCGCGTGCGACTCCGGCTAAAAGCATATTTTATCAAGGGCGTTCAGTATTCCGGCAAGAAAAAACGCCCTTCTGCACTATGACAGAAGGACGCACTTGTCCTTTACCATTCTTCTGTCACTCGCAGCATACTTTGGTCTTTACTTTCTCAGGCAATTCTTCTGGCTCAGTTTCCTCGCAAGCCTCGCCTTCCCGGTTTCCCAGTGGCATAATTAAGGCTTGCTCCACTTTACAGCTGCGTGACAGCGCAGGCTTTGCACCTGCTTACTTATTAAGTCTTTCGACACCTGATATACTAATCTATTCAATTATTCACCGATAGATTTTAATCCTATTTTTCATGTAAAATTACAACATAATACATATACTACGTCAAGTAGCATGAAATCGCATTAATAATCATCAACAACTTATATATATTGCTGTTATGTCAGAACCGTTTACATATTATTATTACCTATAATATGATTTTCATTAGTTTAATAACGCATATACACAAAAAATTTTCTTCTCCTAAAAAATAAAACTCTGAGAAAGCATAGTAATATGTCTGTTCCTCAGAGTTATTATAATTCTTCTGCACTTCACCTATACTAAATCATCCAAGCAAACTGCCTTTATTCCCTTTTCTGCCGCATAAGCAACCGCCTGCTCTGTATAACCGGCTTTGGAAAAGAAATAATAATATAAACTCTTATCCTGCGCTACTTTTTTGCCTAAAAAGTGCTTCAAGTCTTTTACGTCTACCGGCCTATGCTTATATTTACACTCGCCCAAAAGTATTTGCGTTTGCCTGTAATCAACTGCCATAATATCTATCTCATCAGTCTTATTCCACCAGCGGCCAATCTTGGTAAAATAAAACGGCAAGTCATGTTTTCTGTTCTGCTTACGCAAATATTGCTGGCAAACATCTTCAAATACATACGATGTAAAACGCTCCAGCTCAGGCTTGACAACATATTGATAAATCCCTCCTGCATCGCCTGATTCCAGCTCAGATAAATTCGGGAACACAAAGGCATACCAAAAACCGAAGAAATTATCGGTAACCTTATATAAGCCTCTCTGTTTATTAGCTTGCTCTTTAATATTGGCATCCACAGAAAACTCTCTGCACAAAATTCCCAATTCCAAAAGATTTTTCAAATATACGCTCAGCTTGCTTTTATCAATCTGCGTTTTTTGATGAATATCATTTAATTGTGTATTGCCTAAAGCCACAGCTTCAATCACTGCATTATAAACGCTTGTCTCACGCAGCTCCTGACGCATAAGAAACTCCACTTCGCTGTAAAGCACACTGCCTCTGCTTAAAATACTGCGTACAATATTTTCACCCAAAGAGTACTTATCGGAGAATTGTTTTAAGTAATGCGGAATGCCGCCCAAAATTGCATAAGCAGTAATTTTGTCTTCCGTGCTGTAATTAGGAAAAAACTGTTGTGCAGAATAAAAATCCATTGCCTGCATTTTTAAAATTCCTGTAGCACGTCCATAAAGCGGATTTTTCTCTGCTAAAACCTCTTTTTCTATAAATGACATTGCGCTGCCACACAAAATCAGCATTACATTAGACTGCTTTAAAACCTCATCCCACAGCTTTTGCAAAATAGAAGGAATAGCATTATTCCCTTTTACCATATAGGGGAATTCGTCAATAACAACTACTATTTTTTTCTCTTTTGCCAGCTCCGATATACTGAGCAAGGCCTGCTCCCAATCACTGAAACGAGTAATATATTTTGCTGCCTGGTGATTTTTTTCCAATAATCGCTGACTAAACGCTTCAAGCTGTTTTTCATCAATAATTTCTGTACAAGTATAAAAAATATGCTCTTTATCTTGACAAAATTGACGCAGCAGCTCTGTTTTGCCTACACGCCTTCTGCCGTAAAGCACTATAAGCTGACCGTCTGCACTATTATATCTGTCCTCTAAAAAATTCAGTTCTTCCTCGCGACCGATGAACATCTTACTCACCTCATTTATCTAATCGTGATTTGTATAATCTGGATTAGATAAATTATATACCATTGTAAGGAAGTCTGCAAGATATATGCGGATGAATGAGAAAAACTCCGGAAAAACTAAAAATATGCTTTGAATTCCCAAATCATTTTATGTCTTTTCCATTTATTTCTACATAAAGAAATTCCTTGCTTTTATTTTCCTGCTACCTTAAGTCACTCACTGTTACATTCTAAACACTTTTAGCTAATTATCTTTTCTAACCTCTTGCTTTTTGCATATTGATAATATATACTATAAATTAACCTTATTCAGCTTGTAACACTTTTCAAAACAAGCTGAGGCAGTTGCTGCTGCCAAAAATTTTTTGATGAGTATTTTTAGGAGGCAATTCATGGAAGCAATTCAACAAACAATCATGTATTTTCACAAAGGCGGTCTCGTTATGTGGCCGCTGCTTTTCTGTTCAATCGCAGTAATAGCTATTGCTATTGAGCGTTTTCTGTTCTACAAGGCAGAAGACAGCGGTCAGGTCTTTGCCGCTAAGTATTGTGAGCTTTTGCGAGCTGATGAAAAAGAAGAAGCTCTTCAATTAGCAGAAGCAGCTAACGGCGAATGCGCTAAAATCGTTGCTGATGCAGCTAAAATTACCGATGGCAGAGAACAACAAAAAGCATTTTTGGAAAGCCAGGCAGGTATTTTCATTGCTAAACTGAAAAATAAACTGGACTACCTTGCTATTATTGTTACTATGTCCCCACTGCTGGGCCTGCTCGGTACCATCGTTGGTATGATCGGTGCCTTCAGTATCTTCAATCTGGAATCCGGCGCTCCTATCGCTATCACCGGCGGTATCGGCGAAGCACTTATCGCTACTGCTACCGGTCTTTGCGTAGCTATTCTTTCCTTGTGCGCACACTCTTATTTTGCCCATCGTATGGATAATATGATTACCGACATGGAGCAATGCTTCAGTGCTCTTCTCGAAGCAGAAACAAGGAGTGGTAAATAATGCAGCTGCGCAATGTACGTGACAGAAAAACTCCGGAGCTTATTATTATCCCTATGATCGATATCATGTTCTTTCTGCTGGTATTCTTCATGCTCAGCACCATGTACATGATCGACCTGAAAACCATTCCCGTTAAACTGCCGCAGGCAGCACATGCTGCTACGGATACAACGACAACCTTCGCTGTATCCTTGAAAAATGACGGCTCTCTTTATCTTGGCGATGCGCCGACAGATATCCAGTCTTTAATAACCCAATCCTCAATCGAACAAAAAAATAATCCTCGTTTTGCTATTGTTATCAGAGCAGACAAGGATGTTGATTACGGTCGTGTTATTGAACTTATTGATAAACTTAAAGGCGCAGGTATTACCCGCTTTGGTTTGGCAACGGATGGAGCTGGTAAATAATGAATTCTGGTCAACGCAGTAGAATCGGCTTTATCGGTTCTATCGTAACACATATTTTTATCTTACTTTTCGTAAGCTTCGTCGGACTGTTTAATTTATCGCATCCGCCTGCTAACGATATCGTAGAGGTATCACTGTTTGGCGGCGGCGGCGGTGGTGGCGGCAATGATGCCGACATTGAAGACAGTAATGCAAACGACGAAGAAAACTCTACTGAAGAAGATGTGCAGGAAGAGCCTACACCGGATCCGGAGGCTATCTGGAAAAACGATGAGAATAAGCCTCAACCTGTACATAAAAAATCTGCTGTGAAAAAGGTTGCCCGTAAGGGCAGCGGCACAGGTCAAGGCAGCGGCCATGGCAGCGGTGTCGGCCCCGGCACCGGCTCCGGCAGTGGCGGCGGTAACGGCAGCGGCCACGGCACAGGCAACGGCAGCGGTACAGGCAGTGGCAGCGGCGGTGGCAGCGGCAACGCTTCTGTTGCAATTATGCCGCGTATCGTGCGCAAGATTGACCCTGTATATCCTGCTGCAGAACGCAATGCAGGCATCACCGGTTCAGGCGTTGTACGCCTTCTGGTAAACACCAACGGTACTGTTGATGAGGTTACCCTCGTAAGCTCCAGCGGTAACGCTAACATCGACCAGGCAGGTATCAATGCCGCTTATAAATGGCGCTTCACCAGCGCTGTCGGTACTAACGGCCAAAAGGTTCGCTGCTATTTGCGCTTACCCTTCACCTTCAGACTGAGATAATTAAAACCTGTTAGCTGAAAAACTCAGCTAACAGGTTTTTTTGTGCTTCAAATATTAAAATTACTTTTCTTGCTGTCCTTCCGTCAGATAGGTCCAGCCGTTCTCCTGACGCACCTTGCCCTCTTTCATCAGATGGCCCAGAGCACGCTTGAAGGCAGCCTTGCTGATACCAAACTTCTGCTTGATAATCTCCAGCGGCGTAGAATCGCAGTAAGGCATGCTGCCGTTACGCTTCACCAGGAAATCATATATATCCTGAGCATCCGCAACAAGTGCATTCTCCTTTTGCAGACGCATAGAAACGTTAATACGTCCGTCCTCACGCAGATAGGTTACACGGCAGGTAACCTCCTGGCCGAAATCAAGTCTGCCACCGGGCACTTCACTGCGATGCAGGAAAGCAATAAAGCGTTGGTTGGTAAAAAGGAAGAAGCCTTCCGGCAGAATGTTGTAAATCGTACCGGTAACCTTGTCACCGATTTTCAAGCCTTCTGCAGGCTTGGAAGCCTTCACCATATCTTCTTCTACGCGCATCGTCACAGCCTGACGGCCGCTCTTATCGCGATACAGTCTTACCCACACGAGCTGACCGGGGTTTACATGGCCGCGCATCTGGCTATAGGGCAGGAACACACCACGCTCTGCGCCGATATCAACGAAGCCGCCGTCACGGGTAACGCTCAGCACACGTACATAGCCTAATTGGCCTTCACGCATCTTCGGCAGCTTCATGCTGGCCGTCAGACGCTTGCTGGGATCAAGGTAAAGATATACCTTTACCTCATCGCCAATATTAACCTCAGAGGTCTGCTGCAGCTTATGCAGCATGATATCGTCAGAGGTATTACCGGTGCCTGCGTCAAGGAAGGCTGCATTTTCATTCATACGTACAACCTTTAAGCTGACTACATCACCGGGGCGGTATTTAGTATTGTTCGTAACAACAGGAGCCTTTTTAGCTCTGCTGAATTTTTTATTATCAATCATCCGTATTCTCCACAAAGCTTTCAGACGGAGCATCTGCCCACAGCTGCTCTAAATTATAAAAATCGCGTTCTTCCTCCAGGAAAACGTGAGCAACAACATCACCGTAATCCAACAGTACCCAACGTGCGTCGGCATAGCCTTCCTTATGGGTAGGATGCACGCCTGCTTCTGCCAGCTTATCCTCGATATTATCAGCAATTGCCTTAACCAGAGTGCTGTTGCCGGCGCTGCAGATTACATAAAAATCTGTAACGGGAGATAAGCCCTCCATATTTAATAAAAGTATATCCTTTGCTTTTTTGTCATTGGCCGCAGCCGCAATTTTTTGTGCAATGTCTTTAGTTTCCATTAAACATCCTCCTTAATTATTGCTTGCCTTTTCAGCAAACTTTGCTTCTTTTTCCAATTCATCTCTATCCTTAGGCTGCAGATGCTCCTTCGGCTCTTCTTCTGCTTCTGTTGCGGTATCTTCCTCATCTTTAAGATAAGGTATACCCAGCTCATCCAAGGATTTGTTTACGTCAGCCTGCTCGGCATTCCAATAGCTTACACCGGAGCTATCGTCAAATTTGCCATAAAGCATGCAGCTGCGCAGCTTATCATCGCCAAACAGCTTAAAACTGTTGGCAGCCTTAAGCATCGTCAACGTATTAAGATCTGTTTCTACATATTTGTCCAACGTTGCCAGCAGATTGCTTATTTTAGCTACATTTTGCACGGAAAACATCTGCTCAGCCGCTGCCTTCAGGAATTTCTGCTGTCTTTGCACGCGTCCGATATCACCAAGCTCATCCTTGCGGAAACGCACATATTTACCGGCAGTTTCACCATCCATATGCTGATAGCCATGCTTGATATCAATAACCAAATCAGCATATGGATCCTCGTAATACATATCCTTGTCTACGTAAATATCTACGCCGCCGATTAAATTTACGACATCAATAAAACCACGCCAGTTTGCCAACGCATAATAATGGATAGGTACACGCAGCAGATTAGCAACAGTCTGCTTCGCCATCACAGCTCCGCCATAGGCATAAGCCGCATTAATCTTCTCCGGATCCTTGTGTCCCGGAAGTATTACCTTCGTATCACGCGGAATAGATAAAACCGCAACCTTATTATTCTGCGGATCAAAGCTCAGCAAAATAATCGCATCTGTACGCTTAGGCTCGCTTTCCGCCGCTTCGCTGTCACCATCATCAATTCCCAGTAGCAGAACGTTGATGCGTTCATTGAGCTTCTGGTCATCACGTATTTTATCATCTGCCGCAGTTACGCTTACATGCGGCGGATTGATAAAATTGTTATAAATCCAGCAGGTTCCGAAAAAAAGTGCTGTTCCTAAAAGTCCTGCAAAAAGCAGCAAGCAAAGCAATCTTCCCCAGCGAAACTTCCGCCTGATGCGACGTTTTGCCGGCTGCTGTTGATTATTATTCTCTTCCATACTTGCCCTGCCTATTTGTTAACTGATTTCTGCGCCAGCATCAGCTCATTATAACCGTCAATGCAATGCGGATGAATTAATTGTCCGCCGGCAAGCAGATATTCAATAGTATTGCTGTAAGCCTTAAGCATTGCTTTATCAAGGCTTTTATGTGCCAGCTTGCGCAAATCCTCTATCCCCGGGAAATCTCTTCCCGGTTCAATCATATCTGCCAAAAATACAACCTTTGCCAAATCCGTCATGTGGGCGGCACCGGTTGTATGCTGCGAAATCCCTGCCAAAATTTCCTTATCTGTTACACCATATTTGGTCTGCGCATAGTATACACCTAATTTGGCATGCAGCAAAATCGGCTGATTACGTTCTACATCATCAATAGCAATTCCCAGTGCATCTGCCTCCGCCGCACTTTCCTTGCTGGCAACCTCACGGCCGCAATCATGCAGCAGCGCGCAAATCGCTATTTTTTCTTCCGGCAGCTTATGTGACTTTGCCAGTTCCAAAGCGGTTTCGTAAACGTGTACAGAATGTTTATAACGCTTCGGCGGCAAGGAAGCCTGCAAAAGCTGTTTCATTTCGTCTATTGTCATCATTTCTGCTTCATCCCTGCCTTTGATATAAATTGTGAGCATTGATATATTGCTCCACAGCCTGCGGCACCAAACCCGCCAGGCTCGCTCCTTCATGCAGCCTTGTCCTTATTTCGGTAGATGAAATATCATATTCGGGTGTATGCAGCAACATAATTCTTTCTGCGGCAGCAGCGCCCAAATGATGCACTACTTCTTCCATCACACCTTCGTAACCCGGTCTGCCGGCAGCTACAAAGGTTGCCAGCTGCAGCATTTCGTTGATAGAATTCCATGTATGCAGCTGAGCCACCGAATCAGCTCCGATAATAAAATAAAGCTCCTTATCCGGATATATCTGCCGCAGCTCTCGCAGGGTATCTATCGTATAGGATACGCCGCTACGCCGCAACTCCATATCCGACACGGTAAAATGCGTATACGGCTTTACCGCCAGTTCGGTCATCGCATAACGATGCTCTGCCGGCGCATAATCCTGTCCTACCTTATGCGGTGGTACAAAAGCCGGGATAAAAATAATTTGTTCCAGTGCAATACGTTCGTAAATAGCTTCAGCAATACGCAGATGCCCTATATGAATAGGATCAAAGGTCCCGCCTAAAATACCAAGTCCCTTTCCCGTCACAGTCATCCTCCTTGCTCAACACTTTTCTATTATTTTATTATATCAATCACTCAGCATTTGTACAACCTTCTGCAGCAGAATTATTATCGCAATAAGCAATAAAATTCCCTTTGTGCGGTCTTTAACATCAAAAACAGTTTTAGGCCTTCTCAGATAATCTGAAAAGGCCTGCAAATAATCTTTAAATGTAGGGGGTTTAGGTTCTCGTTTTGTCATTTTTTCTCCAATTTTAGAGATAAAGTGAAGATAACCTCTCTTCACTTTATCATATTATTTTACTCGTATCTCAAAGCATCAATCGGATCAAGCAGCGCTGCCTTACGTGCCGGATAAATGCCGAAGAACAGTCCGATGCCGACCGAAAAGATTACCGCAATAACAATCGCCCAGACGGAAATAACCGTATTCCATCCTGCCATACTGCTGATAATACAGGAAGCACCGATACCAAGCATTACACCTAATGTGCCGCCGATAATACCTATTACCATGGATTCAACCAAGAACTGCAGCAGGATATTATTATATGTTGCACCCAAAGCCTTGCGGATACCAATCTCACGCGTACGCTCCGTTACAGACACCAGCATAATATTCATAATACCGATACCGCCGACCAAAAGGCTGATAGCAGCAATACAGCCGAGAAGTATCGTAATATTATTGGCTGTTTCCATCATAGTTTCCATAATCTGCGCCATGTTGCCTACAGTAAAATCATCGTTAGCGCCCTCTTTAATTTTGTGGCGGGTGCGCAGCACCTGTTCTACATCGGCCTGCACATCATTGATAATATTTTCATTTTCAGCCTGCACTGTGATGCGCTGTACATTCGTAATACCCATCATACGGTTCTGTGCCGTAGTCAGGGGAACATAAACCACGTCGTCCTGATCCATGCCCATGCTGCCCTGACCCTTGCTTTTCAAAACACCGACAACCTGAAACGGTGCCTTGTTAATACGCATAATCTTACCAACAGGATTGCCCTCGGGGAACAAACTGTCAGCAACAGTCTTACCGATAACTGCCACCCTGCCGCGGCTTATGAGGTCACGATCATTCAAAATACGTCCGTCATCAACCTCCAGGCTGGAAATGGTAAAGTTGCTGGGCGTTGTACCTTCAACACGGCTGGTCCAGTTCTGATTGCCTGCAACCATTTGATAGCTTCTGTTGACACTAGCCGTAATGTTGGCAATGCCGTCAACCTGCTTTCCGATAGCCTGCATATCATCATACGTCAGCTTAACGCCTTCACCTGCTGCCAGTCGTGCACCGGTAGAGGTACGGCCGCCGGAAGTGATAATCAACAGATTACTGCCCAGCTTGGAGATATTGCTCTTAACATTCTCCTTCAGGCCAAAGCCCAGGCTGACCATCGCAATAACGGCACCAACACCGATGATAATACCAAGAAGCGTCAGGAAGGTGCGCAGTTTATTGGAAACCATGCCCTGCAAAGCCATTTTAATGCTTTCATTCAACATAAATATCTACCTTCCTTTATCAGCTTTGCGTACCGTAGCGCATATGCTGCAGCTCTATAGCAGCATAATCAGTCTTACCGCCGCTGCGTTCATCACTTACCAGCTGTCCGTCACGCATTACCAGAATACGCTTCGTCTGCTCGGCAATATCCGGTTCATGGGTAACCATAACCACAGTCTTGCCGCTTTCATTCATTTTTTTGAAAATATCCATAATCTCGTAACTGGATTTGGTATCAAGATTGCCTGTAGGCTCATCGGCCATTATAATAGCCGGGTTATTGATTAAGGCTCTGGCAATAGCTACACGCTGACGCTGACCACCGCTCATCTCCATAGGCTTATGCTCAAGTCTCTCGCCCAGACCAACGGCCTCCAACGCCTTCTTTGCGCGCTCCATGCGTTCTTCTTCATCTACACCGGCATATACGAGCGGTAAGGCTACATTCTCCTGTGCTGTCAGCTTAGCCAGCAGATTAAAGTTTTGGAAGACAAAGCCTATCTTTGCATTACGTGTATGCGCCAGCTCATCGTCATCATAGCCAGCAATCTCCTTGCCATCAAGAAAATACTCGCCGGAGGTCGGTCTGTCCAGACAGCCGAGAATATTCATCATCGTGGATTTACCGCTGCCGGAAGGCCCCATAATAGAAGTAAATTCACCGGGTTCTATCTTGAGATTTACGTGATAAAGCGCGTGTACCACGCTGTCACCCATCTGATAGGTTTTCATAATATCTTTTAATTCGATAACAGACATAAAGCTAACGCCTCCTTAGTGCATCGGCGGGGGGCCCATTCTGTTACTGGTCTGCTTGCTGACAGCCTTCTTCACCAGCAGCTTGTCACCAACGCTGAGACCGGTTGCTGTAACAGCTACCTCGCTGTCGCTTGTCAGACCGAGTTTTACATCTACATCACGTGTTTCCTTAGTCTTTTCGTTATATACCTTTACGTAGTGGCGGCTGCCCTCACTGTATATGCAGTTTAAAGGCACAATGGTTACATCGTTTGCTTCATCGATAATAATCTCGGTTCTTGCTGTCATAGTCGGCAGCAGCTTGCCCTTAGCATCATCAACAGTAACATAAACCTTATAATAGATAACGTTGTTTTCCGTAGTTGCACTACGGGAAATCAAGCGTACCTTACCGGTAAATGTTTCGTTGGGATAAGCATCAACAGTAAACTTTACCTTTTGCCCGTCCTTAACCTGACCGATATCGGATTCATCGACAAGTGCTTCAATCTCCATATTATCCAGTGTTGCCACAGACATAATAACCTGCGGTGTGCTGATACCGGAGCTGATAGTCTGGCCAACCGGTGTAGGCTTACCGATAATGTAACCGGAAATCGGTGTGGTAATAACAGTATCATTAACATCAGAAGCAGCCTTTTCATAGTTGCTCTTGGCTACAAGATAATCTGCTTCCACGCTGTCAAATGTTGATTGGCTGATAGCACCGCGGTTCAGCAGGTTCAGATTACGCTCATAGTTAGCCTGGGCATTATGCAGCTTGGCCTGCATCTGAGCCAGCGTTGCGTTCAAAGATGTTGCATCAAGGCGCACCAGTACGTCACCGGCGTTGACATGCTGGTTTTCTTTAACCAGTACCTCAACAATTCGTCCGGTAATCTTGGAGCTGATATCAACATTATCCTGTGCGCTTAATGCGCCGGTTGCCGAAACAGTTTGCATAATGTTACCTTTTTTTACTTCGCCCATCTTAACAGCAGTAGTTGTAACCTGCGTGCTTTGATAATATTTATAGCCACCATAGCTGCCTGCGAGCAAAATCGCAGCCGCTACGAGGATATATTTATTCTTTTTCACGAAACTCATCATTTTGCATCCCTCATTCTTAAATATATTCCTTTACTATTATAACCTCTACTCTTTTTGAGGTCAAAGCAAGTATAGCAAAAAGATGTGTTTTTTTATGGCACCATTAACAAAATTCAACACATATAACAAAAACCCCCGTCACTTTCGTGACAGGGGTTGATTTGCATTTTGACTGTCAAAGCATTTGTTGCCTTATCATTTTGAATCACCAGGCTGACGAGAAAGTGCCTGAGGCGAGGAGCAGATGTCGCCGGCGTACTTCTGGTACGTCAAGGCATTTGCGATGAAGCATATGGTGCTTTATCGACAGACTGGAATTATTTGCCAGGGAAGAACGGCCATACCATCGGAATAACGATCAGGGATACGATGAAGCATACGATTACGAGACCGCAACCAGCTTTCAGGTAGTCCATGAATCTGTATCCGCCAGGGCCGAGTACCAGAGTGTTCGGAGGAGTACCTACCGGAGTTGCGAA
>NZ_GL830850.1 GCF_000188175.1 Phascolarctobacterium succinatutens YIT 12067 | reverse complement strand
AAAAAGCGAATGTGCGGGTCGAGCGCGAAAGCGCAAGACCAAGTCAAATAACTTCTTTTTTAAATAATAAGAGCTAGATTAGTTCTTCAATAAACTTTATTGGAGAGTTTGATCCTGGCTCAGGACGAACGCTGGCGGCATGCCTAACACATGCAAGTCGAACGGAGAAAGTTCAACACCAAGTATTTCATCCGCTGAAGTGTAGCGGTAAAAATTGCGAAGCAATTTTTACTACGCATTAAAAGCATGAACTAACACGGTGGTTGAAGTATTAGGTGTTGAACTTTCTTAGTGGCGAACGGGTGAGTAACGCGTGGGCAACCTGCCCTCTAGATGGGGACAACATCCCGAAAGGGGTGCTAATACCGAATGTGACAGCAATCTCGCATGAGGATGCTGTGAAAGATGGCCTCTATTTATAAGCTATCGCTAGAGGATGGGCCTGCGTCTGATTAGCTAGTTGGTGGGGTAACGGCCTACCAAGGCGATGATCAGTAGCCGGTCTGAGAGGATGAACGGCCACATTGGGACTGAGACACGGCCCAGACTCCTACGGGAGGCAGCAGTGGGGAATCTTCCGCAATGGGCGAAAGCCTGACGGAGCAATGCCGCGTGAGTGATGAAGGAATTCGTTCCGTAAAGCTCTTTTGTTTATGACGAATGTGCAGATTGTGAATAATGATCTGTAATGACGGTAGTAAACGAATAAGCCACGGCTAACTACGTGCCAGCAGCCGCGGTAATACGTAGGTGGCGAGCGTTGTCCGGAATTATTGGGCGTAAAGAGCATGTAGGCGGTTTTTTAAGTCTGGAGTGAAAATGCGGGGCTCAACCCCGTATGGCTCTGGATACTGGAAGACTTGAGTGCAGGAGAGGAAAGGGGAATTCCCAGTGTAGCGGTGAAATGCGTAGATATTGGGAGGAACACCAGTGGCGAAGGCGCCTTTCTGGACTGTGTCTGACGCTGAGATGCGAAAGCCAGGGTAGCGAACGGGATTAGATACCCCGGTAGTCCTGGCCGTAAACGATGGGTACTAGGTGTAGGAGGTATCGACCCCTTCTGTGCCGGAGTTAACGCAATAAGTACCCCGCCTGGGGAGTACGTCCGCAAGGATGAAACTCAAAGGAATTGACGGGGGCCCGCACAAGCGGTGGAGTATGTGGTTTAATTCGACGCAACGCGAAGAACCTTACCAAGGCTTGACATTGAATGACCGCTCCAGAGATGGAGCTTTCCCTTCGGGGACATGAAAACAGGTGGTGCATGGCTGTCGTCAGCTCGTGTCGTGAGATGTTGGGTTAAGTCCCGCAACGAGCGCAACCCCTATCCTATGTTACCAGCGGGTAATGCCGGGGACTCATAGGAGACTGCCAAGGACAACTTGGAGGAAGGCGGGGATGACGTCAAGTCATCATGCCCCTTATGTCTTGGGCTACACACGTACTACAATGGTCGGCAACAGAGGGAAGCAAAGCCGTGAGGCAGAGCAAACCCCAGAAACCCGATCCCAGTTCGGATTGCAGGCTGCAACTCGCCTGCATGAAGTCGGAATCGCTAGTAATCGCAGGTCAGCATACTGCGGTGAATACGTTCCCGGGCCTTGTACACACCGCCCGTCACACCACGAAAGTTGGTAACACCCGAAGCCGGTGGGGTAACCGTAAGGAGCCAGCCGTCTAAGGTGGGGCCGATGATTGGGGTGAAGTCGTAACAAGGTAGCCGTATCGGAAGGTGCGGCTGGATCACCTCCTTTCTATGGAGTACATGAGCAAGGAAACTTGTTCGTACGACAAGTCGACGCACATTCGCTTAGGTTGATGTTTAGTTTTGAAGGTTCAAA
>NZ_GL830849.1 GCF_000188175.1 Phascolarctobacterium succinatutens YIT 12067 | reverse complement strand
CGAGAGTATATCGTTTCAGTCAACAGCAATTTTCCTGTGCCCAAAGGGCACGACGCAAATTTCGCATGGAGCCAGTACGAAACTGCGGTAAAATTTGTCAGAGAGTAATATTTTGTTACGTACCCTTGTTTCTATGGTTCCAAATGCTCATTCGCTAAAATTGCTATTCCCTACACGATATACCTCTCGCTCAATTTACCAGAGTTCTATGTGTGACAGCCAATCAGCATCCTCCTGCGTACTCACTTCTTGGATGCGCACGCAAGAATGCAACACTTCGATGATTCCGGACACTTATTCGTTGAAATTGCTCTTCCTTGCACGATATATCTCTCGCTCAGTTTACTATGATAACAGCCATCTTACATATTATTAATACTTTGTCAACAGCGTCAAAATTGTATCTGTCGACGTTTAAGGCTATTTGTGTTATAATATAGAGCAGTATTTGAGTAATAGAGATTAACGGATTTCCCGTATTAAAGGAGTAACTAAAATGCGTATTGTAATAGCTGGTGCAGGCAAGCTTGGCTTTAGTATTGCACAGCTTTTAGCTGAAGATCAGTTTGATGTAGTAGTTGTAGAAATCGACCCCAAGCGCAAGGACGTCATCCAAAATACTTTGGACGTACTGGCGATTGAAGGCAACTCCTGCAACCCTACTACCTTTGCTGATCCTGATATCAGTGCTTCCGATGTGCTTATCGCCTGCACAGATAGTGATGAAGTAAATATGGTGACCTGCCTGATGGCCAAGAATCATGGCATTAAGCATACCGTTGCCCGTATCCGCAACGTGGATTATGCTATCCATTCGCCGGAAATGCTTAAGGATGATATGAAAATTGACCTCGTAATCAACCCTGAGCGTATTACCGCAGGTGAAATCGACCATATTCTGATGACACCCTCTGCATTGAACGTAGATGACTTTGCTGACGGCAAGGTGCGCATGTTCGAAGCTAAGGTGAAGGAGGATTCTCCAATCGTTAATATACCGCTGAAGGATTTGAATATTCCTAAGGATATCCTGATGGCCATGGTTTTCAGACGTCATCAGATGATAATTCCTCATGGTAATGATTACGTAATTCCGGGCGATAACGTTTACTTTGTAGGCAAGCATGAAGCAATCCGTGAGTTTGAAAATTCCTTCTCCAATACTTATGAAAAGCTGGAGAAGGTTCTCATCATCGGTGCAGGCCGCACAGGTCGCTTTTTGGCTCCCATGCTGGAAAAGCAGGGCATTCAGGTAAAGGTTATCGAAAAGGATAAGGACCGTTGTCAGCTTTTGGCTGCTAAGCTGAAGCGAGGTCTGGTTTTGTGCGGTGACGGTACCGATATCGACCTTCTGATTGAAGAGGGCGTTTCGGAAGCAGATGTTGTTATCTGCCTAACTGAGGATGATAAGCTGAACCTGTTGCTGGCACAGCTTGCCAAGCATCTGGGCGCGCGCAAAACTATCGTGCGTGTTGCGCGTAACGAATATATTGAGCTGATGGAAAAGGTTGGCGTAGACATCGTACTGTCTTCGCGTCTTTTGAGTGCAGGCGAGGTGCTGCGTTTCGTCCGCAAGGGTGGTATTGTATCAGTATCCCTGCTGGAGGGCGCACAGGCCGAGGCTCTGGAAATAATCGTCGGCGAAAACAGCGATGTAGACGGTGTGGCAGTGCGTGATATGAACCTGCCGCCGGAATGCTTGCTGTGTGCTATTGTACGTGGTAATGAAGCCTATATTCCTAATGGTAATACTGTACTGCATGCCAATGACCGTGTTATTCTCTTCATTAAAAGTGAATTTTCCAAGACTACAGTACCGTTATTTGAAGGCCGGGGCGCTTAACTATGGATTCAAGGCTTGTTAACCGTTTATTAGCCAAGCTGACAATAGCATTTTCCTGTGTATTGCTGGTGCCACTGATTGCTGCATTACTTGCAGATAGGGAGCATATATGGATTTTTATATTTACGCTGATTACAACGAGCACTATCGCTTCGCTTTTTAACCTCTTTGGCAGCAGAAGACCGCGTCAGCGCCTGCGTGTGCGTGAAGCCATTGCGGTCGTAGGCTGCGGTTGGCTGCTTGTCTGCCTGATGGGTGCGCTGCCGTATTTGTTTTTAAATCCGGCGGATCCGATTGCAGCGGTTTTTGAAAGTGTTTCCGGTTTTTCTACTACCGGTGTTACTACCGCACTTTCTTTTAACGATTTTCCGCCCAGCATCCGTGTCTGGCGTTGCTTAACGCACTGGACAGGCGGTATAGGCGTTATCATGTTGTTTATTATCATCATGCCGCAGATGAACAGCGGTACAAGCTACCTGTTCAACGCAGAGCTTCCGGGCGGTACGGCTGAACGTACTCTGCCGAAGATCAAGGAATCTGCTATGATGATTCTCTTAATCTATGTTATTTTAACAGCAGTGGAAGTTGCTTTGCTGTTGCTTGCAGGCTTGCCTATATTTCAGGCATTGAACCTGGCGTTGGCAACTATGGCGACAGGCGGCTTTTCATATTATCACGACAGCCTGATCTCCTTCAGGTCTGTTTATGTCGAGATTATTGCTATTGTTTTTATGCTGATTGCCAGCATGAACTTTTCTTTGTATTATAAAATCTGGCGTGGTGACTGGGCATCCGTGCGTCAGGACAGCGAACACAGATATTATCTGTTGATACTCACAACAGCGGCTGCACTTATCTGTGGCAATCTGTATTTTTCCGGTTATATGGATTTTAACGGCGCTCTTCGTCACAGTATTTTCCAGGCTGTGTCTATCGGTAGTACAACAGGTTATGCGTCTGATGACTATAACAACTGGCCAAGCTTCAGCCGCAGCGTTCTGCTGATGCTGATGTTCATCGGCGGCTGCAGCGGTTCAACCGCAGGCGGCATCAAGATTACACGTCTTGTTATTCTGCTGAAGGCAGGCTGGGCGGAGCTGTTGCGTACCCTGCACCCGCGCATTGTTTATTCCATCAGAATGGGTGAGCGCGAAATCAACCCGATTATCGTCGGTAATATTACGCGTTTTTTCTTCCTGTATATTTTGGTATTCATTGTGCTGACTATCCTGATTTCCCTGTCGGGGATACCGATAATGGAATCAATGGGCTTGATTGCTGCCTGTATGAGCAGTGTAGGTCCGGCCTTCGGCATTGTAGGCCCGACGTCTACCTATAATAGCCTTTCGGATTGGGCACGTTTCATCAGCATTTGGGCGATGATTTTGGGACGTCTGGAAATTTTTACGCTGCTGGTTATCATGCGCCCGGATTTTTGGCGCGATAAGCAGAATTGGTAACGGCAGGAGGTATAGAAGATGAATGCAAAGGTTATAATATATCTCCTGGGAAAAATTTCTGCCGGCCTGGCAATTGCACAGCTGTTGCCGCTTTTGATGTCTGTTGTTTACGGCGAATATGCTACCTCCAGAACCTTTATCTTTTCCATAGCGGTAGCTGTTATTTTGGCCGGGATCTTTGATTATTATGGTGACGGTAGAGGAGCACGCAATTTATCCGTGCGCGAGGGTATCGGCACTGTATTCTTTTCATGGCTTTTGGCTGCTGCCCTGGGCGCGCTGCCTTATTGCTTTGACGGCATTTTGAATCCCGCCGCCGCCTACTTTGAAAGTATGTCCGGACTGACCACTACCGGCGCAACGGCGATTGCCAATCTTGACATAGTATCGCGCAGCTTGCTTTTGTGGCGTACGCTGACGCACTGGATTGGCGGTATCGGCATCATCGTGCTGTTCGTAGCGCTGCTGCCGCAGATTGCCGGTGGTGCTGTGTATCTTTTTAATGCAGAGGTCAGCGGCTTTTCCAACAGCCGTATTCTGCCGCGTATCCGTACAACTGCAGTAGCGTTGTTCTATATCTATCTGCTGTTTACGATTATTCTTACCGGTATGTTGGCAATTTTGGGCATGAGCACCTATGATGCTGTCAATCATGCCTGCTCTGCGATTGCTACAGGCGGGTTTTCTACCTATAATGACAGCATTGCGCATTTTCACAGTGCGGGTATTGAGATTGTTACTGGTCTGTTTATGATTTTGGCGGCAGGCAACTTCGCCTTATACTATCAGGTTACGCAAATCGGCCTGAAGGTTTTGTGGCATGATCTGGAATTCAAAAGCTACATTGTGTTGCTGACTATTTTCACTGTTTTAATCAGCATCAACATCATTATGGTGAATGGCTACAGCGTGGCAGACGGCGTACGCGAGGCTTTCTTCCAGGTGGCTTCCTTCGGCAGTACCACGGGTTATGTTTCGGCGGACTACGACCAGTGGCCGTCTTTCTCTAAGCTGATTTTGGCTGTAACCTTCCTGACAGGCGGCTGCGCAGGTTCTACTGCCGGCGGTATTAAGGTCTGCCGTTTTATCGTACTGCTGAAAACAGTTATGGCGGAGCTGCGTCGCACTATGCATCCGCAGATGCTGCTCAACGTTTACTACGCTAAAAGACGTCTGCCGACAGAAACGATTATCAACGTCAGCCGTTTCTTTTTCGTTTATGTTCTGGTTATCGCAATTTTAACTATGCTGCTCTGCTTAAGCGGTGTAGATGTAGATGAGGCAGTTTTCGGCGTGGCCTCCTGTATTTCCAGTGTCGGTCCTGCGTTTGGCAGTATCGGTGCTACGGGTAACTATGCCGGTGTTACCGGTATGGGACAGCTTACGCTGGCGTTGGCTATGCTTTTGGGACGCTTGGAGCTGTTTACCGTGCTGGCCTTGCTTCGCGGTGAATACTGGCTCAGTAGCAAAAGATGGTAAAGTGAATATTGTTTGATGAATAAAGCAAATCCGACGTGCTGTGGGAACGGTGCGTCGGATTTTTTCGCCTAATCCTGCCTTCTCCCGAAAAACTGTAATATGCGTTACAATTTTAAGTGAATTTAAAAAATTATGAGAAATTTTTCACAAAAAGCAGGATAAATGGGCAATATCAGCGAAATATTTATCATAACAAATGCCTGATAAAGGGGGATTTATCATGAAAGAGTACACTGGAGATAAGATTAGAAATGTGGCCATTGTGGGTCATGGTGGAGCAGGAACCACGTCCGTTACCGAAGCCCTGCTGTATCGCAGCGGAGCAATCAGCAGAATGTGCAAGGTTGAAGACGGTGCTACCACCACTGACTATGAACCCGAGGAAATCAAACGTAAGGTCTCCGTTAACGCCACTTTGGCACCTGTTGAATGGCGTGATACCAAGATTAACTTCATCGACACTCCCGGCTTTGCTGACTTCGTTGCCGAGGTCAAAGGAGCTTTTAGAGCAGTAGACAGTGCGTTGATCGTGGTTTGCGCAACCAGCGGTGTACAGGTTGGTACCGAACAATGCTGGAAGCTGGCTGAAGAAGCCGGTTTGCCGCGTATCATTTTTGTCAACAAGATGGATCGTGAGAACGCTGATTTTGATAGCATTTTGGATAACCTGCGTGGTAAGTTCGGTAAGCATGTACTGCCGTTACAGCTGCCTTTGGGCAAGGAGGAAAACTTCCAGGGTATTATAGACCTTTACAAAATGAAGGCCTATCGTACCAACGGTAATGGCTCCGATGAAATAGAGATTCCGGATGAGTATAAAGAGGCTGCTGCTGCTGCCCACGAAAAGATGGTAGAGGCTGCGGTTGAAGCAGATGACGATTGCATGATGCGTTATTTGGAAGGAGAAGAGATTAGCGACGAGGAAATTATGAAATGTCTGATTAAGGGCATTCGTCAGGCTATCATCTATCCTATGCTTTGCGGCAGTGCCTACAAGAACATTGGTCTTGGTCGGTTGATGAACGCTATCATCGACTTTACCTATCCGGCAATTTTGAACGACTATATCGTTATGGATAAAGAAACCGGCGAAGAAGAAGTGCGTGACGCCAATGCTCCGATGGCAGCGTTGGTATTTAAGACAACTTCCGACCCCTTTGTTGGCCGTCTAAGTTATTTCCGTGTATTCTCAGGCTCAATTAAAGCAGATAGCGTAGTTTATAATTCCCGCCGTGAAGAAGAAGAGCGTATTGCTAACATCTTCACAATGCGTGGTAAGGCTCAGATTCCTATGAAGCAGGTTCCTGCCGGTGATATCGGTGTAGTTGCCAAGCTGCAATATACCTCTACCGGTGACACCCTCTGCGACAAGAATTCTGAGGTTGAATTCCCGCCCATTAACTTCCCGCTGCCGATGTACACCAGAGCAATTTACCCGAAGAAAAAGGGTGATGAGGACAAGATCATGTCCGCTCTGAATCGTCTGATGGATGAAGACCCGACGATTATCGTTACCAAGAACCCTGTTACCAAGGAAACCTTAATCAGCGGTATGGGCGACCAGCACATTGATATAATCATGGAGCGTATGCAGCGTAAATTTGGTGTTGAGGCTGTTCTCAAAGCACCGATTATCGAATATCGCGAAACTATTCGTGGCTCTGCCGAAGTAGAAGGCAAGCACAAGAAACAGTCCGGCGGTCATGGCCAGTATGGTCACGTAGTTATTAAAATGGAACCCCTGCCGCCCGGAGGTGGATTTGAGTTTGTAGATAAGATTTTCGGTGGCGCAGTACCTCGCCAATATATCCCTGCTGTTGAAAAGGGTATGCGTGAAGCTATGGAAAAGGGTATCCTTGCAGGCTATCCGGTTGTAGATATGCGTATCACCCTGCTTGATGGTTCGTATCATACTGTCGATTCCTCTGAAATGGCATTTAAAACTGCTTCCAATATCGCCTTCAAGAAGGCCATGGAACAATGCAAGCCGGTGTTGCTTGAGCCTATTTACAGCTTAAACGTAACCTGTGCCGATTCTATGATGGGCGATGTTATCGGCGATTTGAACTCTAAACGCGGTCGCATTCTCGGTATGCAGAGCGTAGAAGACGGCTTGAGCGTAGTTAATGCTCAGGTACCCTATGCAGAGATTTCGGAATATGCCGTAGACCTCCGCGCAATTACCCAAGGTCAGGGAACCTTCGAAATGAAATTCGACCATTACGAAGACGTTCCGCCTAAGATGGCAGAAAAAATTATCGCTGAACATAAGGAAGCATAATTAAACCTGCGACAACTGAATAAAGCGTTTATGTGCCTGCCGCCTGACGTGAGTCAGCCGGCAGGTTTGCTTTGGGTAGAAAAACATTTGGGGGAAGCTTCGTGACAGTTCAGTTTGATTTCAGTATGCTTTGCGACAATAATACTGCAGCCGCTGCTATTGACTAAGCGGAATAAATATGCTAAAATCTACAGTTGAGTACGAAAGATGATCGCGGCTGGCTTTAAGTCAGATGAGGAAAGTCCGAGCTCCACAGGGCAGGATGCCGGATAACGTCCGGCGAGGGTGACCTCAGGGATAGTGCCACAGAAATGTGTACCGCCTGCATTTGCAGGTAAGGGTGGAACGGTGCGGTAAGAGCGCACCAGCGGTCTGGTAACAGGCCGGCTAGGTAAACCCCATCCGGAGCAAGACCAAATAGGGGAGGGATGAAGCTGCCCGCTGAGCCTTCCGGGTTGTGTCGCTTGAGCTTGCAGGTAACTGTAAGACTAGATAAATGATCATCACCGCTTCGCGGAACAGAACTCGGCTTATTGAGTACTCATACCTTGCAAAACGGCTGCCTGATGGCAGCCTTTTTTGTCTGATTTTATTTGAGCAGATTTTTTGGCAGAAGAATAAGTGGTGTAATATAATGAAGAAAAAAGTTTCTTTGGTAGTGCCGGTATTTAATGAAGAAGATAACCTGCACGAATTTCACAAGCATGCTACCGCTGTTATGCAGCAGGAAGCCTATGATTACAATATTATCTTTGTTGACGACGGTTCGCGTGACAGCAGCGCGCTGATTCTGGCAGAGCTGGCGGCGCAGGACGAGCATGTGGAGGCCTATCTTTTGAGCCGTAACTACGGTCACCAGATGGCGCTTACCTGTGGACTTGATCATGCCGACGGTGATGCGGTTATTACGATGGATGGCGATTTGCAGCATCCGCCTGAGCTGATTCCCGAGCTTTTGCGCCTTTGGGAAGCAGGCAACGAGATTGTGCAGACCAAGCGCATGGCTACGGAGGATGCGGGCTTCTTCAAGAACCTGACATCCGCAGCCTACTATAAGCTTATCAACACCTTATCTAAAGTAGAAATTACTCCCGGCGGCAGTGATTTCCGTCTGATGGACAGAATTGCGGTTGATGCCTTCAAGCTGTACCGCGAGCGTGCGCGTTTTATACGCGGTCTGGTAAATACACTCGGCTTTCACGTTACTGTGGTGGAATTTGTAGCACCGCCACGCTTTGCGGGACGTTCCAAGTTCAACCTGCACAAGATGCTGCACTTTGCGCTGGACGGTATTACAGCCTTTTCCAACCTGCCTTTGCGCTGGGCTTTTTACATCGGTATTGTTTTCGGTATGTGCAGTATTCTGCTTTTGGGCCATGTTTTTTATGTGAAATTTGTGACCAACGATGCCGTTCCGGGGTGGGCAACTACTACAGTCAGTGTTTTGTTTCTTGGAGGAATTCAGCTTGTAGGGATAGGTATCCTGGGCGAATATATTGGGCGTATCTTTGAAGAAATCAAGCATAGACCACTATATTTAGTGGCGCGCCATCTGCAGAACTGTAACAAAATAAATGAAAATAAAGCAAAATAAGCGCATTAATATTATAACAAATTAGCATTTTACAGAAACGGTATTTTGTGGTATAATAAGTATGTCTTAAAAAAGAAGAAAGGATGTAGGTGCCAGTGGTCAAACGCAAAGTATTAGTTTTCTGTATGACAGTTTTGTTTAGTTTAAGCTGTGCTGTAACAGCTTTGGCTTCCTTCCAACGCGGAGACAATGGGCAGGAAGTAGTGGCGATTCAAAAGAGATTGCTAGAATTAAGTTATTCTATTAATAATATAGATGGTGATTTCGGTCCCGAAACTGAAAGAGCTGTTAAAAACTTCCAAGCTGATAAAGGATTAGAGGTTGATGGTGTTGTAGGATCAGCTACTTATAGAGCGCTGATGAACAGGGAGATGCCTCCTAATCGTAGCAATTCCGTTGTACGCAACGTACTGCGTTCTGCTTACAGTGTCATCGGTACTCCATATGTATTTGGTGGAACTACTCCTTATGGTTTTGACTGCTCCGGCTTTACCCAGTATGCATTTGCCAGAGCCGGTATATATCTGCCGCGTATGGCTGACAGCCAGTTCTACTCCGGCCGTCAGATTTCCATGAGCCAGCTTCGTCCCGGCGATTTGATTTTCTTTACCACATATGAACCGGGTGCTTCTCATGTTGGTATTTATGTTGGTGACGGCAACTTCATTCATGCAGGCACCAGCACCGGCGTAACTGTTTCTTCCGCATTTACCGGCTATTGGGGCGCACGTTATTACGGCGCTTGCCGTGTTCTCTAAGAGTTTCAAGCAGATAGGCTTCGGCTTATCTGCTTTTTCTTATGCAAAGTATTGGAAATTTTATTTATTTATGATATAATAAAACAGGTTATTGGTGTGGGTGATTCATTCTTAATTGACAAGATGGTTAACTCCTGACGGTCCCGCCGCTGTGAAGGCCTTGTGTCTAAGTCAGCAGTCAGCCCATGCTTTATTCTGAATCCACGGGTGATGGAGGCAGTTGAGTTTGCTAATTGCATGGAATAATTGTCATTAGTTAATTCTGTCTTTATGGCTTTTGTCGGATTCGGCAGAAGTCTTTTTTTATTATCGATAATCCCTATCAGATGGGAAAATTAATTGTGAAGGAGCTGCACTTTGGAAGAATATCAGTTTTCGCAAGGAAAGGTTTTGCGTTGTGGTTATACTACCGGCAGCTGTGCAACGGCCGCATCCAAGGCAGCAGTAATCATGCTGCTGACAGGCGAGCGCGTTGAAACTGTGCGCATTGACACTCCCAAGGGCATCGTACTTGATCTCGAGCCTTTGGATGTAGAGATGACTCCGGATTACGTCAGCTGCGCAATCCGCAAGGATTCCGGTGACGATCCTGATGATACTAACGGTGTACTGGTTTATGCCAGAGCCGAAAGGACTGATGGCAGCGGTATTGAGCTGGATGGCGGCGTAGGCGTAGGCAGGGTGACTAAGCCAGGTCTGGCATGTGCTGTCGGCGGACCGGCAATTAATCCCACGCCGCGCAGAATGATTACGCAGGAGGTTGGCAAGGCTATGGAGACTGCCGGTTATAACGGCGGCATGAAGCTGACGATTTCTATTCCCGCAGGTGTAGAAATTGCCAAGAAAACCTTCAACCCCCGTCTTGGTATTATCGGCGGTCTGTCGGTTTTAGGAACCAGTGGCATTGTTGAGCCGATGAGTGAAAAGGCACTGATTGAAACGATGTATGTGGAAATCAGAGCGCAGAAGGCACGCGGCAATAAAAATCTGTTGGTGTTCTTCGGTAACTACGGCGAGGATTTTACCCGCGATGAAATGAAGCTTGACCTTGAAGGTCATGTTACCTGCAGTAACTTTGTGGGTGAGCTTTTGGATTATGCTGTTTACTGCGGCTTTGAAACCTTGCTGCTTATCGGCCATTCCGGTAAGCTGGTGAAGGTGGCGCAGGGCGTAATGAATACACATTCCAAGTATGCGGACTGCCGCACGGAGCTGTTTGCTCTGGAGGCGATGTTCCACGGAGCTTCGGTGGAGGTAGGACGTGAGATTTACGGCTGCCTTACTACCGATGAAGTGACTAAGGTTCTGAAACGGGAGCAAATTTTTGAGCCTGTAATGGACAAGGTTACGGAAAAAATTGATTTTTACATGCAGCATAGAGTGCATGGCAAAATAAAAACGGCTGCTTTGATGTTTTCCAATGTTTATGGCATTTTGGGCAAGACCAAGTACGCAGACGAATTAATCCAGCTACATAAGCAAAAAGGAGTATGAGAGAATGAGAGGCAAACTTTATAGTGTTGGTATCGGTCCCGGAGACCCGGAATTAATGACCCTGAAGGCTGTACGCCTGTTGAAGGAATGTGACGTTGTTGCATTGCCTAAGGGAGATACCGACGTAATGACGGCTAAGGAAATCGTTAATCACGTAGTAGATCTTGATGCAAAACCCCAGCTGATTGTTTATATGCCTATGACTAAGGATATGGCAGCAATGGACAAAGCACACCGCGAGGGTGCCGATGCTATTGAAAAGCTGCTTGATGAAGGCAAAAACGTTGTATTCATCACTCTTGGCTGTCCTACCGTATATGCAACCTGCATTTACGTTCATAAGCTGGTGCTGAAGGATGGCTATGATGCAGAGCTGGTTGCGGGCGTAACCTCTATCTGCGCTGTTGCAGCTAAGCTGAACACTTCCCTGTGCGAAAGAGCGGAACCGCTGATTGTTCTGCCCGGCAGCTACAAACAGTCCGCAGCATTCCTAGATGGCCCTGGCAACAAGGTGCTGATGAAATCTGCAAGCGAAATCGGCCGTGTAGTTGACGAGCTGCGCGAGCGTAAGCTCATTAAAAATTCCGGTATGGTTGAAAGATGCGGCCTGCCGGGTGAAAAAATCTATCGTAACCTTGAAGAAGTAGATCCTAAGAGCAGCTATTTCTCTGTAATATTGGTTAAAGAAAAGGAGTTTGATGAATAATGATCTATTTTATTGGTGCTGGTCCCGGTGCAGCTGATTTAATTACTGTAAAAGGTAAAGAGCTTTTGGAAAAGGCTGACCTGGTTATTTACGCAGGCTCCCTTGTTAACCCGGAATTGCTGAAATACTGCAAACCGGAATGTACTATTATGAACAGCGCAACCATGACCTTGGAAGAGGTTATTGCTGCTATGGTTCCCGCAGCTCAGGCAGGCCAGCTGGTTGTACGCCTGCACACCGGTGACCCCAGCATTTACGGTGCACATCGCGAGCAGATTGACCTGCTGCGCAGCTACAACCTTGACTACGAGGTTGTTCCCGGCGTAAGCTCCTTCTGCGCTGCTGCTGCTTGCCTGAAGGCTGAATACACTCTGCCGAACGTAAGCCAATCCGTTATTATCACCCGTATGGAAGGCCGTACTCCGGTTCCGAGCCATCAGAAGATTGCTGATTATGCTGCCCACAAGGCAACTATGGTTATTTTCCTGAGCAGCGGCATGCTGGAAAAACTGCAGACCGAGCTCGTAAGAGGCGGTTACAGAAACGATACTCCGGCTGCTATTGTTTACAAAGCATCCTGGCCGGATGAAATGGTTATCCGCTGCACCGTTGGTACCCTGGCAGAAAACGCTGCTAAATACGGTATCAACAAAACTGCGCTGATTACTGTCGGCGGCTTTCTGGGCAATGCTTATGACCGCAGCGAGCTGTACAACCCGACCTTCGCTCACGGCTTCCGTGAAGCAGACCCGACTAAACTGGACGTTAAGCCCGAGGTTAAATAAGCTATGCGCGCGGCTATATTTTCCTTTTCGGCGCGTGGCGCGGAGCTGAGCAAAAAAGTTGCCGAATATCTGCACAGCATCGGTTATGAAACGGAGCTGCAGACTGTAGCGAAATATGCGGAGCAGACGGGCATTGCCCCGATGCTGCCGGACCATAACGGTGCCTGCGCAGCTGTTTTCAACAAATGTCAGGCGTTGGTTTACGTCGGCGCTGTTGGTATTGCGGTGCGTACTATCGCGCCCTTTATCAAAAGCAAGCTGACGGACCCTGCGGTTATTTCGGTAGACGAACGCGGCAGCTTTGTTATTCCTCTGCTTGCAGGTCACATCGGCGGAGCCAATGAGCTTTCGCGTTGTCTGGCGGCAGCGCTGGGCGCAACTGCCTGCGTAACTACGGCGACAGATGTCAACGGCCTTTTCGCTGTTGACGAATGGGCGGCCCGCAACCGCATGGTGCTGTGCTCTTTGGCAGCAGCCAAGGATTTTGCCGCAGCACTGGTGGGTGATGAAAAGGTAGGCCTGTATTATGATAAGGAATTTCAGCTTACCGGTTCTCTGCCCAAGCTGGTAGTTGAGGACAGCAGCCTGCCTGTCGGCATGGCTGTTACGCTGCAAAAGCATTTGCAGCCGTTTGCTACTACGGTGCGCCTGCTTCCCAAGATTGTGCATCTGGGAATCGGCTGCCGTCGCAATACGCCTTTGGAAAATATTGAAGCTCTGGTACTGCCGGAGCTGGAAAAGCTGCAGCTGGACAAGCGTTCCGTTGTGGCAATCGCTAGCGTAGATTTGAAAAAAGACGAGCAGGGTTTACTGGCCTTTGCCAAAAAATATAACTTTGCTGCTAATTTCTATTCAGCCGATGAATTGAACAGCGTAGCAGGCGATTTCACGCCGTCGGCCTTTGTGCAGAGCGTAGTTGGTGTAAGCAACGTATGCGAGCGCAGTGCTGTGAAAGACAGCAAGGGCGGCAGGCTGCTACTGCGCAAGACAAGTCTGAATGGTGTGACTCTGGCTGTTGCAGCCGAAAACCTGGTCCTGGATTTTGCCAGAACTGGATTGAAGACTGATTAAGGAGACGAGATAATGGGTAAATTATTTGTTGTGGGCCTTGGCCCCGGCGGCGTAGAGCAAATGACCAAAAGAGCTTACGACGCACTGAAGTCCTGCGATGTTATTGCAGGCTACAATGTATATGTTAACCTGATTAAGGAAGATTTCAAGGAGAAGGAATTTCTCTCCAACGGCATGCGTAAAGAGGTTGACCGCTGCAAGCTGGCTCTGGACGAAGCTCTGAAGGGCAAAACCGTTGCTATGATTTCCAGCGGCGACGCAGGCGTTTACGGCATGGCAGGCATTATGTGCCAGGTTGCCAAGGATCATCCCGAAATTGAAATCGAGGTTGTTCCCGGCATTACAGCAGCATGCTCCGGCGCTGCTGTATTGGGCGCACCGCTGATCAGCGACTTCTGCCTGATTTCCCTCAGCGATTTGCTGACTCCGTGGGAAAAAATCGAGAAGCGTCTTGACTGCGCTTCCAAAGGCGATTTCTGCATCTGCCTGTACAATCCTTCCAGCCACAAGCGTCATGATTACCTGCAAAAGGCTTGCGATATCATGCTGAAAAATCAGCCCGGTACCATTCCTGCAGGCATTGTACGCAACATCGGCCGCGATGGTCAGGATTTTGAACTGACTACTCTGGCAGAGCTGCGCGATAAACAGGTAGATATGTTCTCTACCGTTATTATCGGCAACACCCAGACCGAAGTAATTAATGGCCGTATGGTAACCCCGCGTGGTTACAAGCTGGCATGAAACCGGTAATCTGGCTTATCGGCGGTACCAGTGAGGGACGCCGCCTGATTAAGGAGCTGGCTAAGCTGCCGGTGGAGCTGTATGTTTCTGTTGCTACGGATTACGGTGCGTCCTTAATTGAGCCGCAGCCGGGAATGACCGTTATGGCAGAGCGTATGGACCTTGCGGCTATGCGTGCCTTTATTCGGGAGCATCGCCCTGCCTGCGTTATCGACGCTACGCATCCTTATGCTACCGTTGTTACCGCAACGGTGCAGGAGGCCTGCAGCACAGAGCAGGTTGAATATCTGCGCCTGGTGCGTCCGTCGGGCGAGGGCGGCGATTACATTACCGTTCACGATTTTGCGGAAGCAGTTGAGCTTCTGAATCATCTGGACGGCGGCATCTTCCTGACTACCGGAAGCAAGAATCTGCCGGACTTCACCGCTGTGCATGATTACGCCGAGCGTATCGTTTTGCGTATCCTGCCGCTGGAAAGCAGCCTGCAGATTGCTCTTAAGCTTGGTTACAAGCCTGCGCATATTATCTGTATGCAGGGACCGTTCAGCAAAGAGCTGAATGTCGCTATGCTGAAAAAGTATGGCAGCAAGTTTATGGTGACCAAGGATTCCGGTGCTGTCGGCGGCTTTGACGAAAAGGTGGAGGCAGCGGCTGCTGCCGGCGCCAAGCTGATAGTCATCGGCCGTGCACAGGAGGAAACTGGTGCCGGTTATAGTGAGATTGTTGATTACCTCAAGCAGCATTTTGCTGCCGGTAATTGATATAAATAAAAAGGAGGCTTGCTTCCTATGTCGCAAAAATTACGCGTAAACATCGTCGGTATCGGCCCCGGTAATCCCGATTTGCTGACCGGCGAAGCACGTCAGGCTATTGCCTCAAGTAATATCTTGATTGGCGACAAACGCATGCTGGCTGCTTTTGCAGACAGCAGCAAAACTGTATATGATACAATCAAAACTGCTGCTATTGCTGAGATTGCAGCGCAGGCACAGCCTGATAAGGATGTGCTGGCGGTGCTGGTTTCCGGCGATGTAGGCTTTTTCAGCCTCGCCAAAACCATCAGCGGTAAGCTGCCGGATTGTGAATGTGTCCGCTACTGCGGCATCAGCAGCCTGGTGTATTTTTCCTCCAAGCTGCAGCTGTCCTGGGATGACGCCAAAATCGTCAGCATGCACGGACGTACGCAAAATCTGGTAGCGGCAGTTGCCCGTAACAAAAAGGTATTTTCCTTGACCGGCGGAGAAAATTCTCCGCAAAAGCTGTGCGCACAGTTGTGTGAGCATGGTCTTGGTCAGGTTAAGGTCTATGTCGGTGAAAACCTTTCGTATCCCGAAGAAAAAATCACCAGCGGTACGGCGAAAGAAATTAGTGCCTTGGATTTCCCGTCCTTGTCCGTAATGATGATTTTGAACGAGGATGCGCAAAGCTTTACCTCTACCGTACACGGCCTTGCCGATGACCTGTTCCAGCGCAGCAAGGTGCCTATGACCAAACAGGAGGTACGCAGCGTATCGATGTCCAAGCTGCAGCCGAAGGCTACGGATTTGATTTATGACATCGGTGCCGGTACAGGCTCCTGCTCCATTGAGCTGGCTCTGCTGGCCAGCCAAGGTAAGGTTTGGGCATTTGAGCGCAACCCTGTTGCCGTTGAGCTCCTCGGAAAGAACAAGGCCTTATTTGGCGTTGACAATCTGGAGGTTATTGCTGGTGAGGCTTTGGAAAACATCAAAGCCATGCCTGCTCCCGATTGTGTTTTCGTAGGCGGCAGCGGCGGCGATTTGTGTGAAATGCTGGATGTAATTTATGCCAAGAACAGTAACTGCCGTGTTGTAATCAATGCCATTACGGTAGAAACTCTGGCAGAGGTTGCTGCTTATTACAAGGAGCATCCCGCTTACAGTCTGGAAATCGTCAATGTGTTTGTAGCGCGCAGCAAGCATCTGGGCAGCTACAACCTGATGATGGCACAAAACCCTGTATATGTAATGACTGCATTGAAGAAGGAAGATTAACATGGCTGAAGTAAAAGTTCCACGTTTTATGATCAGTGCTCCCGGTAGCGGCAGCGGCAAGACAACTATCGTCTGCGGCCTGCTGAAGGCGCTGATGGAAAAAGGGCTGTCTGTGGCAGCCTTCAAATCAGGACCTGATTATATTGACCCGATGTTTCATTCTCGTGTTATCGGAGCAAAATCCCGCAATCTGGATCTGTTCATGCTGGGGCAGGCGACAACCCGTTATCTGGTGGCAAAAAATGCACGTCATGCGGATGTAGCTGTCTTTGAAGGAGCGATGGGCTTTTACGACGGTATGGGTAAAACCACGGAAGCCAGTGCTTATGAGCTGGCCTGCACCTGCGATGTTCCGGTAGTATTGATTGTCAACAGCAAGGGAGCCGCCTTATCCATTGCTGCGACCATCAAGGGCTTTAAGGAATTCCGCAGCGACAGCTACATCGTCGGCGCTATTCTGAACAATGTTAATCCGATGAGCTATCTTTTCTATAAGGATGTAATTGAACGCGAAACCGGTGTGAAGCTGTTAGGTTACTTCCCGGTGATGCAAGACTGTAACTTTGAAAGCCGTCATTTAGGCCTGGTTACAGCTGAGGAAATAGGAGATTTGCAGCAGATAGTTGCCAAGCTGGCAGCTCAGGCAGCCAAATCAGTTGATCTGGACGGCCTGCTGCAGATAGCGGCGCAGGCTGCACCGCTTACATATGACGAGGTAAGCCTTGAACCCGTCGGACGTATGCGTGTGGCTGTCGCTATGGACAAAGCCTTCTGTTTCTACTATCAGGACGCACTTGACCTCTTAGCTGAGCTGGGTGCGGAGCTCGTACCCTTCAGCCCGATAGCTGATGCGCATCTCCCGGAGAACATCAGCGGCCTTGTATTGGGCGGAGGCTATCCCGAGCTTTACGCACAGCAATTAGCGGATAACAAAACGCTGCTGCAGGAGCTAAAAACCGCTATCGACGGCGGTATGCCTTGTTTTGCGGAATGCGGCGGCTTCATGTATCTGCTGGAGCATTATCGCGACGGCGATAAGCTGTACAGCTGGGTTGGTGCATTGAAGGGCGAATCGGCCATGACTAAAAAGCTGACGCGCTTCGGATATGTGCACCTGACGGCGCAGCAGGATAATCTGCTGTGTCCTGCCGGTGGTACGATAAATGGACACGAGTTCCATTACTCCGACAGCACCAACAACGGTGCAAGCTTTATAGCTGCCAAGGCGTCCGGCCGCGGCAGCTGGGAATGCGCGAATACAACACCGACACTTTATGCCGGTTATCCGCACATCCACCTGTGGGGCAATCCTGAATTTGCCCGCAGCTTTATCAAACAATGTGCAGCGTATGCTGCTAAATAGCAGTCGACAGACTGCTGAAAAGGGGAGTTTGCTTAGATGATGACCTTAGGCGCAATTGTAGCAGGTTTTATTTTAGATTTGATTTTCGGCGACCCGCATTGGTTGCCGCATCCGATCTGCTTAATTGGCAATTTAATAGGATTTCTGGATAAAAAACTGCGGCGTATGCTTGCTCCCGGCGAGACAGCATTACTGCTCGGCGGTGCCTTGATGGTAATAATCGTTCTGGTTCTTGCCTTTGCCGTGCCGTATGCTGTGCTGACGTTGGCGGAACATGTTAACCCCTGGCTGCGTTTTGCTCTGGAAACCGTTATGTGCTACCAGATTTTTGCTACAAAATGTCTGCGTGACGAAAGCATGAAGGTATACACTGCTCTGAAGGATAACGATCTTGTGGATGCAAGACTGAAGCTTTCCTGGATCGTTGGGCGTGATACAAAAGAACTTGATGCTGCAGAGGTGACTAAGGGAGCAGTAGAAACCGTTGCGGAAAATACTGCCGACGGCATCATCGCTCCGATGTTCTATATGTTTATCGGCGGCGCTCCTCTGGCCTTTTTGTACAAAGGCATAAATACTATGGATTCCATGGTCGGTTATAAAAATGACACGTATCTTTATTTTGGACGCTGTGCTGCCAAGCTAGATGATTTGGCCAATCTGATTCCCGCGCGTATTACCGGTCTGGTAATGATTGTGGCATCTTATTTCCTTAATCTTGATGCCAAGAGAGCGTGGAAGACATTCTGGCGCGACCGCTATCATCATCTCAGTCCTAATTCCGCAATGACGGAATCAGTTACGGCCGGTGCCTTGAACATTCAGCTCGGCGGCGATCATTTTTATTTCGGTAAACTCGTCCACAAGGAAACAATCGGCGACGACATCCGTCCGGTGTGCCCCGAGGATATAGTTACCACCAACAATTTACTTTATATGACGGCTGTTCTCAGCCTGTTGCTGTTTTCTCTGATTTATCTGGTTAACAGTCTTATTTTGAAATGAAGCAGGTAGAAGATGATGTATAAATACGAACACGGCGGAGATATCTATACGGAAAAGCTGACCAAGGATGGTCGTCCCTTCGTAGATTATTCTGCCAATATCAATCCTCTTGGCCTGCCGCTTGGTATAAAGCAGGCCGTTCAACAGGCTTTAAAGCTTTGTATCAACTATCCTGATCCCTTCTGCCGCGAGCTGGCAGAGGTGACAGCAAGCTATCTGCAGCTGCCGCAGGATTATATTTTCTTCGGTAACGGTGCGGCCGACGTGCTGTTCCGTCTGGCGCTGGCCTTGAAGCCCGGACGAGCACTTTTATTGGCACCTACCTTTGCCGATTATGAAAAGGCTCTGCGCACGGTAGACTGCAAAATAAGCTATTATAATCTGCAGGAGGCGCGTGATTTTGCTGCTGACAATAATGATATTGTTGATGCGATTACGCCCGATACAGATCTGGTTGTTATCTGTAATCCCAATAATCCTACCGGCCAGCTGACGAGCCGTGAGCTGCTGGTGCAGATTCTCGACAAATGCCGTCTGGTAGGAGCCCATCTTTTGATAGATGAATGCTTTATGGATTTTGTCAGTGAGGAAAAGGCCTTCAGCATGCGTGATCTGCTGGCAACCTATCCTGAACTGGTTATCCTTAAGGCCTTCACCAAAACCTTTGCGATGCCCGGCATCCGCTTAGGCTACTGCCTCAGCGGCAGCAGTGAGTTGATCACAGCGCTGCATCAGAGCGGTCAGGACTGGAACGTTTCCATTCTGGCGCAGGAGGCAGGCAAGGCTGCTTTAAAGGAGCACGAATATCTGGCTAAATCCTTTAAGCTGATTGAGCAGGAGCGCAGCTATCTGCGTAACCGGCTTGCAGCTTTGGGTGCTAAGGTATACGGCTCGGAGGCCAATTATATTTTCTTTTATCTGCCGCAGCCGGAAAATCTTCCGGAGCTGTTGCATGAGCGTGGCTATCTGATACGTTCATGCGCCAACTACCAAAATCTGCAGGCAGGATATTACCGTATCGCGGTCAAAACGAGAGTGCAGAACCGCGGTCTAATTAAAGCACTTAAGGAAGCAATAAAAACATGCGCTCTTTATTAGTATTAATTGATGGCTTAGGCGATTCCCCGATTTCTGCATGGCAGGGACAGACTCCCTTTGAGCACGCAGTGCATCCTGCAATGGATGCGCTGGCTGCTTCCGGGACACTTGGGAGCTTCAGCATATGTGAAAATGACATCATTCCCGAAAGCTGCAGCTGTATTCTGCGGCTTCTGGGTGTAGATAAAAAGGATATACCGCGCAACCGTGCTTATCTGGAGCTGTTGGCGCACAATCGTGATATTTCCGAATATGAAATGGTGTTGCGCTGCAATCTGGCTGCTGTTGATGCATCCGGCCGTCTTGCTGCCTTTAACGGGCAGGGACTTACGCCGCTGGAGATGCAGCAGGCTGCCAAACATTGTGACGGTATCTTTAAAGATATAGAGTTTATTCATTTATCCGAATACCGTAACCTTTTAGTGATGAACAGGGAAGCAAGCGTGCTGGACTGCACAGTACAGCCGCCGCACGAAAGTGTAGGCGAGGATGTAAGCAAGCTGCTGCAGGAGCTGCGTAGCCAATCTCTGTCCATTAACTATTTTTTGCAGGAGTCGGCAAAAAGGTTGCAGCCCTTTGCCCGCGACGGCCTGCAGTACATCCTCTATCCCTGGGCCCCTTCAGCCCGTCAGGGACTGCCTTCCTTCAGCGGTCTGCACGGACTGCGCGGTGGGGCGGTGTGCAAGGCGGAGATTGTCATCGGCATCGCCAAAGCCTTGGGCATGGATGTAATAACACCGCCGAATGCAACCGGCGATGTGGACACTGATATTATGGCGAAGGCCGAAGCAACACTTGCTATGCTGCAGCAGGATGATTTCGTTATTGCACATTTCAACGGCAGTGACGAGGCTTCACATCGTTATGATTATCAGGGCAAGGCTGATTTTATCAGCAGGATAGATACCCAGTTTTTACAGACCATAGCAGCAAAGTATCATGAACCACTGAAGCTCGTCATCTGCGGCGACCACGTTACCAGTTCGGTAACAGGCAAGCACGGTGACGGTTGCACGCCTGTGATTGCAGGCTATCTTAATACCACAGGTCACATTATCCGGCTGCAAAGCTACCGTGACATACTGGACTTTTTGATGAAAGAGAGTGATTAAAGTGGCAAAAGCACTTATGATAGTAGGTACCATGTCCAATGCAGGCAAGAGTCTGGTAACAGCAGGTTTATGCCGTGTATTCAATCAGGATGGCTACAAGGTAGCACCGTTCAAATCCCAGAACATGGCGCTGAATTCCTTTATCACCGCCGAGGGTGCGGAAATGGGACGTGCGCAGGTTGTGCAGGCTGAAGCAGCCAATATCGAACCCAGCGTACTGATGAATCCTATTCTGCTGAAGCCTACCAGCGACAGCGGTTCCCAGGTTATTGTCAACGGCGAAGCAATCGGTACCATGAAGGCCGGCGAATATTATGCAATGAAGCATACTCTGCGTCCGGAGGTACAGAAGGCGTTTGATACGCTGGCTTCCAAGTTTGATATCGTCTGCATCGAGGGTGCAGGAAGCCCGGCGGAAATTAACATCAAAAAGGACGATTTTGTCAACATGGGCATGGCTAAAATGGCCAAGGCTCCCGTGCTGCTGGTAGCAGATATTGACCGTGGCGGTGTTTTCGCTTCCATCTACGGCACACTGATGCTGTTGGAGGATGACGAAAGAGAAATGGTTAAGGGTGTTATCATCAACAAGTTCCGCGGTGACGTAGAAATCCTGCGCCCCGGTCTGAAGATGATCGAAGATAAAACAGGCGTGCCTATCGTAGGCGTGCTGCCGATGCTGAAGGTTGATATCGAGGACGAGGACAGCCTCTCCGAGCGTATCAGCGGCCGCAGTGAGGTTAAGCTGATTGATATTGCGGTTGTACGCATTCCGCGTATGTCCAATTATACAGACTTCAACGTATTCGAGCTGATTCCCGGCGTATCCCTGCGCTATGTAACCAGTGTACGCGAATTGGGCCAGCCGGATATGATTATTATCCCCGGTACCAAAAATACCACCGGTGACCTGAAATGGCTGCGCCAGAGCGGTATGGAAGCTGCTATTTTGAAGCATGCTAACAGCGGTACCGTAGTGTTCGGTGTCTGCGGCGGTTATCAGATGCTGGGCAAGCAGATTTCCGACCCGTACGGCGAAGAGGACGGCACCGGTAAGGCCAACGTTACTCCCGGCATGGGCCTGCTGGATATCGAAACTACCTTTATCGAAAAGAAACGTACCATCCAGATGGCTGGCAAATTCGGTCAGGTGCAGGGCATTTTCTCCGCACTGAGCGGTCTGCCGCTTTACGGATATGAGATTCACTCCGGTGTAACCGAATTCCCCGAGGAGAAGGCACTGACCTCTATCAGCCCGATTCATGAGAACGGTGAGATTATGGCCGAAGGCTCTCAGAACACCGAAGGTAAGCTCAATGTTTACGGTACCTATGTACACGGCGTCTTTGACGGCGATGGTATTGCCGTGAAGATTGTAGAAGCGCTGCTGGCCAAGAAGGGTAAAAAGATGGATGATATCCAGACCATTAACTTTGCGGAATACAAACGTCAGCAATACGATATTCTTGCCGACAGCATCCGCGAAAATCTGGATATGAAGAAAATCTATGAGATTTTGGAAGCAGGTGTCTGAATGAAAGACGGTGGGCTGATTCATATTTACTGTGGCGATGGCAAGGGAAAAACCACTGCTGCTATGGGTCTTTCAATCCGCTGCGCAGGCCATGGCAACCATGTACTGATTGTACAGTTCCTCAAAAGCAGACCGACAGGCGAGCTTGCGAGCCTGGCACTGCTGCCCAATATTGAGGTAATGCGCGGCAAGGAAACCAAGAAATTCACCTTCCAGATGAACGATGAGGAAAAGGCAGAGGTTAAGCGCGAGCATATGGTGCTTTTCGATAAGGTTAAGCAAAAATGCGCCAACGAGCATATCGACCTGCTGATTTTCGACGAAATCATTGGTGCCTGCAATACCGGCGTTTTTGACCAGGCTGCTTTAGTAGAATTCCTGAAGAACAAGCCGCAGGAGCTGGAGGTTGTTATGACAGGCCGTAATCCGGCACCTGAGCTGGTGGAGCTGGCTGATTATGTATCTGAGGTCTGCATGCGCAAGCACCCCTTCAAAAGAGGTATTCCGGCGCGTGTAGGCATTGAAAAATAAGGCTTCGGCCTTGCAGCATCTGTTAAGAAAGGTAGTGTAAAATAATGCATTTACAAAATGTTTTACCCGCTGACATTGAAAAACGTAGTATGGAAATTATCGGTGAGGAGCTGGGGCAGATTCGTATCGACCCCGAGAAGATTGATATCGTTAAGCGTGTTATCCATACCTCCGCAGATTTTGATTATGCCCGCAATATGCTGTTCTCCGACGGCGTAGTAGAGAAGGCGCTGGATGCACTGCAAAAGGGTGCTACCATCGTTACCGATACCAACATGGCCTGCACCGGCATTAACAAAATGGGCTTGGGCAAGCTGGGCGCAAAGGCTGTCTGCTTCATGGCAGATCCCGATGTTGCGGCACGCGCTAAGGAAGCAGGCTCCACCAGAGCCGCTGCCTGCATGGAAAAGGCCTGCACCATCGAAGGCCCGGTAATCATTGCCGTAGGCAATGCACCGACCGCACTGGTTCGTCTGGACGAGCTGGTTAAGGAAGGCAAGATTAAGCCGGAGCTGGTTATCGGTGTTCCTGTAGGCTTTGTAAACGTTGTGGAATCCAAGGAAATCATCATGAAGACCGGTATTCCTTATATCGTTGCCCGCGGCCGCAAGGGTGGCAGCAACGTTGCTGCAGCAATCTGCAATGCGCTTATCTATAAGCTGACACGTAAATAATTGTAAGTAATTAGGAATGATTATAGCTGAAATCGTAGCTAAAGATACAATTTCAGAGTTAAATTTTGACAAAATAGTAAAATCATTTTCAATTACTTGACAAATCAGTTTACATGTTATAGGATAAATTCTGTAACGTATGACTGCTGATTCAATGATGAAACAGTGCTTTTTAGCACTGTTTTTTTCAAGCGTTGCAAAGCTGTTAGAAAATTAGAAAGAATAGCAATATTAGCTTGATTCTTACGGTTTTGTGTGATAAAATAAAATGAAGGTATTTTTAGATTATGGACACTACAGTTAATAACTATCCGGAAAGGTTTTTAACTTATCTGGAGGTTGAAAAAAATTGTTCTCAGCATACGATTGAAAGCTATCAAAAGGATTTGGCTGCCTTTGCGGAGTTTATGCTGCGCAGAAACAAGCAGAATTTTTTCTGGCAGCAGACAGGTCCTTTGGATGTGCGTGGCTATCTCGCAGAGCTTAACGAAAAGCAGTATGCGCGCAGGACGATTGCCCGCAGGATATCTGCACTGCGTTCCTTTTTTAAATACCTTGTGCGTGAAGCGGTTATTGAATATAGTCCGCTGACAAAGGTGCGCACACCAAAGCTGGAAAAAAAGCTGCCGGCTTTTTTGGATGAAATTGAAATCAACGAGCTGTTGGCGATGCCCGATAAAAGTAAGGTGTTGGGTGTTCGCGACCAGGCGGTGCTGGAGATGCTTTATGCTACCGGCTGCCGTGTATCCGAGCTAGTAGGGCTTACTCTGGAAAGAGTAGACCTGAGCAACCGGTTCGTGCTTCTGCTCGGCAAGGGTAATAAGGAAAGAGTTATGCCGGTAGGCCACACCTGCTGTGCTGCGTTAAGCACATATTACCGTGTACGACAGCAGCTGATGCTTCAATATCAGCAGAAGCATGACTTCATTTTCGTCAATAACCGTGGTGGTAGGCTCACGGACCGCAGTGTAAGGCGTATTTTAGAGAAATATATAAATATGCTGGCTATCCATAAAAATGTCAGTCCGCATACGATACGCCATTCCTTCGCAACGCATCTTTTAGAGCATGGTGCCGATTTGCGTTCGGTACAGGAGCTTTTAGGACATGCGAATTTATCAACAACGCAAATTTACACGCACGTTTCAAATGAACATGTGACGAATGTTTACAAGAAGAATCATCCAAGAGCATAATTTTTTTTAGGAGGGTAAAATCATGAAATTGTTGGAAAAGACCAGAAAGATTAACAAGCTTTTACAAAAAGGAGATAAGGTTGAGTTTAACGCTATTGCAAAGTTGTTGCGTGACGTTATTGAAGCAAACACCTATATTGTCGGACGTAAAGGCGGCGTAAAGGGTTATGCGCTGATTCACGAGTTTGAATGCGATATTATGCGCGAGCAGGTTCTTGACGATATGCGTTTCCCTGAGGATTATCTGGGCTTTATTATGAGCGTTAAGGAAACGCTGGCCAACATTCCTCATCAGAATCAGAACTGCTCTTTTGTTGCTGATACAAAATGTATTTTTAACGGTAAGATGACTACTGTTGTACCTATTTACGGCAATGGCGAACGCCTTGGTACCCTGATTGTTGCTAAATATGATGCGGAATTCGATGATGATGATTTGCTGTTGGCTGAATATGCTGCTACTGTTTTGGGCGTTGAAATTCTGCATGATCGCGAAGCAGTTGTTTCCGAAGAAATCCGCAAGAAGGCTACCGTACAGGTTGCTTTCTCCACCCTGTCCTATTCCGAGCTGGAAGCTATTGTAAACATTATGGGCGAGCTGAATGGCAACGAAGGTCTGCTGGTTGCTTCGAAGATTGCTGACCGCGTAGGCATTACCCGTTCCGTTATCGTTAACGCACTGCGTAAATTTGAAAGTGCCGGCCTGATTGAAACTAAATCCCTGGGCATGAAGGGCACCTATATCCGCGTACTGAATCCGATGCTGTTTGAAGAACTGAAGAAGAGATCCTAAGTTTTTTGATAAATTATATATATAATGAAGCCATTCTGTTGTAACTGTAGTTGCGGCAGACTAGCTTTTCTTATGGAAGTTAAAGCTCCCCGATACGGTCGTATCGAGGAGCTGTTTTTAGTGTGCAAGCTTTTGGCCAACAACAAAGGCCAACGAGTTATTGACGAACTGGTTCAGGCTGATGCCCTCACGTTCTGATTCTTCGGCCAGCAGACGGTGCAGTGTTTTGGGTACACGCACTACGAACCTGCCGCTGAAACGAGGCTTAATATTCGGCTCGTTGATGGGCATACCGCGGTCGAGCATATCTTCAATCCAGAGACCTTTTACCTCCAAGATATTTTTGTATGCTTCCTCAAAGGTTTCGCCATCACTCCAGCAACCGGGGAGCAGGGGAATGCAGGCAAAGTAACCGCCGCCTTCATCCTCGGGAATAACGCTGATTTCAACAGGATAGTTTAAGGACATGTAATAGTTAAAGTCTTTTTTTTTCATCTGCCTCACCTTAACCTTTCGCTAAATCGCTCAATAAATCTGCAATCTGACGTGCATAAATCTTTTTGATAGAGTCTTTGTGTACAGGGATGTACATTGTACTGTATCCCTTGCAAACAATTTTAAAATGACTGCCACCACTACGCGGAGGAATGACTTCAGCTCCTAACCTTTCTAAGAGAGCTTTGGTCTGGTCCCAAGGCAAATCCTTGCCGTTGGCCAGAGCGCGGAGTTTTTTCTCGAGGGATGTCATAATATACCTTCTTTCTTTATGATACTATATATAGTATAAAATATCAACAAAAAAATGGCTGTTACGTACTTCATTACGAAATTCGTAACAGCCATTGAACACGTTCAGTGTTTAATGCTTAGAGCATATTTGGTTATTTTGCACCACCGAAGAGATACTTTCTTGATTCCAGGAACAGTGCAATTGCCAGGATGAAGAGTACAGAACCCAATGCAGCGGTAATGATATGAGTTGCCATGTTAGCGAAGATGATTTGTGCCAATGCAACCAAAGTTACACAGAACATAAATGCCATCGGGATGAGAACCATCAGGTTGTCACGGCCAACGCTCTTCAGCCATACACCGACAGCCAACAGGGAGAGGGCAGCCAACAGCTGGTTAGCAGCACCGAAAATCGGCCAGATGGTGAGGTAGGAACCAAGGGACATATAACCGGACAGTACAACGGTAATCAGAGTAGCAACAAACGGGTTGGTGAGAACATTGCCTTGAGCTTCGCCGGTTTTCGGATCAACCTTAGTGAACAGCTCCTGGAAAATGAAGCGGCCCAGACGGGTTGCGGTATCCAGAGTAGTCATAGCGAAAGCGGAGATGGTCAGAGCAACGAAGCCTTTAGCTACGCCGAAGGAGAAGCCGAGCTTGGTCATGAAGGTACCAACGCCATCAGCAAATACGTTTACAGGACCACCGTTTTTCAGCAGTTCGGTCAGCTTGTCGCCGCCAACATAGCCTACAGCAACAACTGCAACTACAGCCAGAACGCCTTCAAGCAGCATGGAGCCGTAGCCGATGAGCTTAGCATTGCCTTCGCTATCGAGCTGTTTGGAGGTAGTACCGGAGGATACCAGGGAGTGGAAGCCACTGATAGCACCGCAGGCAACGGTTACGAACAGCATCGGGAACATCGGGTTGGTGCCTTTGCCGGAAGGATCAAAGGTGGTGAATGCCGGCAGCTGCATGGAAGGCTGATAAATTGCGATACCAACCAGAGCGAATGCGATGCAGGCATACAGCAGGAAGGAGTTCAGATAGTCACGCGGCTGCAGCAGAATCCAGACAGGAGCGATGGAAGCAACGAAGATGTAAACCATCAGGACGCAAACCCATACGTTTTTGGACAGGTGCAGCGGATACATGTTGCCGAGAGCAATTGCAACAACCAGCATGATAACACCGATAACGGTGCCTACGCCGAGGCTCAGGCCGCAGCGATATACGGAGAAGCCGAAGATAACAGCCAGGACGATGAACAGCAGAGAAGCGGTTGCAGCCTGCGGGCTTGCTACGAAGGTAGCGGCTACGATGTTAGCGAAAGCAGCGATAACAACCAGCAGAGTTACATATGCGAAAATGGAGAAGAGGAACTTGCCGCTCTTGCCCAGAGTTGCATCGATAATCTGGCCGATGGTTTTGCCGTCAAAACGGATGGAGGAGTACAGAGCACCAAAGTCATGTACGCCGCCGAAGAAGATGCTGCCGATTAAAATCCACAGCATTACAGGAACCCAACCGAATACAGCAGCGGTGATAGGACCAACGATAGGACCGGCACCGGCAATGGAGGAGAAGTGATGGCCCATCAATACAGCGGGCCTGGTCGGCATATAGTCGACGTTATCGCACAATCTCTCAGCCGGGGTCTTACGTGTAGGGTCAACACCCCACTTTTTACACAGCCAGGAACCATAGGTTACGTAGGCAACAAAGAAGATAACCATTGAGCCTACAAGCAACAATAAACCACTCATAAATAACATCCTTTCTTTCCCTTTTGCATCATTGCAAAATAAATAATTTAGAAAATGATAACTACTAGTGCACTCTATATCTTATGTGCAATATAGAAATAGTATACCACAATTAGGCTTATTGTCAACGTATTGTCACAGAATTATTTATTAACTTAAAAAAGTGAAAAAGCTGTTAAGATTTGTACAAAATGTGCAAATGCTTAACAGCCGAATACTATTTATTTTTTCCGCGGAGAAATAACTTGTCCAGTGTGAATCGACAGATATCAAGCTTTGGCAAACTCGAAAATAGCCTTTTCCTTAACGCCTGCTTTGTTGCAATAAAGCTTCTGTGCAGGGATATCTACGAGGTACAAAGCAAGATCGGACCAGCCTTTCAGGGTGAAGCAATAGTCCTTGTGCTGCCTGAGCTTCTGCAGGTCTGCTATAGCCTTTTCCTCAACGCCTTGCTCGCAGATAAGCACAAGTGCATAGACGCTGCTCATGTGCTCGGTAGTGGTTTTGAGCGCTGCCATAGCGTCCTTGGTGAACTGCAGATAGGGGGAAGCCATGTCCGCAGTCAGCTTTTTGTCGAAGTGCGCAGCATAAAGATATTCGTTGTGCTGCACACTGTAGGTCTTTAAAGAAGGCACGATGAAATAGCCTTCGTCCGCAGCGTTAAGCTCTGCTGCGAGGACAAATGCCGGTGCTTTCGGTAATGGCTTCTTATCATAATAGTGAGCAAGACGCTGCTCTAATTGCTGTAAATATTCTTGACCGTTCATTATGGTACTTCCTTTGTGTTTGATAGCTTTTAGTATAAGCTATCAGGCAGTTTTTGTCCAGTATTACCGGTTTTATGGCTTGTTACAGGCTTCTTTGGCAATTCCACGCAGATTCGCTATATATAATAGGATATGAATGTTCTTAAAATGCTATAATTATGAAAAAAATTTCGATAACTGATGACAATTACCACAATTCAAGCTATAATAAGTATATAAATAAAAATTATTTTATGAGGTGACATACAATGCAATTTCCGATAGTTTTAGGTGTTTCTGCACGTCACGCACATCTGTGCCGTGAGCATATGGATATTTTATTTGGTGAAGGCAGTGAGCTGCACGTTAAAAAGCCAATCGGGCAGCCCGGTCAGTTTGCTTCTGAAGAACAGATTACCATGGTAACTCCCAAGGATTCCATGAAGCTGCGTATCATCGGTCCTTTGCGTCCGGAAACTCAGATTGAGCTTTCTCTGACCGACGCGCGCAAGGTTGGCCTTGATGCCCCTATCCGCAACAGTGGCGACATCGCAGGCAGCGCTGGCGCTAAGCTCATCGGTCCGAAAGGCGAGCTTGAGCTGAAAGAGGGTATTATCATCGCTGCGCGCCACGTGCATCTGTATCCGGAAACCGCTGAAAAATACGGCCTGAAGGACGGCGATATCGTTGATATCCAGACAGAGGGCGAGCGTTCCGTAACACTGCATAATGTTCTGGTACGTGCGGGCGTAAAGCATGCTGACGAGGTTCATATCGATACTGATGAAGCTAATGCCTGCAACCTGGGCAGCGGCGTGATGGTTAACATCGTCTACAATAAATAATTCCACCGTTTTTCCAACAAAAGGATGGTGAGTATATGAAAAAAATTACAGTCTTGGCGGCAGTGCTTATTTTGTGCGCTGCGCATGCTTCTGCCTACGAAAACAGCTACGCAGGCTACAGCGTTAAGGACGGACAGCCTTACTATAAGCTGGAAGCGAAGAAGGTTTATGCGTATACCAATATCAGCAGCAAAAAGGTTTATCAGAACGAAGAGAATTTAAAAAATACCGCAGTTAATATTGTTAACTATTACACAGCAGAGGATATGGAGCAGATTTTAGGCGAAAAATTCTCTACTGCTTATTTTGATGCGGAATATGAGAAGCGGGCACTTTTGGAGCGCTCCCAGCTTAATCCGAAAACCGTGCCTGCGCCGCTGCTGGAGCTTGATAAATATGCCGAGCATGACAGTAACGGCAATCTGACGATTCAGAGCAAGGTGCTCAAGGAAAAGCTGGAAAAGCTTACGCCTCTTATTAAGACAGGGAAAATTGCCGGCAAAAAGGCGATAACTATTTCTTACCTATATAAACAGGGTGATGTGCTGGTTAAAATTGATACTAGCCTTGTTTCTGCCAATGACAGACTTTATCTGCTGTCTACCGTAAATACTGACCAGGATCTTTATGCACCTAAGAAGGATGAAAAAGACGCTGACGCTGATGCAGATATTGATGATATCGATACTGACGCAGAAAGCGACGAAAATGACGAGGCCAAGACCGAGCCCAAATCTGCTGCTTCCGCAAAGGAAGAGATGGACAAGGCTCTGGAGGTTGAGAATGTTTTTGTACGCGACGTACCGGCCGAAACCATGCAGCGCTTCGCTAAAGCACACACTGATCTGCTGAAGGGCTTTAAGGCTTTTGCTCCGACAAGCACGCCGAAGGCCATCGGCTTTACCGATGCCGCAGCCGGTAAAAGTGTGCAGCTGCCTGATGACTGGTTCTATGGCCAGCTGAATCTTAAATATAAGGACAAGGGCACATTTTACCTGACTTTGGCTTCTTCAATGAAGGAAATGCAGGAGGTTGCCGCAAATACTGATTATGACAGTGTTTATGCCGTATTAGCTATTCCGCAGGCTGACCCCGAATACCAGAAGAAGGTTACGGAGCTTTACAGCAGCGGTGCACGTAATGTTCTGCAGCACTGGAATCATCTGCTGATTACTGCCAGTGTTGATAACATTACCGACGCTGAAATCAAAGAGCTTCTTTCAACGCCTGTTGCCAACAGACTTGCGGTTGAGAGTTTTATCTCCGAAGGTCTGCAGCGCATGAAGGGCTTCAGCAACGAATACTTTGCTTTGAAGGATTATAAGACAAATTTTGACTTCACCCAGGAAAAAGCTCTTATCGGCATCAATGCTGATACCGATTTGCTGAAGGATTTTGCTTATAACAACAAAATTTTACTGAGCTGCAACCAAAAAGCTGCTACAGCGATGCTTTTTATCAAAAAAACTGACGTTGAAACGGAAAAAAGCCTTGAACAGCAAGTAAACAAATGGCACTTTTAACTACACAGATGCAATGAATTGCAGTGCATGAAAATCTTACGTCTGAGAAAAGGAAAATTTAACATAATATACATTATCGGACGTAAAATATTATTTTGCAGTCTTTGCGGTAAAAAGGCAGCATTATAGACATGGTTATTTCCCGACTGAGGAATTTGCTTAAAAAAGCATCGGATTATGATAATTTTTCGCTTTTTGCTCCTCCCCCGGAGGTTTGGAGAAGTTTTTAATGTTTTTTATGTTAGATTAACAACCGTGCGCACTGCTGTTTGACGAAATTACTTTTATCTGTTATAATTTGTATAAGGCTAACTATAAACACATGATTGGAGGGTCTAAAATGGGAAGAAGAAAAGCACTCCCGCCGGACTTTGATGGCAACTATACCGAAGATATGTTGTCTGAACGCCAACGTAACATTTTGAAATTCGTCCGTACTTTTATTAATCATAAGGGTTATCCACCTGCTGTACGCGAAATCGGTGCAGCTGTGGGTTTATCCTCCAGTGCCAGTGTGCATAATCATCTGAAGAAGCTGCAGGAGTATGGCTTCATTCAGCGTGATGCTGCCAAACCGCGTGCTCTGGAGCTGATGAGCGAGAGCGATGCCTGGAGAAACAAGCTCCTTGTTCCGGTACCGCTGGTTGGCAAGGTTACTGCAGGTGTTCCTATTCTTGCTGTCGAGAACATTGAAGAGACCTATCCTATTCCTCGTGACCTGATTGGTTGCGACGATGATGTTTTCATGCTTTCCGTATGCGGTGACAGCATGATTAACGCAGGTATTCTTGATCATGACTACATTATTGCGCGTAAGCAGAATTTTGCTAATAACGGCGATATTGTTGTTGCTTTGATTGACGGTGAGGAAACCACCGTTAAACGTTACTTCCGCGAGCTGCGCAGTGTGCGCCTGCAGCCGGAGAACGATAAGTATGAGCCTATTGTTGGTTCTGACAACATTAAGGTGCTTGGCAAGGTTATTTCTGTATTCCGTATGCTCTAATAGCCTGACTGTAAAATGCATGTAAAATGATGTCACTTTAGCGTCAAATACAAAAAAACAGCTCTTTACAGAGCTGTTTTTTTGTTATATATTATAGTTATGAATGTGTGTAAACGATTTTTATAAGGAGATGACGCTTATGTTACATCCATCTAATGATATTATCATGAACGCCCAGCAATTCTTTGCTGCGGACCAGAGCGAGGCGAATCTGGTGAAGCTGTTGCATGCAGTCAGCATTGTGCTGCAGGAAGGTGCCGAAGTGCTCATTCCTACTGCTGCCGATGCGCCGAAGGGACAGCTGCTGCTGCAGACGCAGACTACGGACAGCGGCTTGGAATATATGACTGCTTACAGCAGCAAAGAGGCCTACGAGCAGGGCGAGCCCTGCAATGTTATCAGCCGCCCTTTGGTCAACTACTTTGAAGCAATCCTGCAAATGGACGGTATTGCGGGCATTATCTTTAACCCTGCTTCCCCAGCTCCCTTCAATATTCAGAACCAAATGCTCAAGGAGCTGTTGGCTGATGCCCAAAAGAACAAGGCACAGAACGCTATTTCCGTTTGGCGCGGTGATATTACTACGCTGGACTGCGACGCGATTGTTAATGCTGCCAACAGTACGCTTTTAGGTGGTGGTGGCGTTGATGGTGCTATCCACCGCGCTGCAGGACCGCAGCTTCTGGAAGAATGCAAAACCTTAGGCGGCTGCCCGACTGGTGCTGCCAAGATTACCTATGGCTATAATCTGCCTGCAAGCTACATTATTCATACCGTAGGCCCTATTTATAACGGTAAGGTTGAACAAAGACTGGAACTGGCCGACTGCTACAAGAACAGCCTGGAACTGGCGCGCAAGCATCATCTGCACAGCATTGCTTTCCCGGCGATTTCTACCGGTGCTTATGCTTATCCTGTGGACGAGGCTGCCCGTATCGCTCTTTTGACCTGCACCGAATGGATTAATGCCAACGCCGACTATGGCATGAGTGTTGTGCTTACCTGCTTCAACAGCGGCGTTTATAACGCTTATCAGGAGCTTGTTAAAAAAGCGCAGAACGGCGAGTTAGATTAACCTTATAGCACTTTTATGTACGACAAAACCCGTGACTCCCTTCGGACGTCACGGGTTTTTATTAACCTTAGCGTAAATTTACTAGCGTACAGATTTACGCATTGATGATATTGTTGAACAAAGATTTATTAGCTTCAATAGGCTGCTTGCCGCCGACTACGCAGATCAGGCCGTCGCTGAGCATGTCCTCTACTACCTTAGCCAGTGCTTGCAGGTCTGCATTGCTTACCTGCAGGATTTCGTTGCGGATGCGTTGGCGCAGCTCAACGGGAACGTGCTTCAGATATTGCGCGGTTGCCTTGTCAAGACGCATGCTGTTGGTCAGGGGCTTATCCATCGTGCTGATGGTACCGATAACGTACTTGTTCAGCTCGCGTTCGGGGAATTCTTCGTTTCTCAGCCATTCTGCCAGACCTTGGTAAGCCTCCAGAGTTTTCGGCAGCTGTGGGTCGCGGTAGGATGCAAACACGCCTACGCCGTTCAGCTCAAAGCGTGCAGTAACACCGTAAGCGCCGCCCTGAATACGGATTTTGGTCCAGAGATATTCATAGCTCAGAATGGTTTCCAGTACAGCCATCGCACCCACGTATTTGTGACCGTGCTTTGCAAAGTTGCCGCCTGCAGCAACGTATTGTACCTTACCTGCGGTAGCAATAGCCTCGTTAACGGTGCCTACGGGCAGAATCTCAGCCTTCTCCCCTGCTTCTGCATCAGACAGCTTGCTGATGAAATCAAGGCACTGCTGTCTTACTGCTGCCTGCTCTTTTACGTCACAGCTGTAGCTGAGCAAGAAACGGTTCTTCTGGAAGAAGCATTTGATTAACAGGCGCAACTGCTCCAGTACCTGCGGTGCCAGCTCGTCGAAGTTATCGGTCAGCTTTTTGAGGAACTGGTAATAGCTGAATTCGTCCTGCTCGTTGACGCGTGCGCCGGCAGAGCAATAGGAGAACAGTCTGGTGATAGCAACGGTCTGACCGCGGTTGAAGAAGTTGTCGTCCCAATCGGTTTTCAGCTCGGACACCAGCTCGCGGAAGCGCTCCAGATCGTCCATCTTGCTTTCCAAAGCAATAGCCTGCAGGATATCCAGCATTTTCGGCAGGTTATCTGTGAGGCATTTGCCTTTGGTGGAGAAGTAAATTTTATAATTATCCGTAGATTCTGCTTCGGTGAAGGCGCGTACAGCGAACGCAATACCACCGGTATACATGATGGCGTTGGTTGCCAGCTCCTGATAGCTGTAGCGCTCGGTGTTGAACTTGCCCATGATATCTGTGAGCAGATAGCACAGAGGCAGCTTTTCGGCTTCGATATCGGTAATATCAAAATAGAAGCTGGTATAAGCGATTTTATTGGTGTTGCGCGGAAGATACAGCAAATGGCTTGCGCCCAGCTCTTCCTCCTGCGTTTCAATCTTCTCTACCTCCTGTCTGATGTCGCTGCGCTTCAGTACAGGGATGGTTGCGCGGGCTTCCTCACTGTCGGGAGTAGCCTGCAGGCGGTGCAGCTCGGCACATTCGTCGATATGCTGCTGCAGCTCCTCCTGGCTCATCCGTGCCTTGATAGCGCTCATCTTGGCAGCAGCGGCCTCCTGGTCTGCCTCCTCCTTGCCGGGTTGCGGCAGCAGGGTTACCAGCACCTTATGGGTGTTGTCCAGCAGATAGTTTTCAATGATGCTTTCGTAATAATTGGTTTTCAGGCCCTCGCGCAGAGCTGCCAGATATTTGTTGTAGCAGAGGCCTTCAATCGGATTGCCGTCGTACAGCCAGTTATCCATAACGCCGATGCCCAAAATCAGTCCTTTGGGATAGCCGCCGAAATCTGCCTCACGCAGCTTGAATTCCATGGAGTTGATGTTGGCCTCCAACAGCTTTTTGTCAATGCCGTTGATGGTAATGTCCTGCAGTGTTTTATAGATAACGCTGATAAATTTATCGCGCAGGTCCTTCTCGCTGCCGCTGGCACGGATAGAGAATACCGGCTGATACATGCTGGAGGTATAGCTGCCGTTGATAATCTGGCCCACGCCTGCATCCATCAGCGCACGGCGCAGAGCGGAGGATTCGCTGTCCAGCAGGGTGCTTTTCAGCAGGCTCAGAGCCATGCTAGTCTGCAGGTCGGTTGCCTTGCCTGTTACGATAGAAAGCTCGTGATATGTTTTGGCAGTGCAGTCCTCCTCTGCTCCAACCGGATAAAAGGCTTCGATATCCGCAGTACGCGGCAAGGGCTGCTGCTCTGCGATAGCGGAATCAACAGTACCGGTTTTCTCAAAGCTGTTCAGATATTCGCTGTCGAGATATTCCAAAGTAGCGTCGATATCCATATCACCGTATAAATAGATATAGCTGTTTTCCGGGCTGTAATAGGTTTTGTGGAACTGCTCGAATTTTTCCTGAGTCAGCTGCGGAATAGCGTCCGGATAGCCGCCGGATTCAAAGCGGTAACAGTTGTCGGGGAACAGAGCCTTCATTGCTTCGTTTTCCAGATAAGCGTCCGGCGAAGAATATACACCCTTCATTTCGTTATAAACAACCCCGTTGTAGCTCAGCTCGCCGTCAAGGCTGTCCAGATTATAGTGCCAGCCCTCCTGACGCAGGGTGTATTTGTTTTGGTAGAAGGAAGGATAGAACACAGCGTCCAGATATACGTCCATCAGGTTATGGAAGTCCTTATCGTTGCGGCTGGCAACGGGATACATGGTCTTATCCGAGAAGGTCATAGCGTTCAAAAAGGTGTTCAGAGAACCCTTGACGAGGTCTACGAAGGGCTCCTTTAAGGGATATTTGCGGGAGCCGCAGAGAGAGGAATGCTCCAGAATATGTGCCACACCTGTATCATCTGCAGGCGGAGTTCTGAAGGAAATAGAAAAAACCTTGTTATCGTCATCGTTAGCAAGGTACAACAGGCGTGCGCCGCTCTTGATATGCTCCATGATATATGCCTGGGAGCTGATTTCATCTACAAATTGTGCTTGTAAAACCTTAAAGCCGTGGTATACGGCATTTATTGCTAAAGTCATTGTTGCCTCCTAAAAATTTACACTATGGTATTTATTATAACATATTTGCATATCTATTGTCTGAAATTCTTGTAAAAACAGTTAGCTGTTGCTAAAAAAGATTATCTCCTTGCCAAAAGCGCTGTTCTTGCCTATAATAATTAGTAGAATAGTCAGAATCTGGAGGGAGTATTCATGGAAGAAGCACGCTTTACACTGCGCATTCATCCTATTATTATGAATAAGATGAAGCATTTGGCAAAGATAAATGGCCGTTCGGTCAATAAGGAAATCGAACAGATTTTGAAATGGGTTATTGATGATTATGAGCGCCAATACGGCAAAATTGAGCTGACCAAGGCAGAAATGCCGGGCTTCAGCACAGGCGCAACGGTTAAGGAAGCGCCGGAGCAGCCTATGGAAATGCTCTTCGGTTTGGATAATAAAAGCAAAAAATAATATGTAGGCTCCCCTGCCCTACGCTATACAAATAATTAAGGCACTACTGCGCTCACAGTAGTGCCTTTAGTGTTTATGCTTATTTTGCTATTGCGTGCTCCTTCAGCTCCAGCTTTTGCTTTTCTTCTACCTCTTTGATGCGGCAGCTGGCGAAAATAGAACCGGAAACGTTATGCCATACGCTGAAGATAGCGCCCGGAAGCGTGGCCAGCGGATTAGCGGCGAAGTTTGCGGTCGCCAGAGCAAGCGCCAGACCGCTGTTTTGCATTGCAACTTCGATAGCAATAGAGGTTTCCTTAGCGTAGGATACCTTCATCAGACGCGCCATGCCAAGGCCAAGAGCCATACCGATGCCGTTGTGCAGGACAACTGCCAGCATTACGATCAGACCGCAGCTCATCAGCTTAGCAGCGTTGACAGCAACGATACCATCGATAATGGTTACAATCGCTACAACGGAAACCAGCGGCAGAATACCGCCCAGCTTGACGATGGTTTCGTGGAAAAGGCTGTTTAAGATGATACCTGCAAGCACAGGCAGCAGCACAATCTTCACTACGGAAAGCACCATAGCCATAAAGCTTACCTCAACCCAGGAGCCTGCCAGCAGGTACACCAGCACAGGTGTTACCAGCGGTGCAATCAAGGTCGAAGTGATGGTCATGCCCACGGATAAGGGAACGTCACCCTTAGCGATGTAGGCAATAACGTTGCTGGCAGTACCGCCGGGGCAGCAGCCTACGAGGATAACGCCCAGAGCGATATCAGTATCAAGATTCATCACTACAGCCAGAAAATAGGCTGCCAATGGCATGATGGTGTATTGCAGGATACAGCCGGAAATAACCTCCTTAGGTCGGGAAAAGACGATTTGGAAGTCCTCGCGCTTGATGGTCAGGCCCATGCCGAACATTGCCGTGCCCAGGAAGAGAGCGGTATACTGCGGAATCCACATGAATTTTTGCGTATGGGTGAAAGCAACCGCAGAGGTGATTAAAATCACGACGGCGATGTACTTGGATAAAAATCCGCTTACCTTGCCAATGATGTTTAAAACGCTGTTTTGCTCGTTCATATTAAATTGCCTCCTTACATGTATGCTGCCTTGGGGCAGTCACGCTGTTAATTGCCTCGAGCAGAAGCAATTACATGGGTATTGTACCACAAAAAGGAGGAAAAATAAAGTATCAGCAGGACTCCAGCAGGTGCGACACCTTCACCTGCAGCTTATCGGCGATGCGGAATACCAGGTCCATACTCGGGCGCGCGCTGCCGTGCTCGATTTTGCTCAAATACTGCGGAGTAATGCCTATCTGCTCTGCGAGCATCCCCTGCCCCAGCTCCTGCATGATTCTGTAATAACGTATTTTTCTGCCCATTTCTACATACTTTTCGCAATACATATATCATCCACTCCTCTACTTCTTACTGATTATAGCTTACAGTATTTCCGGCATTTCTTCATGTAAAAAAAGGTGCGAAGACTACCTTGATACCGCTTGCCAAAGTAAATACAGGTGCATTCCTGAAAAACGTGCCGGCAATCAGTTTTGCTTTTGCGTTATGTCTTAGCATAATCTTATTATAAAAAATAGGATAGCCAGAAATTGGCTATCCTAAAAAATTTTTTGAGAAATTTTTATATATTTTTTGCGAAAATGAATTTTGCGCTTAGTTTACCGGTATCTCCTGTCTGGAAATAACCTCAATCAGCTCGCCCTGGCTTTTCAGCCAGATATCAATGCCTTTGCCGAAAACCTCCGCTTCGATAAGCGTACCGTTTTCGCCCTCCTCTACCACCTTGGCGGTCGGCAGGCGGTCAAGAATGTACTCGTAGCTGCCGCCTTTAAACAGGAAGCGCAGGCGCTGCAGATGGCCGCCGTACATAAACTGGATGCGCTTGCGGAACTCGCCCTCCTCAAAGCGCTTGGAATACGGAACGGCGAAATGCGTTTCGGTGACGGTAAAGCTGTTGATTCTGTCGATGCGGTAGATAGTCGGGAAGGGATCGTTTTCTATCTCGAATTTGAGCTCCTCCTTCTCCTTGGGCACAATGAAGCCTGCCAGATAAAAGTAAAATTCGGAGAACATGATGCCTACGGGCTGCAGTCTGCGCTGCACCAGAACGCCGTCGGTACGGCGGTAGTTAATGATTATTTCCAGATGCTCATGCACAGCGCCGCTAAGCTCCCACATCTTCTTCAGGAACTTATCCTTGTGCTGCGGTTCTACATAAAGCAGCTTTTCATTGCCTATAAGCTCGCTCACACGCTGCTGCTCCGTTTTCGGGATACAGCAGTCAATCAGCTTATCAAGAATCGGATACAGCTCCTTTTTGGTGAACGCCCTGCTTTCGAGCAGTATTTTGAGCGTGGCGAAAACCTCCTCGTTGGACAGCAGATTGCGTGATGGCGGTACAAGCTGGTAAGCGCCGAGCTTTTGGTTGTAGACCAAATCCTGCACCAGGCCTGATGCTTCGTTCTGCTCATGTAAAAAGGACCGCAGGTCTTCTATGTCGCGCTGAATAGAGCGTAAGGAGCAGCCGAAGCGTTGGGCCTCCTCCTTCTTGTAGAGCATTTTGCCGTCTACCAGGCGCGAATACATATAGAGCAAACGATCCTTTGCAATGCGTAAATCTGTCATTATTAGTTCCTCCCTGCCATGAAATTTGCAAAGCGGTTGCTGCAAGAAAATCTCTTTAAACTAATTATAGCACAATCATTCTCTTAAGCAAACGTTTTGCCACCAGCTATAAGCAAATTTTACCATAGAGGGAGGACACATATTGTCTTTCTCTAAAAATATTTTTGGCTTTTTCAGCATATTTCAGAGATAACAGGCGAAAATTTACGCCTGTTCAGTTTTAAGTGCAGGCAGAAAGCCGTCCAATGCTTCCAAAGCGCGTGCTGCAATCTGAGCGTTCTTTTCTCTCTTCTTGCGGATGCGTACAGTGAGCGGCGGAATGAGACCGAAGTTGATGTTCATCGGCTGGAAGTTTTCTATCGCCGGGTTACTGATGTAGTTGGCCAATGCTCCGTGCGCAGTTACCTCGGGCAATTCTACCTCCGGCAGCTCCAATACCGCTCTGGCAGCAGCTAAACCGGCCATCAGTCCGGATGCTGCCGATTCAACGTAGCCTTCTACACCTGTCATCTGTCCGGCAAAGTAGAAGCGCTTGTTATTGCGCAGGTTGAAGTGCTTATCCAAAAGCTGCGGCGAATTCAGGTAGGTGTTTTTGTGCATTACGCCGAAACGGACGAACTCTGCGTTCTCCAGACCGGGAATCATGCCGAAAACACGTCTTTGCTCCGGCCATTTGAGGTGTGTCTGGAAGCCTACCAGATTATAAAGGGAGGCAGCGGCGTTATCCTGACGCAGCTGTACTACTGCGTAGGCTTCTTTGCCGTTGCGCGGGTCAATGAGCCCTACAGGCTTCAGCGGACCGAAGCGCATGGTGTCCTCGCCTCTTGCAGCCATTTCCTCGATAGGCATGCAGGCTTCAAATACATCATGCTCAAAATCCTTAACGGGAGCGCTTTCCGCATTGCAGAGAGCTTCCCAGAAGGCAACGTATTCCTCCTTTGTGTAGAAGGGGCAGTTGAGGTAGTCGGCGCCGCCCTTGTCGTAGCGGGACGCACGGTAAACCTTGTCGTAGTCCAGGGAATCGGCGGTAACAATCGGTGCTGCCGCATCAAAGAAGTGCAGATAATCAGCCTGCAGCAGCTTTTTGATATCGGCGAAAAGCGCGTCGCTGGTCAGCGGGCCGCTGGCTACGATGACAGTGCCTTCGAGGCTTTCAAGATCGGTCACTTCTTCGTGGATAACGGTAACGAGCGGATTGGCCTTCACTGCTTCGGTTACGGCAGCGGCAAAGCCGTCGCGGTCAACAGCCAGAGCGCCGCCGGCAGGGACCTGATGCTCATCAGCTTTTTGCATGATGAGGGAGCCTAAACGGCGCATTTCTTCCTTCAGCAGGCCGACAGCGTTTTCAATGTTGGCTGCGCGCAGGGAGTTGCTGCATACAAGCTCGGCAAAATATGCGGTTTTATGTGCTTCGTCACTTTTTACGGGACGCATTTCGTACAGGATTACAGGGATACCGTGGCGCGTGAGCTGGGTAACGGCTTCGCAGCCTGCCAGACCCGCACCGATTACATGTACAGGAGAGATAGTCATTTATTCGTTGCTGCCTTTCTTAGTTGTAGTAGTTTTTTTCGTTACGATTGTTTTCTTTGCAGTAGCGGTTTTTTTAGCGGTAGTAGCTTTAGTAGCTGTAGTCTTTTTTGCTGCAGTGGTTTTGGTAGCAGTAGTTTTCTTAGCGGCAGTCTTTTTAGCCGCCGTAGTTTTCTTGGTTGCGGTGGTTTTAGCTTCCGTAGTCTTTGCTGCAGCGGTTTTGGAAGCATATACCGGTCTTGCCTTGGAGCATTCCGGGTTACTGCAGAACTTGCGCTTGCTGCCGTTGCGTTCAACGTGCTCTACCATCATAGCGCCGCAGTCCGGGCATTTTTCGTTAAGCGGCTTATCCCAGGTGGTGTAATCGCACTCGGGATATTTTTCGCAGCCATAGAATACCTTACCGGTTTTGCTCTTGCGTTCGAGGATATCGGCGCCGCACTTAGGACATTTTACACCAATCGGGTGCAGAATGGGTTTGGTATTGCGGCATTTGGGGAAGTTGGGGCAAGCCAGGAACTTGCCGAAGCGTCCCTCGCGGATAACCATCATGGTGCCGTCGTTGCACTTGTCGCAGGGAACGTCGGAGACCTCCAGCGGGATTTCGACAATAGGAATAGCCACGCCTGCGTGGTCCAGATCCTTTTTGAAGGGACCATAGAATTCGCTGAGAACTTCGTCCTTGGTGTGCTTCTTCTCGGCAACCTCATCCAGCTTTTCCTCCATCTGGGCGGTGAAGCCGATGTTGATGAGTCCCTTGAAATATTCGGTGAGCATATCTACGGTCATAATGCCAAGCTCGGTAACTAGCAGCTTTTTGGCCTCTTTGACAACGTAACCGCGTGTAAGCAGTGTAACGATGGTAGGTGCAAATGTGCTGGGGCGGCCGATGCCCTTCTCCTCCAGCTCTTTGATAAGCGTTGCTTCGGTGAAGTGCGCAGGCGGCTCGGTGAAGTGCTGCTCTGCCGGCATGAGCTTGTAAAGCAGCAGCTTGCTGCCGGGTTCAACGTAAGGAACCTTGGAGTCCTTTTCTTTATCGTCATATTTGCTGTGCAGCTGCAAGAAGCCCGGGAATTTCAGTACGGAGCCTGTTGCACGCAGTTGGTAGTCGGCGGCATCAATCGTCAGGGTGGTAACATCATAAACAGCGTCCGTCATCTGACTGGCAACAACGCGGTTCCAGATGAGCGTATACAGCTTCAGCTGGTCATTGGTGAGGTACTTCTGCATCTCGGCCGGGGTACGCATGACGCTGGTCGGACGAATCGCCTCATGTGCGTCCTGAGCGTTCTTTTTGGTGCTGTAATGGTTTTCCTTCGCCGGGCAGAATTCGCTGCCGATGTTTTGCTTGATATAGTCGCGGATTTCGGCAATGGCAACCTCTGCCAGACGCACGGAGTCGGTTCTCATGTAGGTAATCAGGCCGACGGAAGTTTTGCCCAGGGATACGCCTTCATAAAGCTGCTGTGCGAGCATCATGGTCTTTTTGGCGCTGAAGTTGAGCTTTTTGTTGGCCTCCTGCTGCATGCTGGAGGTAGTAAACGGCGGTACGGGGTGACGCTTGCGTTCCTTCTTTACTGCGTCGCTCACGATGTAATCGGCCTTGGACAGCGCTTCTTCCGCTGCTCTGGCCTCTGCCTCATTGTGCAGCTCCAGCTTTTTGCCTTTGTATTTTACTGCTTCCGCTTCAAAGAGCTGTCCCTTGCTGCCTTCACGCAACTTGGCGCTTAACGTCCAGTATTCTACCGGTACGAAATCTTCGATTTCACGGTCGCGGTCAGCAACGATTTTGGTAGCAACGGATTGTACGCGGCCGGCGCTCAGACCCTTGCGGATTTTGCGCCACAGCAGCGGGCTCAGCTGATAGCCTACGATGCGGTCTAAAATGCGGCGTGCCTGCTGTGCATCAACCATATCCATGTCAATGCAGCGCGGATGCTTGATAGCGTCCTTGACAGCGGCAGCGGTAATCTCATGAAATTCAATGCGGCAGGCAGATGTCGGGTCGATGCCCAGAATAAAAGCCAGATGCCAGCTGATTGCTTCACCCTCGCGGTCAGGGTCAGTTGCCAGTAAAACTTTGTCGGCTTTTTTTGCTTCTGTTTTCAGCGCTTTGATTAAATCGCCTTTACCGCGGATATTGATATATTTCGGCTCAAATTCGTTTGCATGCTCCTCGTCCGGCAGAAAGGTTACACCTAGGGTGCTTTTCGGCAGGTCGCGCAAGTGTCCCATAGAAGCCTTTACAGTATAGTTTTTGCCTAAAAATTTTTCGATAGTCTTGGATTTCGTAGGTGATTCCACGATAACCAGAGTCTTTGCCATTTATGTTCCTCCTACTTTCGGTAGTAACGCTGCGCCTGGTCTGTCGCCACCAGTCCGGCGGCCTGCAGGTCAAGCAGCTCCATGCTCACGGCAGCAAAAGCGGCTCCGCTCTGCTCCGTCAGCTTTTCTAAAGAAAGCGCTCCTGCCTGCAAAAGCGCAAGCAGCTTCGCTCCTAATTCCGTTGTGACAGGTGCGGGCGCAGGCTTTGGTTCCTGCGGCGCACAATCAAATATACTCGGCTGGGTTATGCAGCGGTTCATCGCCTGCTGCCAACTTCTTTTATCGTCTAAAATATCCTGTGGCATATCTACCAGCTTGGCACCGGTACGGATAAGCTCATGACAGCCTATGCTGCCGCCGTCGAAAATATTCCCCGGTACGCAGTATACCTCACGTCCCTCGTCGGCAGCGATATTCGCCGTAATTACAGCGCCGCTGCGCTTGCCTGCCTCTGCTACCAGTACGGCCTGCGACAGACCAACGATGATACGGTTGCGCGCAGGAAAATTTGCCGCTGCTGGCGGAACTCCCGGCGGATATTCCGTTACCAGTGCTCCCTGCTCGGCAATGCGGGCGAACAGCTTGGCGTTTTCGGGCGGATAGACAATATCCAACCCGCAGCCTAATACTGCCACCGTCGTACCTCCGGCCTGCAGGCAGGCCTCGTGTGCCGCCGTGTCGATGCCCTTGGCACCGCCGCTGATGATCGGTATGCCTTCGCGCGTCATCGTCTTGGCAAAGTAGCCTGCGGCACGCACGCCGTATTCGCTGCAGCGTCGTGAGCCGACGATGGCCAAAGCATAATTTGCCTGCGGCAGCTTGCCCTTGACGTACAAAACTAAGGGCTTGTCGCTTAATTGCTGCAGGCTCTGCGGATAGGCAGCGTCGGTATAGGCCAGTATCTGCACGCCGTTATGACGGCAGAAGTAATCCAGCCTTTGCGGCAGACGCGCATCACGGTTGCTGATAAAGCTTTGCACTGCTCGCGGCGTACAGAGGCCGGTTGCCGTAAGCGTGGCGGCACTCGCTTCAAAAACAGCACGGGCACTGCCCAGAGCGTTAATCAGATCAGGTATTCTGCTGCGTCCCAGACCGGGGACAACAGCGCAGACAGCGGCAAGGTATAAGGTGGTATCCATAAGGTCACACTCCTCCTGTAATAAATACATGATTATGCAGTCAGAGCGGAACTACATGCCACAGCCTTCATAATATGCGATTTTCTTACATTATAATGATGAAATTCGTATTGGTCAAGTAAATTAATTATACAATAGAAGAAATTGTCAGCCAAATGCGGGGCAAATTCTTCACGAAAAGGCCCAAACATCGGCCTATATACAACAAAAGGACTCCCTCATCCGAAGGAGTCCGAAAATTATTTTTGCAGTCTTTGCATAACGTAGTCGACAATCTGCTGTGCTGCCAAAGGATGTGCGTGCTCACTGCAGGCTGCTGCCTCACGCGGGCTTACCGTGCTGTTTTTGATGTGCTGCACCAGCTCGTCGGTAGAACGTGCTACCAGAGCGCCGCAATACTGCTGCAGGAAAGCTGCGTTGCCCTCCTCCTGCCCCGGCAGCGGCTTGTAGATTAAAAGGTCCAGTCCGCTCGCCAGCACCTCGGCAGAGGTTAAACCGCCGGCCTTGGTGATAATCATATCAGCGCCGGCCATGAGCTGTGGTACGTCCTCACGGAAGCCGTAGATTTCGGCAGTAGCGCCGTATTTGGCTTGCAGCTGTGCCGCTAACGCTTCGTTGTGGCCTGTGACAGCAACAACGCGCAGGTTTTTCAGAGCGGCGCGCTGCAGTGCCGTGATTATCTCGGCCATCGGCAGCAGGCCCTCGCCCCCGCCCATCAGCAGGCAGACGCGTTCGGTTTCGTCCCAGCCGAAGAACTCGCGGCATTTCTGCTTGTCATGCTTAATCATAAACTGCTGACGCACGGGAATGCCCGTAGCCTGAATGTCGGCATCGGTAGCGAGCTTGTCACGCAGCAGCTCGTCGGCGATAAAATAGGTATCCACACCGTCGCAAACCCACCAGCGGTGAATCGTAAAGTCGGTCACTACAGCACCGAGCCAAAGCTTGGGATGCTGCTTTTTGTAATAGCCGATGATGCCTGCGGGTGTAGCGTGCGTAGCGATTACCGCATCAGGCTGTACGCTGCGCAGATAGCTGCCTCCTAACCACGCCAACAGGCGGTTTAAAAGCTCACGCATCCATAAAGAGCCGCCCTGCTTGTTGCCCCAGCTGTAGGCCAGCTTATAAAGCCAGGGGCAGCATTTTAAAATCCACAGGTAGGTGCCGAGAAAGACCTTGCCCAGAAACTGCGGGAAGAAGTCGAAGATGTTGCCGTGGATGACCTCAACCTCCGGACGGTCGGCTAAGGCTTGCTCCAGCGCTTCGGCTGCCAGCCTGTGTCCCGAGCCTATGGGTGCCGAAAGCAGGAGCACATTATATTTTTTTCGTGTTTCGTGCATATGTATCACCATCTATATTGTATCGTAAATATAGCTAATCGGAATTTTTTTGCGAAAAAAGCTTGCTATCATAGCCTTTATATTGTATCATATTTTTAACTACAATCAATAGTTAATGTTCTCGCAAAGAGTAAAATTCGTGAGAAATTTTTGGGAGGCTCATCAAATGACTACAAGAAGACCTGTTGAAAGCTTTAGCTTTCCTGTAGAAAAAATTAAAGAAGGTTATTATACTGACGCATATTTTATGCGTTCCGAAGAAATCTTAAACGGTGATAATTATCATCCGCGTGTGCTGATGCAGGTGTTCGCCCGTGACCATGTTGTTGTTTGCGGTACCGACGAGGTCATTGCTCTGATCCGTCAATGCGCTTTCCATCCGGAAACTATCGAAATTCATTCCCTGCGTGACGGCGAAGAGGTTGACGAGTGGGAAACCGTTATGACTATCGAAGGCGATTATGCCGACTTTGCGCATCTGGAAACCATCTATCTGGGTATTCTGGCACGCCAGAGCCGCATTGCTACAAATGTTCGCCGCGTAGTGAAGGCTGCCAACGGCAAGCCGGTGCTTTTCTTCCCTGCACGTTATGATATTTACCAGACTCAGGAATCCGACGGCTATGCAGCTTTGGTTGGCGGCATCCACGGCTTCTCTACCGATGCCAATGCTCTGGCAGCAGGCGGCAAGGGTTTGGGTACTATCCCCCATGCATTGATTGCTTCCTACAAGGGTGACACTGTCGCTGCTACCGAAGCATTCGATAAATATGTTGATCCGTCTATCGCACGTATCGCTCTGGTTGATTTTGACAACGACTGCGTAAACACTTCTCTGGCTGTGGCCCGCAAGCTGGGCAAAAAGCTCGCAGGTGTGCGTCTGGATACCTCCGGCAGCATGGTTGACAAGAGCCTGTGGACTCAGATTGGTACCTTTAAGCCGACCGGTGTTTGCAAGGAGCTGGTTTGCAACGTTCGCCGTGCGCTGGATGCCGAGGGCTTCAACCACGTTAAGATTATCGTCTCCGGCGGCTTTGACGCTGAGCGCGTAGCAGCCTTTGAGGAAATGGGCGTGCCTGTTGATACCTATGCAGTAGGTTCTTCCTTCTTCGACGGCAACATCAACTATACTGCGGATATCGTTAAGGTTGATGGCAAGGACTGCGCTAAGGCCGGCCGTAAATACAATCCTAACCCCAAAATGGAGCTTGTAAAATAATTTGCAACAATGAGGTTGCAGTGCGAAAGTGCTGCAGCCTTTTTTGCTATCCTAATGAAGGAAATATGGCTATCAGCAAGAATACTTACTACGGGAAACAAAATGTCCCTTCAGTCAGGAAAAATTACGGCCACTCATTTCGTGTGGAACCAAGACGAAGCGGCGCAAAACTCGCGCGAAGCCAAGAGATTCTGCAATATGAGTTTGCATAGCGCTCAGACATTGCGCCCCTTCTGTGGTTCCAGACACTCATTCGCTGTAATTTTTTCCTTACGCGACATTCCATTCCCATATTCATAAATCTTAGCTTTGATATACCATGTGATTATCACAATTTCATCTACATAAAAAGGAGAACCCACTATGTCATTGAATACAACTCCCGCTGCCGAGCGTATCCACATCGGTATCTTCGGCAAGCGTAATGCCGGCAAGTCCAGCCTAATCAACGCCATCACCAGTCAGGAGCTTGCCATTGTCAGCGAACAAAAGGGCACCACTACCGACCCTGTATATAAGGCTATGGAGCTTTTGCCCCTCGGCCCCGTAATGATTATCGATACCCCCGGCCTCGACGATGAAGGCGAGCTGGGCGCGCAGCGCATCGCCAAGGCTCAGCAGGTGCTGAATAAGTGCGACATCGCTCTGCTCGTAGTAGATGCCAGTGTTGGCCTCAGCGAAGCGGATAAAGCACTGTGGCAGCAGCTGCAGGCGAAAAAACTGCCCTCCATCCTTGTGCTGAACAAAGTAGAACTGTTAGACGAAATGCGCCAGGCACTGCTCACTATGGAGGCCATGAAGCTCACTAAGCAATGCTTCCTTGTCAGCGCCATCACCAACCGTAACATCAACGAGCTGAAGGAGGCTATCGCTGCTTTGCGCCCGCGTGAGGTAGAACGCCAGCTGCTTGGCGATTTGATTAAGCCCTGCGACATCGTAGTGCTCGTAACGCCGATTGACAGCGCCGCCCCCAAGGGCAGATTGATACTGCCGCAGCAGCAGGTACTGCGCAACGTGCTCGACAACAAGGGCATTACCGTAACTGTGCAGGAAAGCGAACTGGCGGAAGCACTGGCACGCCTCGCCTTCCCGCCCAAGCTCGTTGTAACCGACAGTCAGGCCTTCGGCGCAGTCAGCAAAATCGTACCGCCCACCATTCCGCTCATCTCCTTCTCCATCCTCATGGCGCGCTACAAGGGCACGCTCAGCGCAGCCGTGAAGGCAGTGCGTGTGCTCGATACAGTGCAGGATGGCGATAAGATACTCATCAGCGAGGGCTGCACACACCACCGCCAATGTCAGGACATCGGCACAGTAAAGCTTCCCGGCTGGATTCGCAGCTTCACCAAAGCGGAGCCTGAATTCTGCTTCAGCAGCGGCACGGAATTCCCTGAGGATTTGTCACAATATAAACTTGTAGTGCATTGCGGTGGCTGCATGCTCAACGAACGCGAAATGCAAAGCCGCAGCGAATGTGCTGCAGCGCAGAACGTCCCCATGACCAACTACGGCATTGCTATTGCCTATATGCACGGCATTTTAAAGCGCAGCGTCGCTCCCCTGCCGGATATCGCCAAGCTGCTGGAGTAAAGCTTCAGCTGAACAGGAGAAAGTGAGGGTATGAACCATGCACAGTTTTTTATATTATTACCTGATCTTCATCAACTGCACCGCCTTTGTCGTCTACGGTGCAGATAAAGCCTTCGCCAAGCTGCACAGCTGGCGTGTGCCGGAAATAGTGCTGCTGTTTTTGGCAGCGCTCGGCGGCAGCGCAGGCGCATTTATCGCCATGCAGCTTTTCCGCCATAAGACACAGCATTTGAAGTTTATCTTCGGCGTACCGCTCATTTTCTTTCTGCAGGTAGCAGTCATCAGCTATTTTTTCTATAAGGGCTGAGCGCTCACTAAAAACCGTACAAACCGTACAAAACCGTACAACCCCTTGCTGCATAAGGCTTTGGGGCTGTACGGTTTTTGTGTTGCACTTATAACTCCGCAACCTTCGGCGGATACTTTGCTTCAAAAGCGCGCAATACACCAAGCAGTCTTTCGTCCAGATAGCTCATACCCTGCTCCCGTAGTTTTTGTGGTATGCCGTAGTAGCATTCTGCTACCGCACCGGTGATTGCTGCCAGTGTGTCGCTGTCACCGCCGATAGAAATAGCATTACGGATAGCATCTTCATAGCTTGTCGACTCAAAGAAGGCCATCAATGCCTGCGGTACGGTATGCTGGCAGGTTTCGTTGAACATATAGGAATCGCGGATACCGTCGAGCGTGAAGTCCATAGGATAATAGTTGGCATTAATATAATCCCTGATAGCTTGCATAGTTGCGCCCTGCTTGGCCATAAATGCTGTCACAGCAGTTGCCTCCGCTCCCTTGATGCCTTCCGGATGGTTGTGCGTCACGTCCGTCACCATCAGCGAAAGCTGTTTGACCTGCTCTAGGGTATTCGTAGCATAAACAATACCGCTCACGCGCATTGCCGAACCATTGCCATAGCTGTTATAAGGCTGCGGGTCGTCAAAATAAAGCCAGCAGGAAAAGGTTCTGCCATAACCGGCATCAGGATATGCCTCACCCAAAGCACGCATTTTTGCTACAGCCTGCTCGCGCAAATCGCTGAAATCAGGCTTGCTCTCCAAAAGCGCCTCACATAACGCCAAAGACATTACGCTGTCATCTGTGAAAAAGCAGTCATTAGTAAAAAACTCAAAATCCTTCGCTTTGTAATTATCCCATTCAAAACGTGAACCGACAATATCGCCAATAATTGCACCTAGCATTGTATACGCCTCCACTCATTTGTTATGTGTATATTATAGCATAATCGTCTAAGCCGTACATCATAACAAAAACCGTACACGCGCAAAGGCTTGCCCGGCCTGCGTTTGTACGGTTTTCTGCGACAGCAATAATATACATATAAACATATACAGAAACGCTCTGCCAACCTTGCGGTCAGCAGAGCGTTTTATTGTGTCAGTTTTAAGCCTCAGCTTATTTGAAGTAGCTTACGCCGGACAGGAAAATCTTCTGATCCTTGTCGCCCGCAATGTTGCGGAACAGGCCCGGAGCAAAACGCTCGCTGTGGCCCATCTTGCCGAGGATACGTCCGTCGGGGCTGGTGATGCCTTCGATAGCATACAGGCTGCCGTTCGGGTTGAACGGAGTGTTCATGGTCGGTACGCCCTGAGCATTTACATACTGGGTAGCAACCTGGCCGTTAGCGAACAGCTCTTTGATAGTGCTTTCCGGAGCGTAGAAGCGGCCTTCGCCGTGGGATACGGCAACAGCATGCTCTTCGCCTGGTTCGCACAGGCTGAACCACGGAGATTTGTTGGAAACAACTCTGGTGGTAACAATCTGGGAAATATGACGGCCGATGTTGTTGAAGGTCAGTGTCGGTGCATCGCTGGTCATATCGCGGATATCGCCGTACGGAACGAGGCCGAGCTTAATCAATGCCTGGAAGCCGTTGCAGATACCCAGCATCAGGCCATCGCGGTTTTCCAAGAGGTCGCTGATTGCTTCCTTGATGCGCGGGTTGCGGAACATGGTAGCGATGAACTTGCCGCTGCCGTCAGGCTCGTCACCGGCGCTGAAGCCACCGGGAATCATCACAATCTGGGAGTTGTTGATATATTTAACCATTGCTTCTACGGATTCTTCGATAGCAGCAGCGGTAAGGTTGCGCACGATGAAGGTGTTAGCTTCGGCACCTGCAGCTTCAAAAGCACGGGCGCTGTCGTATTCGCAGTTGTTGCCGGGGAATACGGGGATGAATACGCGCGGTTTGGCGATATTCACCGGAGCGGTCAAAGTCAGCTCGCTCTTGTACAGCGGCATAGCGATGTCAGCAGGCTCTTCTGCCTTCGGAGTGCTGTCCGGGAAGATGCCCAGCAGCGGCTCGCGGTATGCGGCAAAGGCTTTCTCAGCGTCAATCTTGGTGTCGTTGATGGTGATGCCTGCTTCGGCAGTAGTGTGGCCGAGCAGCATGTAATCCAGACCTTCGAACAGCTCTTCCGGTTCTACGCCGGCTGCCAGCTCGAGGACCATGCCGCCTGGCTGCAGAGTGAAGAGGCTGTCGGTATCGTGGAACGGTTTGATAAATTCAAAGCCAAGCTCGTTGCCCAGGCTCATGGTGGTTACCAGTGCAGCTACGCCGCCCTCTTTAACAGCGGCAGCAGCAGCAATCTTGCCTGCTTCCATAGCCTTGTGTACAGCGGTCAGGTTTTCCTTCAGCACTGCAAAGTCCAGTACTTCTGCACTATTGCGCGGGCAGGACAGGAAGATTACCTTGTCGCCTGCTGCCTTGAAGTCGGCAGATACAGCCTTGTTGCCGTCGATTACGCCTACTGCGAAGGAAACGAGTGTCGGCGGAACGGTTTTATCCATGAAGGTACCGCTCATGCTGTCCTTGCCGCCGATTGCCGGCAGGTCCAGAGCATCAAGTGTGGTGAAGGCGCCCAGCAGTGCGCTGAACGGCTGGCCCCAGCTGTTGGCATCATGCAGTTTCGGGAAGTACTCCTGCAGAGTCAGGCGCAGCTTAGCGGGGTCAGCACCCAGAGCTACGGCACGAACTACGGATTCGGTTACAGCGTACATAGCGCCATGGAACGGGCTCCAGCAAGCAACGTTCGGGTTGTAGCCGCAGGCCATTACGCTTGCTGCGGTGGTGTTGCCGTGCAGTACGGGGATGCGGCCTACCATACCCTCGCTCGGAGTGAGCTGGGTTTTGCCGCCGAACGGCATCATTACGGTGCCACGGCCGATGGTGCTGTCAAAACGCTCGGACAGGCCCTTTTCGCTGCAGACATTCAGACGGCCTAGGTTAGCCAGCCATGCAGCTTCAAGGTCAGCAGCGGAGGTTACTTCGGCAGGAACCTGCTCGAATACGTTGTCCTCTTTTTCTTCGCTTACTACGATATTGGTGTGTTGTGCAACGCCGTTGGTATCGAGGAAAGCGCGGGACAGGTCAACAATTTTATCGCCACGCCAGAACATAACCAGGCGCGGTTCTTCGGTAACGTCGGCAACAACAGTTGCTTCCAGGTTTTCTTCGTCAGCATATTTGATGAAGGCGTCGCGGTCAGCGGCAGCGATAACAACAGCCATACGCTCCTGAGATTCGGAGATAGCCAGCTCGGTGCCGTCCAGGCCTTCATATTTCTTGGGAACCTTATCTAGGTCAATAACAAGACCGTCGGTCAGCTCGCCGATAGCAACGGATACACCGCCTGCACCGAAGTCGTTGCAGCGTTTGATCATTGCGGTTACGGCAGGGTTGCGGAACAAACGTTGGATTTTGCGTTCGGTTGGAGGATTACCCTTCTGTACCTCTGCGCCACAGCTCATGAGGGAGTCAACGGTGTGCTCCTTAGAGGAACCGGTTGCACCGCCGCAGCCGTCACGACCGGTTTTGCCGCCCAGCAGCACTACGATATCGCCGGCAGCGGGACGCTCACGGCGAACTGCGCTACGGGGAGCAGCGCCGATTACGCCGCCGATTTCCATACGCTTCGCAACAAATTTATCATGATAGTATTCCTGTACATGGCCGGTTGCCAGACCGATCTGGTTGCCGTAGGAGCTGTAGCCTGCAGCTGCGCCGATGGTAATCTTGCGCTGAGGCAGCTTGCCGGGCAGGGTTTCGCTTATTGGGGTGCGCGGGTCAGCACTGCCGGTTACACGCATAGCCTGATATACATAGGAACGGCCGGACAGCGGGTCGCGGATTGCACCGCCGAGGCAGGTTGCAGCGCCGCCGAACGGTTCGATTTCGGTCGGATGGTTATGGGTTTCGTTTTTGAACATTACCAGCCACTCTTCAGTCTTGCCGTCGATTTCGATAGGCACAACGATAGAGCATGCATTGATTTCTTCTGACTGGTCAAGGTCAGCTAGCTTGCCTTCCTTGCGCAGCTTCTTCATGCCGATTACGGCAATGTCCATCAGGGTTACCGGACGCTCGGTGTCTTCACCGTAAACCTCGTCACGGGCAGCCATGTATTTGTCATAAGCCTCTTGTACAGGCTGGGTAAAGGTGCCGGGAACGATATCTACATCTTCAATCTGAGTCATGAAGGTGGTATGACGGCAGTGGTCGGACCAGTAGGTATCCAGCACACGGATTTCGGTAATAGTAGGCTCGCGGTGTTCTTCGTTGAAGTATTTCTGGCACCACAGCAGGTCGTCCAGGCTCATAGCCAGGCCCATGGATTGGCGCAGTGCTTCCGCTTCTTCTTCGGACATGGTCAGGAAACCGGTAACGGATTTAACCTTTTCCGGCTCCTCGCAGGTGCTGATGAGGGTTTCGGGTTTAGCCTGCTCAGCCTCACGCGCTTCAATCGGGTTGATGCAGTAAGCCTTGATTTTTTCGACTTCTTCCGCAGTCAGCTTGCCTTCCAGCACATATACCTTAGCAGCAGCAACCATCGGGCGCTCCTTTTGGGTAATCAGCTGGATACATTGTTCGGCAAAATCCTCACGCTGGTCGTATTGACCGGGCAGCAGCTCTACGGCGAAGGCAGCCTCGCCTGCAGCCAGCGGCAGCTCCTCTTCTACGACATTGTCGACAGGCGGCTCGGACAGCACCAGCTGTTTAGCCATAGCGAATTCCTCATCGCTCAGGCCCATCACGTCATAGCGGTTAACGATACGCATACCGGTAAGATTGCTCATACCAAGGTTGTTGCGCAGATCTGCAAGCAAGCCATGTGCTTCGACAGCAAAGGCATCCTTCTTTTCTACAAAAAGTCTTCTAATGTTACTCATATACACGGCCTCCAATGTAATTTTTTCGAGGTGAATACTTGCTATTTATGTTTCTATTTTAACACACTTCGGCGTTTTATCCAATATGGATAGCGATAAATATAGGCATATTAGTGAACATTTTTCAGTTTTAACTAAAAATAATTCGGAAAATCGGCCATAATGCAAAAATGGCCACCATGAAAGATGACCATAATTTTATTGAACAGGATGTTTGTGATAACGCTTGTTATTTGGCAAACTCTTGGCTTACCTTAGCAATCGCTTTTACCGTAGCGCGGATATCTGACTGCGCCAGTATGCCGCTGACTATGGCTGCGCCGTCAGCGCCTGCCGCGCGCACCTCGCGGTAATTGTCCGCAGTTACGCCGCCGATGCCGACAACAGGCAGTCCCTTCTCCCTGCAGATAGCAGCTAAACCATCAGTACCAAGCTTTTGCACGTCTGCCTTGGTAGCAGTGCCGAAGACAGCGCCGCAGCCAAGGTAATCCGCACCGTTTTGCAGCGCCGCTTTAGCCTCCGCCGGATTGTGCGCCGAAACGCCGATGAGATAATCCTCACCCAGAATCTTGCGCGCCGCAGCGCAGGGAAGGTCGTCCTGCCCCAGGTGTACACCTGCTGCCCCCACCGCCATGGCGATATCCAGACGGTCGTTGATAATCAGCGGCACATTAAAGCTGTCGCACAGTGCTTTCAGCTGCAGCGCTTCGGCGTACATTTCCGCACTGGATGCTGTCTTGGCACGGTACTGCACCAGCGTCACGCCGCCTTCGAGCGCCTCACGCACGCAGTCAATAAGCGTCCTTCCCTGCAGGCAGCCATCGTCCGTAACCAGATAAATACTGTAATCAGGCTGTGCTTTCATCAGGACACCTTTTCCTCCGGCTTAAGATTTACTAGATTCCACTTCGTAGTTACATGGTAAATGGCGTCAATCAGGCGTACCTTGAACATGCCGGGGCCGTCCTTCTTCTCGAGGAAGTTGGCAGCCAGCTCGGCGCTCTGGCCCATGATTACTACGCCCAGTGCTGCCGCAACGAGCATATCCTTGGTAATAGCGGCGCAGCAGGCAACTAAGGTAGTAGTCATGCAGCCGCTGCCGGTGATATCCTGCATTAGCGGGTGACCGTTGTTCAGTACAACAGCCTGCTTGCCGTTGCTGATGTTGTCTATCGGGCCGGTGACAGCAAACACGCAGCCGAATTTGGCAGCAGCATCCTTAGCGGTGCGCAGTGCTTCGCCCTCTTCGGTGCCCTGCTCCATATTGTCCACGCCACGGCCGCCGGTTGCACCCAGCAGCAGCGCCTGGCATTCGCTGTGGTTGCCGCGCACGATGTCAATATAGCCTGCGTTCAGCAGCTTCAGCGCGAAGTTCAGACGTACGGTAGAAGCCATTACGCCCACGGGGTCCAGTACTACGGGGATGCCCTTGGTTTTGGCCGCCTGCGCCGCACGCTCCATAGCAATTTGCTTATTGAAGCTCAGCGTACCAAGATTCAGCACCAGTGCGTCGGCACCGGCAGTAATTTCGATAACTTCCTCCGGCTCATCAGCCATTACAGGAGAAGCACCTGCTGCCAGTGCAGCATCTGCACAGCTTTCCGCCGTAACGTAATTAGTAATTTCGTGGATGACAGGTCTTGCCTTACGCAGCTTGTCAACCAGCTCGCCAAAAGTATTTTTTAAGTCCATTAGTCTAAGATACCAGCCTTTCTGTATAAATCAACAAAATGATGCGTCGGTCCGCAGCCGCTACCTAGTTCAATGCCATGCTCGATGGCTTCGGTAACGTAGGCCTTGGAGGTGCGTACTGCCTCAGGCAGCACCAACCCCTTGGCCAGATTTGCCGCCAGACTGCTCGAAAGCGTGCAGCCTGTGCCATGAGTATTTTTCGTAGGGATGCGCTTGCCGGGGAACCACGTTTCCGTGCTGCCGTCAAAGAGCAAATCATCCGCTGTATCGCTCAAATGACCGCCTTTTACGAGCACAGCCTTCGCTCCCAGAGTAATAATTTTTTCCGCTACGGCGCGCATCTGCGCCTTTTCCGTAACCTGCATGCCGGTAATTGCCTCTGCTTCCGGCAGGTTGGGCGTAACCAGCGTAGCCAACGGCAGCAGCTCCTTAATCAGCGTTTCGCAGGCCTCCGGTGCCAGCAGCGGATAACCGCTTTTGGAAATCATTACCGGGTCCACCACGATAATGCGTGGCTGATAACGGCGCAGGCAGGCGGCAATCGTGCGGATAATCTCCGGCTGCGATACCATGCCTATTTTTACTGCGTCCACATGGATATCATCAAAAATGGCAGCAATCTGCGCTTCTACGATATCACAGTCAATATTTTGTACTGCGGTAACACCACAGGTGTTTTGTGCCGTAACGGCGGTAATGACGCTCATACCGAAGGTACCGTGAGCGGCAAAGGTCTTTAAATCGGCCTGAATTCCCGCGCCACCGCTGGAATCACTGCCGGCAATCGTCAGCAAATTCTTCATCTGCTTTCTGCCTCCTTTAATGCGCACTCAACGCGCGCATGTATTTTCTTTGTTTTGGCCGGAGTAATCGAACAGACCGTCGTTCTTTTCCTCCAACGCTTTGATAATATGATAGGTATATTCGTTGTAGGGTGTGGGAATCCCCAGCTCCTTGCCCATCGCCATCAGAGCACCGGAGAACATATCAATCTCAGTGTGTCTGCCTGCGTCCAGATCCTGCAGCGTAGAATAGCGCACGGATGGCGGAACGGCGCTGCCACGACCGGAGCTTGCGGGACATTTGCTCATATCAATGCCCTTGGCGGCGGCGATGTCCTCCAGTTCACGGCGCAGTCCTTCCTTAATCGCACGCATATGCTCACTGTCCCGGTAGCAGCCAAGACCTGCCCCAATAACAGCCTGCGGCAGATTGTTGCAGACGTTCAGGCGGAACTTGCACCAGATTTCTTCATTAATGCAATCCGTATGGCGGATATGGATATCGGCGCTGCGCATAAGCGCTTCAATCGCCAGCACACGCTCACTCTCAAACGGTGCCTGCGCTTCGCCGAAAACAATACCGATAGTCTTTTCCGGGTTGAAGCGCACACCGTTGCCATCGTGGCGCGATGCAATCTTGATCAGTGCAGGCAGAATCTGCTTGCTGTCGATAGCGCCGGCAATAATTTTCTCACTGTCCACGCCGTTCATCAGGCTCATGACAGTGGTATTAGGGCCAACTGCCTCGCGGATGCTTGCCAGTGCGCCGGGCAGAGCGCCGTATTTCAAAGCGACAATCAACAGATCTACGCCCTTGGCTTCCTGCGGGCTCCACACCTGCGGATGGTAGGTTACGTTGTTGATGCTGCAGCCCTCGTCACGCAAACGCGCAGCACGGCTGCCTTCGGCGATAATGCCGAATCTGATATCGGGGAGCTTGCTCAGTCCCCAGATTATATAAGAGCCTACGGCTCCTGCTCCTAAAAGTGCGACAGATTTTATCTCCATGCTTATCACTCCTTATTGCTTGCGAAGAAGCGCTGCAGGCCGGGGCGGAATTTATTTCGCTGAGGCTTTAACGCTCATTGCAGTAAAGCTAATTATACATTATATATTATAGCATATCGGGGCGCATAAAAAAACAGCAGCGAAGTGCAAGGCACGAGCTGCTGTGAAGAACGGATGAAATTTATAGTATATATGGAAGAAGTTTTTATGCTGTCAGCTTGGAGGCAAGCTCACGTACCTCTGCTTCCGATAGTTTAGAGTGACGTACGGTGAATTCGATGCTCATACCGTCAGCCAGTAAGCCTTTGGCAAGCTCTATTCTGTTTGTCTGCTCTTTTTTCTCAGCTTCTTTCGCTAATGCTTCTGCCTTTCTTGCAGCATATTCTTCAACTGCCTTCGCTGCTGCTTCTGCCTTTCTTGCAGCATATTCTTCAATTACGTCAGTCATTTTTTCTTCGCCCTCCTTACTGTATTTCAAAAATTCCATGCGCTCGGCAAATTCTTGGTAATGTAAATTTTTAGGCTCTGTGCAGTATAAGTCATGCATGAGCTTGCCCAGCGCTGTATTATCACGGCGCTGACTGTTGACATAAATAATATGCGAACCATCTTCAAAATCTTTGGTGCTTTGCTTAATCGTTCGTCTTATGTCATATAACGGCAAATTGTCGCGCAAGACATCATTTTCTGTGATAAAAATTACATAGGTATCCGGTAGTTCTTCATAGAGCTTACTTGGCTGCAGAAAATGCGTATCAAGGATACTGCTGTAAAATCTGGCACGTCTTGCCGGAGCGCCTTCATCGCTTCTCTGCACCTCTACGTTAAAATAACGTCCTTTGCTATCCTGCGCTAAAATATCCAGCTGAGAAGAATGTCCGTAGATATTTCGGATAAAGCTCTGAATCCTGACATTCCTCACCTTAATTTTATCATCTCCCAGAATAATGCGCAAGAAAACCTGCGCTGCTGGCCGCGTCAGTTTACTGTAGGAATCAAA
>NZ_GL830848.1 GCF_000188175.1 Phascolarctobacterium succinatutens YIT 12067 | reverse complement strand
TTCTGTTTAAGGTTGGGTTTTGTCCCAGCCTCCATTGCTTTGACTTACTAAATTTGACTGAGCTTGTCTGAAGCTTATTTCTTAACCTGCATAATACCAGAGAACTTCTTAATGGTATCTTCTTTGGCCTTTACAGCTTCTTTGTAATCAATCTTAATGGATTTTTCCAGAGCAGCCTTCGGAGCCGGCAGATTAAATTTAGCAGGGATTTCTACGTCCTCGCGTACAGGGATGGTGCCTTGCTTTGCAACCAGGGTTTGTGCTTCTTTGCTCAACAGATAATCAACAAACTTTTTAGCAGCATCCAGTTTAGGAGTGCCTTTGAAAATAGCTACCGGGCTGGGAACTACCAGGAGTTCAGGCGGATAGCACATTTGCAGATGAGCACCTTTGGCAATCTTAGCGTTGGTGATATAGTCAACTGCTAAGGAAGAAACAAGCTCGCCAGAAGCGGTATCGTCGATAACTTGACCGGAGCCTTTACCGATGCGGCCGCCGTTAGCTTTGATATCTTCAAAGAATTTCCAACCGAATTGTTTTTCCAGCAGTGCTACGCTCATGTAAGAGGTGCCGGAAAGAGCCGGGTTAGCAATACCGAAGCCGTTTTTGTATTCCGGTTTCAGCAGGTCAGACCATTGGGTAGGAGCAGTTTTGATTTTGTCGGTGTTAATGATGATGCCCAGGGTACCAAGACGTGCTGCATGGAAAGAGCCATCATAATCGTTGAACGGGTTAACAGTTTCTTTTAATACCGGGCTTTGGTATTTTTCCAAAATGCCCTCATCTTTCATTTTATAGAAATCAGGAACTTCACTGGTCCAGATAACGTCTGACAAAATTTTGCCGCTTTGACGTTCAGCAGCGATTTTAGCCATCAGCTTGCCTGCACCGGCAGACTGATAGTCGACATCAATATCCGGATTTTGTTTTTTGAAGCCCTCAACGATGCCTTTAATCAGAGATTCCTTCATAGAGGTATAGATGATAAGTTTTTTGTCATTAGCAGGAGCAGCTTTCTTCTCCCCGCTACCGCCGCCGCAAGCAGCTGTAAGCATAGTTACGAGCATTACGAGCAACAGTGCCCATAAACTAGTTTTCTTTGCCATTGATAAAACCTCCTTGAAAATACCGCAGCAGTTGCCGACGGTTATTATTACTATTCCGCTTTTGTATACACATTGTCTACAAAAACGCAACAATACTTTACTTAAATTTAACAAAAAATTTACTAAACTGTAAGATAATTCCCGAAAGTCGCACTGTTTTTTAATTTTAGTAAGCGGCAATGTGGTGCATTTTATTTTAACTAAGTGCGTTATAAATCTCAGAATTTGTTTGAACAATATTATTGAAGCAATAAAAAAGGCCGGCAGATAAACTGCCGGCGCAGGTCCGTATTAAATAATTGGCGATACATTCAATGCCATGGGGCCGTGTTTACCGCGTGAAAGATGATAGGAAACACGCTGGCCTTCCTGCAGACAGCGATAGCCGTCGGAACGGATGGCTGAAAAATGCACGAAAACTTCCTGACCATTGCGTGCCTCAATAAATCCATAGCCTTTGGTATTATTAAACCATTTTACTGTACCAATACTGAGCATAAATTAGCACCTTCTTAGATAAATTTTATACTAACAGCTGTTGTAATGGATTATAGCACATAATCTAACAGAATACAAGAAAAATTCAGAAAATTTAAGTAAATAAATTAGAGTAAGAAAAATCTTACTCTAAAATTACTCTAAAATGCTCCATTTGTCGAAAATATGCAGCCTGTTGCTGTAAAGCTGTATCCAGCGGCCAACGAGGATGGCTGCGGCAATCGTGCCTACGCCTACGCCGCGCATAGCACCGAAGTGCATAAAGGAAATTGCCAGGCTGATAGCGACGAGCGTGCAGTCGAAGCAGTTTTTGATGATGCTGAATCTAATTTTGCTGATAAAAGAAATAACCAGTACGATACCTTCACCGGCTGCAACGAAAATTTTAGCACGTATACAGAGAAAAACGCCTAAGGCAAGGATGATGGTGCTCAGAATACAGTCAAACCATTGCCAGAACAACGTATCAGGTGCTACCCAGTCTAGCAGACTCATTGAAAAATCTATACAGTAGCCGAAGGCGAGCAGTGTTGCCAGCTGGCCCAACAGCTTACGCCAGTAAAATTGCCGCAGCAGGATGGGCTGGGCGATGATAAAAAGTAAGTTCATGACGATGGTTATTTCACCGATGCTCCAGGGCATGAACATACTCATAACCCATGGTACGCTGGAAATAGGCGAAGTACCTAAATCAGCCTTACAGGAAAGAGCGATGCCGAGTGTCATGGTAAAGATACCGACGAGAAACATGCAGCAGCGCTGCGGAAAATATTGCTTGTGCAAGCTAAGAACCCCTTTGAAAAAATAAAAGACGCCTATGTACGGTAGTCATTACTGTACAAGAATGTTATATATATTATACCATTTTTTGTATGAAATACACAATACGGCTTGTCGGCGGGTGTAAAGCCTTTGCTTTTCAGCGGTTGATGTAGTACAATAATATATTGAAGAAATATATCCATAAAGGAGGATAACCTGTGATTCGTAAAACATCTGCCATGGTTGAGGCCGGTATTTTAGCTGCCGTTGCCATCGTTATGGCTTTGATAAGTATGTATGTGCCTGTGCTGGGTGCTTTTGTTAATTTTGTCTGGCCCTTGCCAATAGTTATCTGCGGCTGCCGTCACGGACTGAAGTGGAGCATTATGACGCTGCTGGTTGCTACCGTGATTATCGCGATGATTATCAGCCCAATTAATGCCTTTTTCCTGGCGGCTATTTTTGGCCTTTTGGGCCTGATTTTAGGCGAGTGTATGCGACGTCATCTGCCGCCGATGAAAATGATGCTTTACGGCAGTGTCGGCGCTGTAATTGCGTTGGTGCTGAATATCGTGCTTAGCTTCTGGGTACTTGGTATTGACCCGATTGAGATGATGTTCAGCTCCTTCCACCAAAGCCTGGAGCAGCTGACGGTTTATTACCGCGAGCATGGCATGAGCGAGGCCGATATCAAAAAGACTGTCGACGGTTATGCTGAAATGCTGCGCATGATGCGCATTATCATGCCGGGTGCATTCATGATGTGTGCGCCGTTGATGGCTTTTGTGAACTACATGGCAGCAAAAAAGATTCTTACGAAGTTGGGTGAAAGCTTTGAAGCCTTCCCGCCGTTTACGATGCTGCAGGTTCCCGGCTGGATTTTGTGGCCTTATGCTGCGTCTTTGTTTGCGGTAACTTATTATTATCAGCATGATCAGGCAAGCTGGATGTATACGCTGTCTGTCAATGTACAGACGGTCTGCAGCTTTGTGCTGGTTTTGCAGGGCATTGTGCTGCTGTACTGGTTTGTAGAAACAAAGCACAAGCCGCGCTGGTGGGCCAATATCGGTATAGCGCTGCTCTTTATAGTGCCTATCTTTACTCAGATTATGGTTTATGTAGGTGCCTTTGATATTGTTATGGACTTCAGGAAAATCCGTCCTGCAAGCAGATTCAGAAAACAAAGGTAAAGTTCGGCAACTGTGCCGGATTTGAGGTGAAAATAATGTTCAGTAGGTTTAACCGGAATATGAATTCCAAAGCAGATACTAATATTTATTTGCTGATAATTGTGCTGCTGGCAATATTAGTCTGCTATCTGCAGCCTAAGCTGATTTTTCCTGCACTGATTCTTTTTGGCGTTATCTATTATTTCAGCCGCCAGAATCTTATTAACAGGGAAATCTTCTTCAGCAGTTATCTGGATAATATTATCCGCAATATTGAACGTACCAACCATTTTGCGGTGCGCAAGCTGGATGTAGGCATTGCAGTTTTTTCCAAATATGGCAAGCTGCAATGGAAAAATGAATTATTTGCCGCCTGGACAGGCAAAAGTAATCTGGAGGGCAAAAAGCCTGAGGAAATTCTGCCGTTGGCACAGAATGCTTTTGAGCTGATGAGCGTGCGTGACGGAGAGCAGGTTATTCAGATTGAAGACCACTATTATCGTATGCGCTATTACAGTGTAGAAACGCAGGAGCGTCACAGCAAAAAGGAAAATACCTCTAGCGGCCTGATGCTGTATCTGACGGATATCACGGATTATGAGCTTTTGCGCCAGAAATACAGCAATGATAAGCTGTGCCTGGCTTATGTGCGCTTTGATAACTACGAAGAGGTTATGCGCGGGCTGAGTGAAACCAATATGGCCAATTTGAATGGCGAAATCAATGAGCTGCTGACCAAGTGGGCTGCCTCTAAGCAGGGCTTTATCTGCCGCATGAACAAGGAAAGCAGCCTGATGGGCTTTTCCATGTCTGCCGTAATGGATATGATGGAAGATAAGTTCATGATTCTCGATAAGGTTCGCGAAATCCGCAGTGGTAATAAAATACCGCCGACTGTAAGTATAGGCGTAGCCTGTGACGGCGTTACGCTGGAGGAGCTTATCGGCAATGCCAATAAGAGCCTGTATCTGGCATTAGGACGCGGCGGTGATCAGGCTGTTGTTATGAAGGATAAGAATACGCAGTTCTTTGGCGGCACGAGCAGTGTCGGTGCCAAAAGTACGCGTGTACGTGCCCGCATCGTGGCGCAGACGATTCATGAGCAGATGCTGCAGGCTGACCGTATCTTTGTTATGGGACACGTTAATGAGGATTATGATGCCATCGGCGCTACCATTGGTATGGCTAAGCTGGGCCTGTCGCTGGGCAAGGAAACCTATATTGTCAGCAGCGAGCATAACGCTTATTATAAGCGTATTACCGAGGTGCTGGATAATGAGAATATCATTCTTTCGGCTAACGAAACAAAGTATATAGATATTATGCGGAGCGGTGCCGATGCTCTACCGTTGGTTACCAATAAGAGCCTTTTGGTTATCGTCGATCATCACCGTGAGGTGCTTTCGGCCAGCAAGGCTGTGCTGCAGGCTTGCAGAAACCGCATTATCATCGACCATCACCGTCGTGCCGAGGATATTATCGGCGATACAACGCTGCTGTATCTGGAGCCTTCCAGCTCGTCTACCAGTGAGCTGGTAACGGAGCTGATTGGTTACTTTGATGACCGGCTGGATATTACGCCGGCGGAGGCAACAGCCTTGTATGCCGGTATTGTACTGGATACGAAAAACTTCAATGTGCAGACAGGCGAGCGTACCTTTGAGGCTGCCGCTTTGCTGCGCCGCTGCGGTGCTAACCCGAATCTGATACGCCAGCTGTTTAAGGATGATTTGAGCTTTGTACAGCAGAAGGCTAAGCTGATAGCCGGAGCAAGAATGCCGATACCCGGTTTATCTGTTGCAGTTATGCGTAATGCCGATAATGATACTATGTCTTCCGTGCTTGCCGCGCAGACAGCGGATACTCTGATTACCATTGAGAGTGTAGCTGTAGGCATGGCAATTGTTGAATATAAAGATGGTTCCCTGAGCATAAGTGCCCGCAGTGACGGCAGCGTCAATGTGCAGGTAATTATGGAAGAGCTGGGTGGCGGCGGTCATCAGACGGTGGCCGGTGTGCAGCTGGCAAATAAACGTGCCAGGGATGTAGAAGCGCAGATTATTGCGCTGACTAAAAAACAGTTAGAGGAGTGTCGAACAGATGAAAGTAATTCTTTTACAAGATGTTAAAAGCTTAGGCAAGAAAGGTGAAATCGTAGAAACCGCCGAAGGTTATGGACGCAACTACCTGCTGCCGCGTAAATTGGCTAAGGAAGCTACCGCAGCTAACCTCAACCAGGCTAAACAGGAACAGGCAACCGCTAAGCATCGTGCAGCTCAGGCTAAGGATGAGGCTGTTGTTTTGGGCGCGCAGGTAGAAAAGGTTGTAGTAACTATGAAGGTACGCGTGGGTGAAAACGGTAAAATGTTTGGCTCCGTAACCTCCAAGGACGTTGCTGAGGCTTTGATTAAACAAACCGGTCTGAACATTGACCGTCGTAAAATCGAGCTGAAATCCGCAGTTAAAGGCTTAGGCGAATACACCGCTGTTGCTAAGCTGCATACCGATGTAACTGCTACCTTCAAGGTTATGGTAGTTGCCGAATAATTTCAGAGCGAAGCTGATGCATGTGGCAGTCGCCGGTGGCGGCTGCCACTTTTACTTTGATGCACACACTGGTAAAATGGTCGTTGACCCTGCTACCTTCCATTATGTAGCACAAAAGCCGACAGGCTTTTTGGATTTCTTTACTTCCATCAACAAGGGCTTTAAGGGTGGCATCACCATTATCGCCTTCCTGTTTATGGTTGGCGGTTCGTTGAACATTCTGCCAAAGACCGGCGCCATTGTTGCCGGCCTCAGTGCTTTAGTTAAAAAAATACGCAATCACAGCATTCTGCTGATTCCGGTGCTGATGACTACTTTAATAAGCAGGCAATATAACGAATTTATAAAGGAAGTACGCTGCTGATATAGGCTGCTGGGAAAAATTAACTTTTCCTAAGTAATTTATATCACAGGGACTTCCTTTTTTGATTATTTAGGTGTAAAATATTTGCTGTTCCGCAATTATTTTTGAATACTTGCGGAATATATGAGAATACAGGTCAAAAGATGATTTTGACCGACGAGAGATTTAAAAAAACTAAGCTAATCTGCAATGAGAATTATGAGAGAATGAGAGGGATGCAGATGGAAGTAGCAGGCTTTTTGGCCTTAGGTATTTTAGTCGGTTTATTGGGGGCGCTTTTAGGCATTGGCGGCGGTATGGTGATTGTACCGCTTCTGGTGTTTGCTTGGGATTATGAGCCGCAGCTGGCTATCGGTACTTCGGTGCTGATGGTATTGATGAATGCTGTTTCGGGGACCTGGGGGTATATCAGGCAGAAGAAGGTTTGCGTAGATGCGGCCTTGAAATTTGCCGTGGCTACCGTTCCCGGTGCATTTTTAGGCAGCTATGCCGCAGAATATCTGCAGGGCAGGCTTTTTTATCTGGTGTTCGGCGCTTTCTTTGTGCTGGCAGCGATAAATATGTATCGCAAGGCCAGTAAGAATGCGGCGGGTAAGACGGCCGGCGAGGTGCCGGAAGTCTATAACTGGAAGCTGGGCGTTCTTTGCAGCGTCGGTGTGGGTTTTTTAGCCAGCATTTTGGGCATAGGCGGCGGTATCGTCCACGTTCCCTTTATGGTTTATGTGCTGAATTTCCCGGTGCACGTGGCCATTGCTACTTCTACCTGCATTCTGGCAGTTTCCTCGCTTGCAGGCTTAGTTTCGCATGCTATGCTTGGGCATATTGTGTGGACCAGCGGTCTGGCGATCGGTGCGGGTGCCTTTGTCGGTGCTCAGGGCGGTGTAGCCTTGGCGCAAAGGCTGCAGTCCGGCATTTTGATGAAGCTGGCGAGTGTGCTGGTGCTGATTACCGGCATTAAATTTTTGTTGGATGCTCTATAAAGTGCAAGGTGTTTATAATTAAATATAGTACAGTAATAAGAGTTCAGTTTTGCATAAAAATGTGAGGCCAGATGTTAAAGTAATGACATCCGTCAGTTGTAACAATGTCATTGTTATGAAGAATACAGTGATGTAAATACATTACGGGGATCCTGAAGATACGCAAAAGCAGTCGCTATCATCGTTGATGATAGAGCGACTGCTTTTTTGCTGCCTGCAGCAACGCTTCAGGCGTTGCTTAGCAGTATGGTTGTGTAAGCTGTGAAGAATACATATATTAAAACTGAACATAGTAAATTGATGAGAAATGAATATACTAATAAGCTCAGATGTAGGTATAATACTACACATAACCTATTATTTGCATATATTTTGGAGGTGTTCACAATGAACGAACGTTATAAATTAAATGCACAGCTGGCACAGATGTTAAAGGGCGGCGTAATTATGGATGTTACGACACTGGAGCAGGCGCGTATTGCGGAGGCAGCAGGTGCCTGCGCTGTTATGGCACTGGAAAAGATTCCTGCCGATATCCGTGCAGCAGGCGGCGTAGCACGCATGAGCGACCTGAAGCTGATTAAGGAAATTCAAAACGCAGTTTCTATTCCTGTTATGGCAAAGGTGCGCATCGGTCATTTTGTAGAAGCACAGATTCTGGAGGCTCTGGAGATTGACTATATCGACGAGAGCGAGGTGCTTTCTCCTGCTGATGATGTTTACCATATCGATAAAACCAAGTTTAACGTACCGTTTGTCTGCGGTGCCAAGGATTTGGGCGAAGCATTGCGCCGTATCAACGAGGGTGCATCTATGATCCGTACCAAAGGCGAGCCCGGTACCGGTGACGTTGTGCAGGCAGTGCGCCATATGCGTAAAATGAATCAGCAGATTGCACAAATCGCCGCAATGGAAGAAAACGAACTGTTCAACGCTGCCAAGGAGCTGCAGGTTCCGTATGATCTGGTAGTTTACGTACATGAGCATAAACGCTTGCCGGTAGTAAATTTTGCAGCAGGCGGCGTAGCAACTCCTGCGGATGCAGCACTGATGATGCAGCTGGGTGCCGAGGGCGTATTCGTAGGCTCCGGTATTTTCAAATCCGGCGACCCGGCAAAGCGTGCGCAGGCCATTGTTAAAGCAGTAACCAATTTCAACGATGCAAAAATGCTGGCAGAGCTGTCCGAGGATTTGGGCGAAGCTATGGTTGGCATCAACGAGCCGGAAATTCAGCTGCTGATGGCGGAGCGTGGTAAATAATGAAAATCGGCGTTTTAGCACTGCAGGGTGCGTTTATTGAGCACGTGCAGGCCTTGCGTCAGCTGGGCGCGGAAGCTGTAGAGCTGCGTCAGTTGCCGGATTTGGAGCAGCCCCTGGACGGCATCGTCCTGCCGGGCGGCGAAAGTACGGTGCAGGGCAAGCTGCTGCATGAGCTTGGTATGTTTGCACCGCTGCAGAAAAAAATAGCGCAGGGCTTGCCGGTACTGGCAACCTGCGCAGGTATGATTCTGTTGGCGGAAAAGCTGACGAACGACAGCAAGTTGCACTTGGCCACTATGCCGATTACCGTGAAGCGTAATGCTTACGGCAGGCAGCTGGGCAGCTTTTTTACCGAGGCAGAATTCGGTAAGCTGGGCAAGGTGCCGATGACCTTCATCCGTACGCCGTATATTGACAGCGTGGGGGATGGCGTAGAGGTGCTTGCTGCTGTAGATGAGCATATTGTGGCGGCACAGTACGGCAAGCAGCTGGATCTGGCCTTTCATCCGGAGCTTGACGTAGCCAAAAGCACGGGCATCCACGAATATTTTGTCAGCCTGTGTGTTGCGAAATAATTACAGCTTCAGATAAGGCTTCAGCACGGTAAACAGTGTGTCTAAGGCCGGATACAGCTTATCATCCGCCAGACCGGTGTAATTCATCAGCAGGGTGTGCGAGCTGTCGCCAACCTTTTCGTGATAATAGTCCGAAAGAAATTTAATCTGGATGCCCTTGGCTGCTGCAGCCTGCACAAGCTGAGAATCCTTGGCATCGGTAGCAAGATGCAGCAGAAAATGCAGACCGCTGTCCTCGCCTTCTACCGTAAGTGCGGGTGCAGCGTCGGACTGCGTGAGATACTGCAGCAGACGGTCGCGCTTGCTGCGGTAGTAGGTGCGCATTCTGTTGATGTGGCGTTCAAAATAACCGTCCTCGATAAATTTAGCGAGCGTAAACTGCTCAAAATTAGATACAGTACAGGAATAAAATCCGAGTTTGTCATAAAACAGCGATGCCAGGTGCGGTGGCAGCAGCATGTAGCTGATACGGAAGGTTGGTGCCAGCGTTTTGGAAAAGGTGTTGATATAGATAACCTTTTCTTCGGTATCAATGCTCTGCAATGGCGGAATAGGCTTGCCGAACAGGCGGAATTCGCAGTCGTAATCATCTTCGATGATATAACGGCTGCTTTTTTTTGCTGCCCAGTGCAGCAATTCGTAGCGGCGGCTGACAGGCATAACAATGCCGGTAGGGAACTGGTGCGAAGGGCTGATGTGCAGAATATCGGCACCGCTGTTTTCCAGAACATCGGCGCGGATACCATGGGCATCCATCGGCAGATAACGGCAGAAAACATCGTTGGCCTGATAAGCTGCTGCCAACTGCGGATAGCCTGGGTTTTCCAGCGCATAGACGTGGCTGCGTCCCAAAAGCTGTACGATAAGATTATACAGCGTCTGCGTGCCTGCGCCGATGATAATCTGCTCGGGCGCAATGTTCAGGCCGCGGAACTGGTAAAGATGACGGGCGAGCGCCTGACGCAGCGGCAAAACGCCGCCGGCGCTGGTGTCGCTGATGAGAGCGTGCTCGTCCGCTGTGGTGAGCGTGTTACGCAAAAGGCGTGCCCAGATGTTATAGGGAAAGGTGTCCGGCGGTACGCTGCTTTTGGCGAAGCTGACGCTTTGCGCCGTTGCTTGTGGTTTAAGTGACGGCGCTGCTTTGCGTTCTGCCTTTACCGGCAGAGGCTGCTGCTCAATGCGCGCCACGTAGTAACCGCGCTTGGGCTGCGAATAGATATAGCCTTCGACTACGAGCTGGGCGTAGGCATTTTCCACGGTGATGAGGCTGATGCCTAAATTTTTGGCCAGCATGCGCTTGGAGGGCAGCTTTTCCTCAGCATGGAGGACACCGTTGGTGATATCGTTTTTGATGCATTTGTAGAGATGAGCGTACATGCTCTCACCCTGTAAATCGGCAAAGCTGTAGGTTAGCATAGCAGAAAATCCTTTTTGACAGAAAAGCCCAAGAAAATTTTTGACTATAGTGAAATTCGGTATATAGGATAAATTGATAAGTTCAGATGAAAATATGATACTATGTATCGGGAAAAAAGTAAAGCAGACGGAAAAATAGCCGAAAATAATAAAAAATTTGCTTATTCCTATCCGAAAAACGCTTTTAGGGTAGGGGCAAATTGCCGGGTTTACCTTATAATAAAATTACCAAAAATACAGTAACTGCAGGAAATGAGGTGCTAATATGAAAAATTTAAAAAAGCTGACACTGTTACATTCCAATGACCTGCATGGCGATTTCCTGGCTGAAAGAATTGATAATAAGCTCGTCGGCGGCGTATCCATGCTTTCCGGCTATATCAATAAGGTAAGGGAAGAAGAAGAGAATGTTATCTACTGCATCGCCGGGGATATGTTCCGTGGCTCCGTAATCGATGCGGAATACAAGGGCGTATCGACCATTGAGATTATGAATCTGCTGGGACCGGACGTTGTGACCATCGGTAATCACGAGGTTGATTACGGTCTGGCGCATCTGCTGTTTATCGAAAAGTGCGCTAACTTCCCGATTATCAATGCGAACTTTCACATTCGCACGAATAACAAGCGTCTTTTCCAGCCGTTTTATATCGCACATATCGATGGTATGAAGATTCTCTTCATCGGCATCATTACCGAGGACGTACTGGCGCAGACGAAGATGGATAAGGTAATCGGTTCCTTTGTAGATATCTGCGAGGCGGCAGAGGAAATCGGCCGTATTTGTAATACCTACAATCCAATCGATATCGATTTTACGATTATTCTTACGCATATCGGCTTCGAAGAGGATAAAAAACTGGCGGCAATGCTTGATCCCGCTTGGGGCGTTGACGTTATTATCGGTGGTCATTCGCATACCTTTTTGGAGCATCCGGTAAAGGTTAATGATATTCTGATTGTACAGGCCGGAACAGGCACGGACCAGATCGGTCGTTTTGATATCATGGTAGATACCGACCTGAATGCGGTCGATACTTATACCTGGTCGAACGTGCCTATCGACGAAACCCATTGCCCTCGTGATGAAAGCCTGGAAAACTTCATTATGCACTACAAGGATTTGACAGACAAAAAGTACGGCAGACTGGTTACCCGCTTTGCCCGCAAGCTGGAGCATCCTTCCCGAATTCAGGAAACTCCTCTTGGCAGCCTGGTAGCGGATGCGCTGCAGGAGAGCCTGGGCATTGATATTATGCTGATGGGTTCCGGTGCTATCCGCAGCTATAATCTGGGACCGGTAGTGCTGTACAGCGACTTTACCGAATGCTTCCCCTATGATGAAGCGGTGTATATGCTGCCGGTTACCGGTGAGCAGCTGACACGCATGATTAAGCGCTTCCTGCGCGAGGAGGCCTTTACCGGCGAGCATACGGAATTTTATCAGCTGTCGCAGGGAATGCATGTAGTATGGAGCCGCAGCGGCCAATGCTTCAAGGAGCTGACATTTGGGGGAAAACCCTTGGGAGCGCAGCAGATTTATAAGATTGGTCTGTGCAAATATCACTACAGCAGCCTGAAGCCGTTTTTGGATATTACGCTGGAGGAAGCCGAAGCCAACGGCAGAGTACGCGTGCTGGCGACTTCGTATCGCGATGTGATCGAGGAATACTTTATGACGCATCAGCATCTCAAACGTGAGCTTGAGGGACGTCTGATTATTGAGGACTAAAGGTAATATAATAAGCATAAAAAAGTATCGTCCCGGAAAAAAATGCCGGGACGATACTTTTTAGGGGGATGTAGGAAGAATAATATGTAAGATGTAAACAAGGCATCTGTAAGCTTAAGCTTTTGCCTCAGATATTAAGCATGATAGTAGCAAACAGTTTGCATCTGCTGAAGAGAGTATCTACAACAGCAAATTCTTCTGCCGTATGGTTGCGTACGCCCTGTACGCCGAGAGCACAGATTGTAGGAACGCCTGCAACTGTAGCATAGGCACTGTCGCTACCGCCGCCGACTGCTTTGGCTGTAGGTTGAGGTAAATTGCACTCTGCCGCTGCTTCCTGTACTAATTGGAGCAAAGCGGCTGTGCCGGGAACCTCGTCCATGGATTGGAATTCCGTAACAGTCTTGAGAACGGTTTTGGTATCGGGAACGTATTGCTTAGCCGCAATAGCCTGCAATTTGGGCAATACTTCTTCCAGTAAGGCATAGTCGGTATAGCGTGTGTCGCAGGTTAATTTTGCGTAGTCCGGTACTGCGTTGCTGACTGTGCCGCCTTCGAATAAACCTACGTTAAAGTTAATACCCTTGTCGAAATCAGTTAAGGCTTCGATATCAAGGCCCTTATGCATTAATTCAATGATGGCGCTGCGGCCGCTTTGCGGGTCATTGCCTACGTGTGCGCCGCGACCATAGGCTTCCATGGTAAATTCATATCTGCCCTTGCGTCTGGTGACAACACCCTGATCCAAGAAACCGGTTTCAAAGTTAAATGCTGCCAAAGCACCCTTGCTTTCCGCCAAAATTGTTTCGGAAGCATTGCTTAAGTAATGAGCTACTTCTTCATCGCCTGCAAGGATTACTTTAATACCATGCTTGGAATAATTATTTGCCAAAAGCACTTTTAAAGCTGTCAGCATGATAACAATGCCGCCCTTCATATCAAGGCAGCCGGGGCCGTAGGCTTTTCCGTCAACAATTTTAAACGGACGCTCTGCTACGGTGCCGTCTTTGAATACGGTGTCCATGTGGCCTAATAAAACGATAAAATCTTTACTGGTATCGCCGATTTTACCTACCAGTGTGTTGCCTGCTTTTTCAAATTCTACCTGGGTTGTAGCAAAGCCAAGTGTTTTTAAAATGGCTTCGATTTTTTGTGCGATGAAGTCAACGCCTGCTTTGTTGCCGGAACCGCAATCAACGTTAACTAATTCCTGCCAAAGCTGCAGCATGTTTTCCTTTTCATCGTCTATCTGTTGCCAAATTTTGTTTTTGTCTAATAATGTATCTGACATTGTTTTTGCCCCCTCAAAATAATAAAAGACTAATAAAGGCTAAGACTTTTATTAAAGAATACATCTTTTCACCTAGTGTGTCAATAGGAGATATATGTGTATATAATTTAAAAATAAAAAGGCTAAGGTTACAGTTTGGTGCTGAACCTCAGCCTTTGGAGGAGTGTTTATAATTTTATTTTATATATTTTGCGTGGGCGTCCTTTTGTTTCAGACATTTCCGAGCGGATTTCTTCGGCATAACCATGCTCCGTAAGGCAGGTGAGAATGCGACGGGCGCTGCGGGGCAGGATTTGCAGTATTGTGGCAAGCTCCTGTGCATTAAGCTCATCGCGTCCGTAAATTTTCAACGCATGGCAAATTTTACTTAAAGTGGCTTGGCTGAGAGATGTCTTTTTGCTTACTTCTTCCAACTGTGCGGAGGCATACTGAAAATCTATCTGTTGTGCGCTTCCTAAAGGACCGCTGATTGTTTTGTCGTCAAGCACGACATACCAGCTGCCCTTTTTATCGGCGCAAGCATGCTTTAAGGCAATGACGGCATTATATTCAGCTTCGCGGGCACTGTTGCCTATGCCGATACCGCAGGCATGCAGGCTTTTGCTTAAATCGCGCAGAATCGGCAGTTCGGGCAGGCTGGTGAAGCTGTTGGTGAGCCGTTCCAGGCTGCCGCGCGTGGTGAAAATATAAAAATTACCTTCGTTGGCAGGCTTTAATGAGCCGCTGATGTTTTTGGTGTAGCTGATGAGCTTTTGTGAAATAGCAATTTCTCTGCTGTATAAGTCATCCACGGAATAAAAATTGTCTTTATCGCCCAGAAGATTGAAGCTGAATACCTGCACGGCAATCTGGCCTTCCCGGAGTTTTTTTATACGGAATTGAGTTAAAATTACGTTTAAAATATTGCGTACAGTAACACGTATAGGCATGATACAGAAAGCAGGGATACCGTGCTGCTCCAATAAGTTTTTGACAAAGTAGCTTCTGGTGACAGCAGCTTTAGTGATGCCCTTTTTAAAGAGTTCAAGATGAAAAGCAGCATATCCGTTGAGCGATAAGGCACCATGTTCATCGGATAAATGATTAATAACGTTATAGTTTATCTTCATATCCTCCAGAGCACGGGTAATGTCATAATAGGGGATTGTATCTATACTTAATTCATCGATTTTAAAGCCTTGGTAAATAGTAGTGCAGAGTGTTTTATAAAAGCTGGCACCGCAGTAAGGAATGTAGTAGACAGGCTTTTGTACTTTGCCCCAATTTTTTATATGCAGATAATTTATCTGGTCAAAGATGAGCCAGGAGTCAAAATCCTGTTGGTGGGTATCGATAATATTCAGTGTATGTGTTCCGTCGGCATCAATGAACGTAGCAATTTCGTAGTCATTATATTCTTCTATAACTTCCCGAAAGATATCTATGTTCTCTGCTTCGCCGATAACGCCTAACCTTATTTTCATGTGAACCTCCAAGGAATAAGGAGTGGATTGTTTGTTATTCCTTATTATAGAATATATTATACACTGAAAATAGTTTTGATAAAAGGATTTATTGCTGCTCTAATTCTTTTATCCTATCGATTGCAGCCAATCCGCAGCCGATACCGTGGTCATGCAGCGCCAACAGCTTATGCGGCTTGATATCAAATTTATCAATTGTAAGGGGTATCTGCGGACGGATGATGACAGCCTTGCCTTCGCGTTCCATTTTTTCGACAGCCTCCAGCTGCTCGTTGTAGAGCTTGGGGCGCTGTTCCATGATTTCCCAAAGCTTAGGATATTTTTTGTATACTGATTTGAGCAGGAACTTGGGTACGCCTTTTTTCTTGCGGTAGCCTTCGTTGCGTGTGAGCACAACAATCAGCTTTTCATAGCCTGCGTCGAGTGCTTTTTGGTAGGGAATGGGTGCCAGCAGCGCACCGTCGAGCAGCGCACGTCCTTCATGCTTGACAACAGGTGCGACAAAGGGCATGGAGGAAGAAGCGCGCACAGGAATAAAGTCCTGACCCATTGCTTCCTGATCGTACCAGACGCTTTCGCCATTAACGATGTCGGTAGCAGCAACCTGCAGTACGCCGGGATAGGCACGGTAGGCCGCATAGTCAAAGGGGAGCAGCTGCTTGGGAAGCTCCTTGAAGATAAAGTCAAAGCCGAAGATGCTGCCGCTTTTAATCCAGTTGCGCACGCTGAAGTAACGCTTATCGGTGACGTAGTGCTCGATAATCTGACGTGTGCGCAGCGGTTGGGCAGACATATATGATAAAATATTGCAGGCTCCGGCAGAAACGGCGGTGATGTAGGGAAAGGTGAACTGATGCGCCAAAAAGGCTTCAAACACACCGGCGGAAAACATTCCCCGCATGCCGCCGCCCTCCAGAACGAGAGCTGTTTTTTGTAAATGCATAGTAAAGTCCTCCTAATTGCTATTATACACTAGCGGTGGAGAAATACCAATAGCAGATGGAACTGGAAATGTAAAATATCGGTGAGCAAAGCGTTTAGGCTCCGTCCGTATAATAATGCAGTCACAATGTTGCAAGACGGCAAAACGACCTGTTGAAGTCTATTCCGAGAACTAAACTTCAGCAGGTCGTTTAATATAACGCCTTATTCTTATCTGTACTTATTAGTGTGTTTCTTTTTGGTGTGCTGTTCGCGGTAATCGGCCTGCACCTGATATACCTGATAGATATACAGAGCGCACAGGGGAATAGCGACAATCAGGCCTAACCAGCGGTTATTGAAGAAGTAACTGCCGGCCATGCCGCCGAGTAAGCTAATGATAAGTACAATCAGCATATTAACCTTGATTTTCATTAAATATTTTTTCATTATATATTCCTCCCAGGTTTTATAATCAGTGTAATGTGTTATTGCCTGCGCAATCAAAGCAATTGCGGTACAACGATATTTTCAAGGGGAACTTTTTCCGGACGGAAAAGCAGCAGCAGCTCTGCTGCGGTAAGAGGTTCCGGCTTGGGCAGCTGGCCTGCAAGATAGGCCAGAAGGCCGATAATAGGCTCCGGACTGCCGAAGTGCTGCCTGAGGGCGGCGATTTCCAGATCACCGTCGCGTTTGGAAAGCCTGCGGCCTGCGGCATCCGTAAGCAGCGGAATGTGGCAGAAGGACGGCGGCGTAAGATTCAGCAGGCGGTAAAGATAAAGCTGCACCGGTGTGGAGCTGAGCAGATCGCAGCCACGTACTACCTGATTTACGCCCATGAGCGCATCGTCGATGACAACAGCCAACTGGTAGGCGTACACTCCGTCGCTGCGGCGCAGGATAAAGTCACCGCATTCGTGCGCCAGGTTGGCCTGCTGCCTGCCGTAGTGCATATCCGTAAAGGCGATAAGCTCGTCGGCAACTTTGATGCGCCAGGCGGGACGGCGCTGCTGCATTTTGGCGCTGCGCTGTGCTGCCGTCAGCTTGCGGCAGGTGCCGGCATAAATAATACGTCCGTCGCTGGCGTGCGGTGCTTCGGCGGCGTGCAGCTCGCTGCGGCTGCAAAAGCAGGGATAGACAAGCCCCTGCTGCTGTAAAAGGTCGAAGCAGTGCGCGTAGATATCGCAGCGGCGGCTTTGGAAAAAGCTGTCGCTGTCAGCGCTGCAATACGCACCCTCGTCCCACGTCAGCCCCAGCCATTCCAGCTCGCGCGCTAGTGCATCGGCCTTGGCGAGGGAACAGCGCTGCGGGTCCAGGTCTTCGATGCGCAAAACTATTTTGCCGCCGCTGCTTTTGGCATAGAGCCAGGCCAGCAGGCTGCAGAAAACGTTTCCCAAATGCAGAAAGCCGCTGGGGGTAGGCGCAAAGCGTCCTACGACAGGCGTATTGTCCACTGTCACTATTTCTCACCACCTTGACCGAATATCAATATATACTCTAATATTTTACCATAAACTCTCCTGCTTTGCTCAGGAGATTAGTCAGTATGAAGGAAAAAGTTTACTGTAGCGGCGATTTCACTATAATCTCACTGTTTCGCCCGTCCGCTTTGCTGTATAATGTAATTATAAAAAGTAAATTGCTTTGTAAGCTGCATAAATGAGGTGAGAAAATGACAGAGCGTTTGGATGAACATAAAATGAAATATGCTGTTGATACGGATAAAGAGGCGGAGGATATCTGCCGCTGGGCTGCTGCCCGTGCCGGTGTAATCGTTGTTGCTCCGGTAGTAGGAACGATGACGCTGATGGCGAACGAGGTTTATATGATTACCCGTCTGGCCAAGCTGCGTGGTATCAAGCTTTCCGAAAGTGCTGTGCTGGGACTTTTAGGTTCGCTGGGCGGTGCCTTTGTGGGGCAGACGTTGGCAACGCTGATTCCCTTTGCACCGGTGCAGATTCCCGTGGGCATGTCGGTGACCTACGCTGTGGGCAAGGTGGCGAATGCCTGGCTGGAAGCAGGCTGTCCGGAGGATTTGTCTGCCTTTAAAACAACCTATGAGGAGGCACGCATCGAAGGCATCAAAATGCTGGGAGAGCTGAAGAATATGGCCTGCAAGGATAAGCCGCTGGGCGATGAAAGCCGTCGCTTTGAGGTGGATGACGATTCGCCGGCAAATAAAAAGGTCGACGATTTGCTGCGTAAGGTAAAGGGCGTGTTGAAGAAGGATTGAGACACCTGCTTATGCCGGTAGTGTAGTTATTATGCTGCCGGCTTTTTTATAATTCTTTTCCCAAGTTAAGGAGATTTGTTGTATAATATATAGTTGAGAAAATATTTTTATGTGAGGTCTGACTATGCGCTTAAGAAAAAAACCATGGATTGAAGAAGCTATGAAGGAAGTGCAGGGAGAATACGTTTTCCTGCATGATATCGATAAGTTCAAGGGACATTGGCAGGAGATGTTCCCTGGCAAACGTCTGTGTCTGGAAATTGGCTGCGGCAAGGGACGTTTTACCATCGGTATGGCAGAGCTGTATCCGGATAAGGCCTTTATCGGCATTGAAACACAGCATGATATTGCCTATTTCCCCGCTAAGGCAGCAAAGGACAAAGAGCTGACGAATGTTAAAATCATTTGTGCTAATGCCGAAAACCTGCTGGACTGGTTTGAGCCCGGCGAAATCAAGGAGCTGTATCTGAATTTCAGCGACCCCTGGCCGAAGGCTCGTCATGCCAAACGCCGTCTGACGCACCGCAACTTCCTGGCATTGTACAAGCAGCTGTTGGGCGAGGGCGGTCACCTGCGCTTTAAAACGGATAACCGCGCTCTGTTTGATTTTTCCGTAGAGGAATTCAAGGAGTTCGGCCTGCAGATTATTGCTTTGAGCTATGACCTGCATCATTCCGAATATGAGAACCCTGTACAGACAGAATATGAGCAGAAATTCAGTGCGCTGGGAACGCCAATCAATTTCTGCGAGGTAGTTTTTTAATTAGGGCTTTGCCATGAAGAAGAGATTTTTGTTATGGGACAATCCCCGTCAAGCTATTTTTACTCTTATGGCCGTACTTTTGCTGCTAGGTGGTATCAATGTGTTCAGTGCCAGCTTGTATGATAACGGGCTGTCTTATCTGCTTCGCTATTACCTTTGTGCTGTGCTGGGTTTTGTGGGAATTTATTTTATCCGTAAAATAGGCTACAAAAGGTTGCTGAATAAAAGATTTCTGTGGATATGCTATTGCATAGTGCTGGTTATGCTGGTAGTGGTGCATTTTTGGGGAGCAGCCAATAAGGGTGCTACACGCTGGATTTATATCGGTTCTTTTTCTATCCAGCCGTCAGAGATAGCCAAGCTGGTGCTGATTATGCTGTCAGCCAGATTTTTGGGCAATGCGATGAAGCTGGGAGAGAAGATAAGCCTGTATAAGGGCGAATGCCTTCTGGTAACCATGGCAACGGGTATAGCTGCCTTTGGCGTTCTTGTGCAGCCTGACCTGGGAACCGCGGCAATTATTGCGGCGCTGGTAATGGGCATGTTTATTGTTGCCGGATTGCCTGCACGCTGGATAACAACTATTGTTGGGGTTGGTGCTGTTGGCGCTGTGCTTTTGTCAATAAGTTCGGAATATCGTCTGCAACGTCTGCATGTGTGGTTTGACCCCTGGCTCGACCCGCAGGGCAAGGGCTATCAGATGGTGCAGTCGCTGCTGGCAATCGGCAGCGGCGGTCTTACAGGCACCAACTGGGGCCACGGCGCAGCGAAGTTTGCTTATCTGCCGGAGGCTCATACCGACTTTGCTTTTGCTGTTTTTTGTCAGGAAAACGGCTTTTTCGGAGCACTTATTCTGCTGCTTGTTTTTTGTCTGCTGGGAGTTGCTTTTTATAAGATTACAATCAGTACGCGAGATCAGAAGGGCTTTTTGTTGGCAGCCGGAGTTACCTTTTTAATCATCGGCCAGGCCTTTGCCAATATGGCGATGGTTTGCGGTATTTTCCCGGTTATCGGTGTACCGCTTATTTTTATCAGCTACGGCGGCAGCTCGATGATAATTTCAATGGCGGCAATCGGCTTGCTGCTGTCGGTTTATGACGAGGAAGAAAAGCAGCAGCTTCTTGATGCCGAACCGCCGGAAAAACGCCGCAATGATTTGCGTGTCGTGGGCAGCAGGAGGTGGCAGCAATGAAGCCTTTTGCTTTTTTAGACAGTAAAAGACGTTTTACAGCCTTATGTATATGTATGGTTGTAATTGTAGCCGGTGTGTTTTTACGTTTAATCTGGCTGCAGGTAGTGCAGGCAGACAGGCTCAAGCAGCTGACGAAATCACAGCTGACGGCAGAGTATATACGCGGCACTCCGCGCGGACGCATTGTGGACCGTGACGGCGAGGAGATGGCCGTGAGTATTATGACGGGCTCGCTTTACGCAGACCCGGAAATGATGCAGGACGAGCAGGATGAAAAGAACAAACAAACCGTGCAGCGAGATGTGCGACGCTTAAGCGCGGATTTGCTGGCACCGGTGCTGAAAACGGATGCCCAAAAGCTTTACGGTATTTTTACCGGCGGCGGACGCTTTGTCTGGCTGAAGCGCACGATGGAGCCGAAGGAAGCAGCACAGGTTCAGAAAATTATTAAGGATAATGATTTGAAGGGCCTGCATTTTCTGGAGGAAAGCAAGCGCTATTATACTAAAAAGCGTGCGGCAGCGCAGATTCTCGGCTTTATCGGTACCGATGACAAGGGTCTGAGCGGCCTGGAATATCAGCTTGATGATGTGCTTAAGGGCAGCGAAACAACCTATTCCAAGCTGCATGATGCGGTAGGCAAGCAGCTTTTAGGCTTAATGGTGAATGATCCGGGGCATGAGCTGCAGCCGAAGCAGGAAAAGCTGCCTACGGTCTATCTGACGCTGGACAGCAAAATCCAGTACGTGCTGGAGGATGCTATGGATGATGCTATGGAACGCACCAAGGCCAAGGGCGCTGCAGCCATCATCATGGACCCGTACACCGGTGAAATTTTGGGTATGGCCAGCCGTCCTACCTTTGACCCGAATAATTTCGGTAAGTACAGATCCGATACATGGACGAATCGTGCCGTTTCCATGATTTACGAGCCCGGTTCGGTATTTAAGCCGATTGTCGGCTGCATGGGACTGACGGAGGGAATCATTACACCTGATACACTGATTCAGGACAACGGCCGTATCAAGATTGCCGACCGCGTAATTTACAACTGGGACGGCGAAGGCATGGGTACGGTACCGTTTTCTACTGTTATCAAGTTTTCTATCAACACCGGTATGGTACAGCTGGGCATGAAGCTGGGAGCGGACAGGCTTATCAGCTATGCGAAAAAGTTCGGCTTCGGTGAGCCTACCGGCATTGAGCTTCCCGGTGAGGAGGGAGGCATTCTGTATAATCCCAAGGATATGTACGAGCCTGACGTAGCGACGATGGCTATAGGTCAGGGCGTTGCGGTGACGCCTTTGCAGGAGCTGCGCGCTATCTGCGCGATTGCTAACGGCGGTGAGCTGCTGCAGCCGTATATCATCAAAAAAATTGTGGCTGCCGACGGAACCGTTATCAAGGAAGGCAAAAAGACGGTAGTACGCAATGTTATTACCGAGCAGGTTGCACGTCAGATGCGCGAGATGATGGAAAAGGTAGTAAGCGAGGGCGGCGGCAAGACTGCTGCGATTAAGGGCTACCGTATTGCCGGCAAAACAGGTACGGCGGAGAAGCTGGCAGCCGGCGGCGGTTATGCTGCCGGTCAGTACATTGCTTCCTTCGTAGGCTTTGTGCCTGCTGATAAACCGCGTTATGCAATGCTGGTTATGCTGGATACGCCGCAGGGAGCCTTCTACGGCTCGCAGGTCAGCGCGCCTATCTTCCGCGATACGCTACAGCAGATACTTGTTGCCAAGGGCATTCAGCCCGCAGCAAGCGAAGGCCTGCCTTCTTTCGAGGAGATGAATGCCGTCGGACAGAAGGATACCCAGAAGCCGAAGCAGCTGCCGGTGCTGCAAAGAATGCCGGACGGCAAAATCAAGCTGCCGGATTTCAAAGGACTGGACATGCGCAATACTGTCGATTTGCTGGAGCCGTATAAGCTGAAGCTGAAGCCTTACGGCAGCGGTCATGCGTGGCAGCAGAAGCCGCCACCGGGCAGTGAGGTGCTTGAAAACACTACGGTAGAAGTGTGGTTTAACTAAAAATTTTTATATTATTTTACTTCCCCGGGCAGGAGAAAAGCTGCTCGGGGAAGAACTATATAAGATACTTTGCCACTATGCGCAGTTTTTTACGCAATTAAATAGGAGGAGATAAACATGTTATCCGATATTGAAATTGCCCAACAGGCAAAAATGCAGAAAATTACTGATGTTGCTGCAAAATTAGGCATTAGCGAGGACGATATTGAATTATATGGCAAATATAAAGCAAAACTGTCCTACGATTTAATCCGCCGTGTTAAAGATAAAAAAGACGGCAAGCTGATTCTGGTTACCGCTATCACCCCGACTCCGGCAGGCGAAGGCAAGTCCACTACTACCGTAGGTTTGGCACAGGGCCTGGCTAAGCTCGGCAAAAAGGTTATCGTAGCTCTGCGTGAGCCTTCCCTCGGCCCCTGCATGGGCATTAAGGGCGGCGCTGCAGGCGGCGGCTATTCCCAGGTTGTGCCGATGGAGGACATCAACCTGCACTTTACCGGTGACTTCCATGCTATCACCTCCGCACATATGCTGCTGGCAGCAATGCTGGACAACCATATCCAACAGGGCAACGCTCTGAACATTGACCCGCGCCGTATTGCGTGGAAGCGTGTTGTAGATATGAACGACCGCGAGCTGCGCAACATCGTAGTAGGCCTGGGCGGCAAGGCTCACGGCGTACCGCGTCAGGATGGCTTTGATATTACCGTTGCTTCCGAGGTTATGGCTATTCTGTGCCTGGCAAGTAGCCTGCACGACCTCAAGGAGCGTCTGGCAAAAATTATCGTTGCTTACGATTACAACGGCAACCCTGTTACCGCAGGCCAGATTAAGGCTCAGGGCGCAATGGCAGCTCTGCTGAAGGATGCCGTTAAGCCTAACCTGGTACAGACTCTGGAAAACGTACCGGCAATCATTCACGGCGGTCCGTTTGCTAATATTGCCCATGGCTGCAACAGCGTTATGGCAACTCAGACCGGCATGAAGCTGGCTGATTATACTATCACCGAGGCAGGCTTCGGCGCTGACCTGGGTGCAGAAAAATTCTTTGACATCAAATGCCGTTATGCCGGCCTGAAACCGGACGCAACCGTTATCGTTGCTACCGTACGTGCGCTGAAGATGCACGGCGGCGTACCGAAAACCGACCTGAAGACCCCGAACGTAGAGGCAGTTAAAAAAGGTCTGGTAAATCTGGAGAAGCATATCGAAAACGTTAAAAAATTCGGCGTTCCCTGCGTAGTTGCCATCAACATCTTCGCTCAGGATACCGCAGAAGAGCTGGAGGCAGTTCGCGAGCACTGCGCTAAGCACGGTGTTAACGTAGCATTGTCCGACGTATTCGCTAAAGGCGGCGAGGGCGGTATCGACCTTGCTAAAGAAGTAATTGCCCTGGCAGACAGCGGCGAGAGCAAATTTGCGCCGATTTATCCGCTGGATATGAGCCTGAAAGGCAAGATTGAAACCATCGCTAAAGAAATCTATGGTGCTGACGGCGTTAACTATACTAAGGAAGCAGATAAAGCCCTCAAGGAATTTGAAGAGCTTGGCTACGGCAACCTGCCTATCTGCATGGCTAAAACCCAGTATTCCTTCTCCGATGACCCGGCACTTTTGGGCCGTCCGAGCGGCTTCAAGATTACTATCCGCAACTGCCGCATTGCAGCAGGCGCCGGCTTTATCGTAGTTCTGACCGGTGATGTTATGACTATGCCCGGTCTGCCTAAGGTTCCGGCAGCAGAGAAGATTGACGTTACTGATGATGGTGTAATCAGCGGTTTGTTCTAAGAAAGTCTGACGGATAAAGCGTCATCTGCGTTCATGTTTTGCTATCTATAATAAATTATCTGTTTTGTTTTGAGGTGAATTTACTATGGAAACTGTTTTAATGAGGGGTAAGCCTGTTGCTGATGTTTACCGTGAGGCTATTGCAAAAAAGATTGCTGTTGCTAAGCAGCACGACCTGTTAGTAGCTCTGGCTATTTTGGTTGTGGGTGATGATCCCGCATCTCACGTATATAAGGACAGGCTGGTCAAATTGATTGAAAGTCTGGGCGGTGCCGCTAAGGTTATCACCTGCCCTGCCGATACTCCGGAGGAAGAGGTTATCAGCATCATCAAAAAGCTGAACCGTAACCGTTACGTTACCGGTATTATGCCGATGATGCCGATGCCGAAGCATATCAACAGCGATAACGTGGGCGCGGCGGTTTCGCCGAACAAGGACGTAGACTGCCTGAATCCGCAGAATATCGGTGATGTGTTCATGGGCCGCAGCCGTTTTGCTGCCTGCACTCCGCGTGCCTGCATGGCAACTCTGGCGCACTATGGCATTGAGCTGGAGGGCAAGAACGTTGTCGTTATCGGTCGCAGTAATGTTGTAGGCAAGCCGGTGAGTGTGCTGCTGCTGCAACAAAACGCTACTGTTACCATCTGCCATTCGCGTACACGCAATCTGTCGGAGATTTTAAAGCAGGCAGATATTATCGTCGCTGCAGTGGGCAAGGCCTGCTTTGTGAAGCCGGAAATGGTTAAGGAAGGCGTTGTGATTGTGGACGTAGGCATCAACGCTGTTGACGGTAAGCTGGTGGGCGACGTTGACCCTGCAGTTGCCGAAAAGGCGAGCGCCTTTACGCCTGTTCCCGGCGGTATCGGTGTTGTCAGCAATATGATGGTAATGGAGTGTCTGACACGTCATATCTGATTTTGCTGCAGATACAATAATTAAGTGGGGAGCTTTATGAAATATTTATGGGTTTTTCTCACTGCCTGTCTTGTGGGCATTATCTATTATAATTCGTCGCTGCCCTTGAAGCAGTCTTCCGAGATTAGCAGCTGGTTTGCTGCGCTGACGCAGCTTTTGGCGCAGCATCTGGATATTCATCTGGCGGGCGATGTTGAGCATCACATCCGCAAAATGGCGCATTTCTGCGAATTTGCGCTGCTGGGACTGCTGCTGTGCCGCAGCTTCAGTGCCTGGGGCGTGCCTAAGCTTACGGCAACCGGTTATATTCTCTTTTTAGCGCTTTTGGTAGCTGTAATAGATGAATATATCCAAGCCTTTTCGCCGGGACGTGCCAGCAGGGTGAAGGACGTACTGCTGGATTTCAGCGGTGGCTTCTGTGCTTGGCTGGAATATCGCATCTGGGAATGGAGCGCACGAAAATAATTAAAAATTGCAGGCTGCAGCTTGGCGCCGACAGGCGTCCGGCTGCAGCTTTTTGCTTGCTTCGGAATCTGCATCGGCAAAAAATATTGCTATAATTATAAATTGCGCGCCAATCTTCTTGCACTCATCGTTATCCTGTGCTATAATTTTAGTTAACAGATGGTGAACGTGAAAAACGTCAAGGTTAACGTATCACTTATTTTTTTACAGCATAAGCCTACCGATTAAATAGGTTACAAGAAGGAGAAGAGAATATGAACCCGCAAGCATTAGCACAAGAAATTATTGATGGCAGAAGACTGACTCGTCAGGACGATTTAAAGGCATTTCTGACCTGCGATTTGCAGGCATTATGTGAAGGCGCAGATAAAATTCGCAAGCATTTTGTCGGTGAGCGCGTGGATTTGTGCTCCATTATCAACGGACGCAGCGGCCGCTGTCCGGAAAACTGCAAATTCTGTGCGCAGTCTGCACATAACCATACCGATTGCGAGGTTTATAGTTTCCTTCCGGAGGAGGATATCGTGAAGCTGGCACGCCTGAATCAGGAGGAAGGCGTACACCGCTTTTCCATTGTAACCGCCGGCAAGGCACTGACCGGTGAAGAATTCGACAAGGCAATTCATGCGTATGAAACCATGCATCGTGATTTGAAGATTGATTTGTGCGCTTCCATGGGGTTCCTTTCCCGTGAGCAGCTGCATCGTCTGCATGAGGCAGGTGTCAACAGCTATCACCACAACATCGAAACCTCTAAGCGCAACTTCCCCAACATCTGCACCACGCATACCTATGATATGAAAATCAACACGCTGAAAATGGTTAAGGAGGAGGGCATGTGCGCCTGCTCCGGCGGTATTATCGGTATGGGCGAAACCTGGGAGGACCGTCTTGATATGGCTATCAGCCTTGCTGAGCTGGGTATTGATTCTATTCCGCTGAATGCGCTGATGCCGATTCCGGGTACGCCGCTGGAGCATCTGCCGCGTCTGAGCGAGGATGATATCCTGCGTACTGTGGCCTTCTTCCGTTACATCAATCCTTTGGCTAATATCCGTCTGGGTGCAGGTCGTGCTTTGCTGACCAATGACGGCGAAACCGCCTTCAAGGCAGGTGCCTCCGCAACTATTACCGGCAATATGCTGACTACTGTGGCCTGCGCTACGATTCGCAGCGACAGAAAGATGCTGAATCATATGGGACGTGACATTAAGCCGGAATATATGACGGATGAAGAAGCTGCTGCTATTGATGCCAGAGCGGAACAGGCATAATTATGGCTTAAAATGAATTTTGCTGCCTGCGGATGGACGAGGTCCTTTTGCAGGCAGCTTTTTGTGTGCTGCTTTAACGGTGCGTTTTGCACCGGTTGCACCACTTGCACCAGTTGAAGCACTTTTTTCAGCCTTTTTGCTAAAAAACCGTAGGCTCGAAAACTTTAATATAATATAAATAAAAAAGCCTTATTTTAGCCGTAAACAGCATAAAATAAAGCTTTAGAACCCTTACGAAGACTTTACTTGCAGGGATATATATTAGGGGGTGTGGAGCAGTTTTTGCGTTTGCACCAAAAGCAGTGGTGCAAGTGGTGCAGAGAGAGCTGACAAGAAAATAACTAAAAACTATTTTACTATTTTCTTATAGATACCTCTATCCAGAAAATCAATAAAGCCTTTATCTCTGAGAAGCTGTAATTGCTGACGAATTTTAGCTTTGATATTGTGATTATTAGGATGCTTGATTGTCAGCAATGTTTCGAACTGGTACATGTCAGATAACGAAAACATTTCTGTTTTGATGCTGTTCACACAATTTAATGTATCTAACAGCCAGCCTCTGGAGCTTAGGTTGTCCGTATATAATAAGGATGCCTGTTGTACTTGCGCCTGAACAAGCTCTTGGGGGACAGGTACACTGTTATGAATGATATCGATTTTGGCTTGACTGGGAATTTTATCGATAAGAATATTACAGCCAATCCAACCCTTGCGCTGAGCATTATCGGATAAAGGTTTTCTTTGTTCGATGATGTCAGGCACAAAGAAATGCTTAGGAATAATCCAAAGATTGTTTACGGTTAAAAGCTGCTTGCTGTAATTCAAAATGAAGAAATCAGGATTGTTGTTGCTGGTTATTCTGTCAATAAATGTATGATAAGCGCCATCGGCAATTTTGTGACCGATGCTTCCAGCTTTGCTTTTAAGCTCGTATTCATTATTGCAGTTAGGACAGTAGAAATCAGCGACAGCTTTGTTGTTGGGGAAGTGATTAAGCGAAGCATTTCCGCAGTGAGGGCAATACATGTATTCGCTTACCCAGCTTTCTGTCAGGATACGGATGATTTGTGATTGGCTGTGATAGCTTTGCGTTAAGGCAGTGTTAAAGTTGCAGTTCATTTGCTCACCTTGTATTAATAAAACACTAAATGTTTATTTTGTTTGCATATTGAGCTTCATATCAAGATATGCCAGCAACTCTTTTTGATTGGCTGTTGTTAAATTTCGATAACCTATAATCAGTTGTGCTTCTTGAGGATTAGAAATAATTAAATCCTGAGCCGGAGAATCTAGAGAAACTTCAATATCATCTATGATTTTTAGTAAATGGTCCAGGTCGGTTCCTGTTGCTATGGCAATATTGTTCAAAGCGCTGATAGAGGGTATAATTTTTTTCCCTGTTTGGGGATTATAGCCTTTTTCTAGCATTGATATATATCCTTTGGAAAGTGAAGCTGATTTAGCAAATTGCTCCATAGTTAAATTATGTTCTGTCCGATATGAATTAATGAATGTTTTCAGTTCCATGATGTAAAGCTCCTTTTCGCTTAGTATATTATACATTTATAATTAATTCAAGATTTTAAAGACATTCTATTGACAGAAGAAGTTTAATATATTAAACTAAAGCGTAGAGGTGATTATAGTGCTTTTGCAAATACGAAAGCAAAGATTACTGAAGGGGTTAACACAAGAAGAGCTTTCCAGAAGAAGTAAAATATCTAAAAGTATTATTATAGGACTGGAAAATGGCAAAATCACCGTAACTACAACGAAAACCTTGGTGAGAATTGCTGAAGCGCTAGAGTGTTCAATAAGCAAATTTTTTTATAATCAAAGTTTAATATATTAAACAAGACGAGCGAAGCAGGAGTGTTGTTATGAGGCAGTTGTGCGAAAATGGAATGTATGTATTCTATCAAACTGAAAATGCACAACTGCTCTTAGGCGACACGTTTGAGCTGTTGCAAAAGCTTCGCCCTGAATCCGTTGACGTAATTTTTGCAGACCCGCCCTACTTTTTAAGTAATAACGGCATTACTTGCCGTAGTGGCAAAATGGTTTCTGTAAATAAGGCTGCGTGGGATATGGTTGATGATAAAGAGCACATGTTAGCCAACAAGCATCAATTTAACCGACGCTGGATAAACCTCTGCAAAAAAGTGCTTAAACCCAACGGCACCATCTGGATATCGGGAACTTTCCATAATATCTTTTCGATTGGCATGGCTTTGGAAGAGGAAGGCTTTAGAATAATCAATAACATCACGTGGCAAAAAACTAATCCGCCGCCAAATCTTGCCTGCCGTTGCTTTACGCATTCTACGGAAACAATCATCTGGGCTTGCAAGGATGATAAAAAAGCAAAATACTTTTTTAACTATGCCTTGATGAAAGAAATCAATGGCGGAAAGCAGATGAAGGATGTCTGGACGGGAAGTCTTACCAAGCCTTCGGAAAAGAAGTTTGGCAAGCATCCTACGCAGAAGCCGGAATATTTATTGGAAAGAATATTACGTGCTTCTACACAGGCCGGCTATATAGTGCTGGACCCGTTTTGCGGTTCGGGAACTACCGGTGTCGAAGCATTACGCAACGGCTGTAATTTTATAGGGATTGATAATGTGGAGGAATATTTGAAGCTTACGCAAAAACGCTTAGATAAAGAACAGGAGTCTTTGTTTATTTAACTCTTTCTTTGATAACAAAATCAGAAGCCTAACCTCCTTCTCCCTTTGTCCTCATCGTTACCTAATGCAATATTTTAGTCAACAGTAGTAACGCAACAAGCATATATAAATAAATACCTAATTAGCCGCCTGCAGAGGAAACTCCTATATTCGCAGGCGGCTTTTTGACGTGTGCACTTGTAGAGATGTGTTCGGTGTTATATAATAAAATATGTATACATGAAATATGCACTTGTTTGTTGACAGTGGCTCAATGGAGGGCTTATGGACTTTAAATTTTTTAGGAACAGAATAAAGGTATCTCTATACAGCATAGGCATCTTCGCCTTCTTCCTGCTTGTTTCTCTGGTGAGCCTGTATGTTGTGCGCGAAAAAATATTAGATAATTCGCATATTATGGGGCAGCAGATGGCGGCTCGCTTTGCCACCAGGGAAACAGGACGCATAAAAGCTCAGGAAATGCTGCTGCGCAGTGCCGCGCAGAATCTGGCGCATATGCTGGAGATGAAGCCTGATATGTCGGATGCGGAGCTGGAGGAGGCTTTGACGCATTTTACCGACTACATGGAAAAAAATGCGGATGTAGGCCGTTTTGACATGTGCGCTGTTGTTCACGGACATCTTATCGGCAAGCGTCTGGAGGGACAGCCGGCGGATGTTGCTTCGCTGAAATGGTATCAGACGGCACTGAATAGTAATGGCAGTGTGGCTTATACCAATTTATATACCTACGGTAAAAATAATGAACGCCTGTTGACTATGGCAGTGCGCTTCGGCGATGGCAATGTACTGGCGCTGAATCTTTATCCGGAGCGCTTGAACGGTTTGCTTGCCGAAAACCAGATGCCTAAGCACAGCTATTATTATCTTTGCGATCCGTCGGGTAATATTATGTTTACCATCAATGACCGCAATCTGTCGATAGAAGAACAGCAGCCTTATGTAGACAAAATTTTTAAGGAAATCCGCAATTCCGGCAGTGATGTATCTTATATCACCGATTACGAGGGCAACAAGCGCGGTGTTTACTACAAGGTTTCGGAAAAGGGCTGGATATCTATCGTAACTATTCCCTATGATTTCCTGCTGGGTGATTATGAGGATTTGATGCAGTGGTTCAGCCTGACGCTGGCCATTTTCCTGCTGCTGGCTGCCGGTTTGGCGCTGCGCGAGCATATGCTGAACAAACAGTTGCAAAGCATCAATGAGGTTATCCGCGTTATGAGCAAGTCCTTCCTGGCTGTGTTCAGGGTGAATTATGTTACCGGACGCTATTATATGCTGAAAAGCACCAGTCCGGGGCCGCAGGAGCCGGAGGGAGATTATGATGAGCTACTGCAGGAGCTGATAAAGAATGTGGAGCCGGAGGCTGCCGATGAGTTTGCAGCCAGCTTTTCACGTGAGCATATCAAAGAGCTGGTGGAGCGGCATATCAATGACTTCGGCGGTGAGTTCCGCCATCGCTTCGGCAAGGAATACAGATGGCTTAATGTACGCCTGATGCGTGATGATTTGCTGAATAAGGACGAAGCGGTTTTCTTCTTCCGTGAGGTGGATGCCGAAAAGCTGAAAGAGCTGGAGCATCTGCAGTTGACGGAGCAGGCGCTGAGGGTAGCACGCGAAAATGCCAAGTCCAGAAACATGTTCTTTTCCGCGCTGTCGCACGATATGCGTGCGCCTCTCAACGGCATTATCGGCATGGCGGAGCTGGCAGACCTGCATAAGGATGACTGCGGACAGGTGAAGGAATATATCCGCAAAATCCGCACCGCAGGCCAGCAGCTGCTGACCTTGATTAATGATATCCTGGAAATGGCGCGTCTGGACAACGGTAAGGTGGAGCATGTGCAGGAAACCTTTATGATTGCCAAGGTAGCGCAGGATACAAGCGATATTTTTGCGGCGCAGGCCGAGCTGGAGCAGAAGTTCTTTGACTCTCAGCTTATGCTGCAAGAAGATGAAATGGTGAGCGGCGATTTACAGGGCTTGCAGCAAATTTTGAATAATATTTTGTCGAATGCTATTAAATATACCAAAGCACATGGCAAAATCAGCTTTTTGGCGCGTCGTGAGCCGAGCAATGAGCGCAACCGTGTGCATTATACCTTTGTCATCAAGGATACCGGCTGCGGTATGTCGGCCAAATTCCTGGAGAAGATTTATAAGCCGTTTGAACGCGACAGCCGTTTTGGTGTGCCGCGCGTTACCGGCACCGGTCTGGGCATGACGATTGTCAAAAGCCTGGTAGAGCGTATGGATGGCAGCATTCATATCAGCAGCCGTGTTGATGAAGGCACCTGCGTAATTATTTCCCTGCCGTTCAACATTGTGAAAAAGGTGGAAAGCAAGCCACAGGATAGCATGCCGAAGCTGAAGGATTTTGCTGGCTGCAGAATTCTGGTAGCTGAGGACAACAATATCAATATGGAGATTATCAGCGAGCTGCTGACAATGAACGGTCTGGAGGTATTGCCGGCAAGCAACGGCAAGGATGCCGTGAACCTGTTTGAGTCTTCGGAGGAAGGCAGCATCAGCATGGTGCTGATGGATATGCAGATGCCGGAAATGGATGGCTGTGAGGCTGCCGAGGCTATCAGAGCATTGCCGCGTGAGGATGCGCGTAAGGTGCCTATTCTGGCGCTGACAGGCAACAGCGGCAGTGATGACGTGGAACGCGCAATGGCTGCCGGCATGAATGATTTTATGGTGAAACCGGTGCAGATGAAGCTGCTGGCGCAGATGATGAGTGCGTATCTGCAGCATTGAGAGCAGAAAGGGGTGCGAAACTGTGCATTTACAGGAACTGCCGCAGTATGTGGCGATTGATATTCAGGAGGCGCTGGAGGAGCGCTTTATGGAAAGTGAAGCTATGTATGTGCGTTTTTTGCGCAAGCTGCTGACAAGCGATGATTATAAATTGATGGAGGAGGCTGCGGAGGCAGGCAACCTGCAGGAGGTGCTGCGCTATGCGCACAACCTGAAGGGCGTGTGCGCAACGTTGGGGCTGACAGGCTTGCAGGCGCAGTTTGCCGATATTGTAAGCCTGCTGCGCAGCGGGGACTATACTTTGCCGCAGCTGCAGGCGAAGCTGGCTGCGGTGAAGAATGACTGGCAGCGCACGCTGCAATATATTGAACAGTTGGAGAGTGCATGATGGAAATAATCAGTGTAGCTATCGGCGGTGCCTTGGGCGCAGTGTGCCGTTATCTGCTGGGTAATTTTATCAGCAGAGCGAGCGGCAGCGCTCTTCCATGGGGAACCTTCGCCATAAATATCATAGGCTGCTTTTGCATGGGCCTTTTGATGACGCTGATTGTGGAGCGCGGTATGCTGCCTGCGGCTTGGCGTCTGTTCTTGTGCGTAGGCTTGTTGGGTGGCTTTACCACCTTTTCCTCGTTCGGTTATGAAAGCCTGATGCTGCTGACGGAGGGTAATATCGCCGCGGCGGCAGCGTACAGCGGCGGCAGCCTGCTTTTGGGACTGCTGGCTGCGGGAACAGGCGTGCTGGCAGGTAAAGGGGTATAGGTTGGAGAATTTCAGAAATAAATAACGCTTAACTTAAAGCATGACATAGATTGGCAAACAGAAAGGGGGAGAATAATATGGGATTATTGTTAAATACTCTCTCTCCGGCAATATTATACGAGGAGATGGCAGAAAGTACATATTTTGTTGATAAAACTGCCTTTATAGGCCAAATGCTGCAGCGTATAGGTACCAATGGCAAGTATGTGTGCATCACACGTCCGCGCCGTTTTGGCAAAACTGTTATGGCTAATATGCTGGGAGCATTTCTGACTAAGAGCGCTGCTACGAAAAAGCTTTTTGCACAGTTAAATATAGGCCGTGATGCTGAGGCTATGCAGCATATTAATCAATACAATGTTATTTATATTGATTTCAGCAGGATCAGCAGCAATGATTACCAAAGCTATATAGATAATATTGCTGAGGTCTTGAAGAACGATCTGCATAAGGCGTATCCCGATGTTGATTATCGTGCGGCAGGCGGCGTAGCCGAGGATTTGGAAAGAATTACTGCAGCGACGGGCGAAAGGTTTATTTTCATTTTTGACGAATGGGATGCAATCTTTCATGCTGCCTTTATTTCCGAAGATGACAGAAAAAAATACCTGCTGTTCTTAAAGGATTTGCTTAAGGACAGAGTATATGTTCAACTGGCGTATATGACTGGCGTACTGCCGATATCAAAATATACCAGCGGCTCGGAATTAAATACCTTTGCGGAATATAATATGGCTACGATGTCATTATATAGTGATGTTTTTGGCTTTAATGATACGGAAGTAGATGCGCTGTTTGCAAAGTATCAAGCTTTGACGGCTCAACCGCAGGTTACACGTGAAGGCTTAAAAATATGGTATGACGGCTATCACACTGCTGCCGGCAATTTACTGTATAATCCGCGTTCTGTGGTTATGGCTTTGCAGAATAACCAGCTTTATAATTATTGGACCAGCTCTGGTCCCTATGATGAATTGTTTTACTATATCCGTAACAATGTGACGGCGGTGCGTGATGATTTGGCGCTGATGGCTGCCGGTGAACGCATACCCTTGAAAATACAGGAATATGCGGCCATGCTGCTGGAGCTTAATACAAAGCAACAGATTTTTTCGGCGATGGTTGTTTATGGCCTGCTGACATATGAAAACGGCAAAGTGTTTATCCCTAATAAAGAATTGATGGATAAATTTAATGAGCTGCTCCTGAATAAGGATTCCTTGGGCTACGTACATCAGCTGGCGGTAAAATCGGAAGCGATGCTGCAGGCTACGCTGAAAGGCGATACCGCTACAATGAGCAGGGTTTTGGAATTTGCGCACAATACGGAAACACCGCTGTTGGCGTATAACAATGAGACCGAACTGGCTGCTATTGTTAATCTCATATATCTGGCAGCACGTGACAGATATAATGTCCAAAGGGAGGATAAGGCCGTGACAGGCTATGTTGACTTTATCTTCTATCCCTATCAGGAAAACGATGATTGTCTTATATTGGAGCTGAAGGTGGATCACACACCGGAGGAAGCGATTGAGCAGATTAAACGCAGGCAGTATGCACTTAAGTTTGCCGGAACTCTGGGAGATGGCAGAAAGCGTTATCAAGGACGGATTTTGGCTGTCGGGATAGGCTATTCCAAGAAAACAAAGCAGCACCAATGTAAGGTAGAGGTGCTGCAGGAGTAGTTGGCTGTATAAAACGAAAAAGCAATTTGCAACTGTAATTTGACAGATGCAAATTGCTTTTTATATTGGTATTATTTTTACGCTTTCCTGATATTCAGCACGGCAATCGCCGCAAATATCAGTCCCATGCCGATGATTTTCACCGGCGTCAGTGCTTCCGCAAAGAAAATAACACCGACAGCGGCAGCCACAAAGGGCTCAATCGTCGCAAGGATGGAGGCCTGTCCTGCCTCAATCTGTTCTAACCCTTTGGTGTAGAGCAGATAAGGAAGCACGGCGCAGAGCAGGCCCAAACCTAAAGTGCTACCGATTGCCTGCAGGTTGATAGCTGCAAGACGCTGATAATCAAAATCCGCCAACGGCCATGAAGCTGCGAGTGCCAGATAAAAGGTGTAGGCGGTGATGGTGAGTGACGAATATTTGCGCACAGCATACTTGCCGAAAATGCTGTACAGTGCATAGCCGAAGCCGCTGCCTAAGCCATAGAGCAGGCCGCTTAGCGTGAGCGTCAGGCTGCTGCCGAAAACGCCGGTGACGCAGGCACAGCCGCTGAAGGTGAGCAGCAGAGCGAGTGCTTTTGTGCGCGTGAAGGCTTCTCCGAAGCACAGCAGCGACATGAGCATAACAAAGACAGGGGCGGTGTAGAGCAGCAGCGCTGCTACCGCCAGACTTGTCTGCTGCATAGCGTTGAAGTAGCAGTAGTTGAAGAACACCAGGCTGCAGATACCGGTGCCGACGAAAAGCCAGAGATCACGCAGTCTGATGCGCAGGGCAGCACTCCCTGACTGCAGCAGCGGCAGTGTGACGCAGATTGCCGCTGCCAGCGAACGCAGGGCAACAATTTGCATGGAGCTGAAGCCTTGTGCTGCCAGCGTTCTGACGAAGAGTCCGATTAAACCCCAGCAGACAGCAGCGGAGATGATATAAAGATAGGCCTTTGTTTTCATTGCTCAGCCTGCTTCCTGCCGCGTCCCCAGAAGGTGTGGAACTTCTGCAGCAGCTCCTTGCCGGGCTTGGGCGGCCACAGCTCCTGCCTGTCGCTGTCACGCATGGCCGCCGCCAGATGCTCATAAATTTCCGGATACTGCGCATCGAGCGCTGCGATATGCTCCTTGATGTCCTGACGCATGGTGTGACCGTCATAAGGACAGGGGTTTTTGATAGGCTTCAGGCCAAGTTTTGCCACCAACTCGCGGATTTCCTGCTCGCGGTAGTAGAGCAGCGGGCGCAGTACCGTGATGCCGGAGCGCGATAGCGGCGTTACCGGCAGAAAGGTGCGCAGCTGACCGCTGGTCACCAGATTCATGAAGAAGGTTTCTACGGCATCGTCATTGTGGTGCGCCAACGCCACCTTGTTGAAGCCGAGTTCCTGTGCGCGGCGGTTGGTAGCGGCGCGGCGGAAGTAGGCGCAGGTGAAGCAGGGACTGCCGCCTTTTTTTTCATGTGCCGCCATTACGTCAACATCGTCGCTGTAGTGTGTAAGGCCGAACTGCGCGCAGAAGGCTTCCAACTCCGCCTTGGGAAAGTTGGGTGCGAACATGCCGTTGACGGTGTAGCAGGCAAGGTCGAATGGTATCGGCGAATATTTTTTGATTTCCGCCAGCATGGCTGTCAGAAGCATGCTGTCCTTGCCGCCGCTGAGGCCGACTAGAATGCGGTCGCCCGGCTGCAGCATATCGAATTCTATAATAGCCCGCCACAGCTTGCTTAAATCCTTGGCGGGAACGAAGGTGCTTTTCTTAGTCATTTATACAATCTCCTTTTGCATTACATAGCATTATTTTAACACAATGCAGCTGCTTTTCCTAGTATATCTCTAGGCTAAAGCGGCTGCTTTTCTTCGCCCAAGCGACGCGTTTTGTGATATAATATTTAAGTCAAAAATATTTTTACCCAAGAAGAGGATGCAGGTGCATCCGTGAAATATTATGGAGGCTAACGACTGATGACCGATACAATGCAAGGACTCAATAAAGAGCAGCTTGATGCAGTACAGACTATTAACGGACCGATGCTGATTCTGGCAGGCGCAGGCAGCGGCAAGACGAAGGTGCTTACCTGCCGTATTGCGCATCTGCTGCAGCAGGGCGTGCGTCCCTATCGCATTTTGGCGATTACCTTTACCAATAAAGCCGCCGCGGAAATGCGCGAGCGTGTAGACCGTATGGCAGGCGCTGCGGCCAGAGATGTGTGGCTGTTTACCTTCCATGCCTTCTGCGCTCGTCTTTTGCGCTATGAGCTGGAAAATCTCAACGGCTATGCCAATAATTTTGCAATTTACGATACAAGCGACAGCAAAAACCTGATTAAGCAGGTGATGAAGGAAATGAATCTGGATGAAAAGCGTTTCCCGCTGCCGGCGATTATCAGCCATATCAGCAACGCGAAAAATGCCTTGCTGCTGCCCGATGCCTACGCTCGCGAGGCCTCCGGCTACTATGAGCAGCAGGTGGCAAAAATTTATGATGCTTATCAAAAAAAGCTGCAGGCCAACAATGCCGTAGACTTTGACGATTTACTGCTGCTGGCTTTGCGTCTGCTGCAGGAAAATCCTGCTGTAAGAGAAAAATACCAGCGCAAGTTTGATTATCTGATGGTTGACGAATATCAGGATACCAACCATGCGCAGTATCTGCTGACGAAGCTGTTGGCCGCAGGCCACAGAAACATCTGCGTAGTAGGCGATGCCGACCAGAGCATTTATGGCTGGCGCGGTGCCGATATCCAGAATATCCTTGATTTTGAAAAGGATTACCCCGATGCCAAGCTGGTGAAACTGGAGCAGAACTACCGCAGCACGCAGGTTATTCTGGACGCTGCCAATGCCGTTATCGACAACAACAGCGGACGCAAGCCGAAAAATTTGTGGACTGCCAACGGCAACGGTTCGGAAATCGTTTACTATCAGGCGAACGATGAAAGAGATGAAGCACGCTATGTGATTGAAAATATGCAGAAGCTGCAGCTGAATGAAGGTGCTAAGCTGGGCGATATGGCAGTGCTGTACCGCACTAACGCGCAGTCGCGTGTATTCGAGGAAATGCTGATTAAGAGCGGTATCGCCTATACGATGGTCGGCGGTACGAAGTTCTATGAGCGCAAGGAAATCAAGGATGCGCTGGCATATCTGCGCTTGCTTTATAATCCGCATGACAGCCTGAGCCTGCTGCGTATTATCAATGTTCCGCGCCGCGGTATCGGTGATGCGACTATGGCACGTCTGCAGGAATATGCCAATGCCAGCGGCCAGTCTCTGTTCGAGGTAGTGACCAATGCAGCGGATGTTCCCGGTCTTGCCAGACGTTTTGCCAACAAGCTGGACGAGCTGAGCGGTCTGCTCTTTGAGCTGATGGGCGAGGCTGCCGATGTGCCGGTAAAACAGCTTTTGGATGATGTGCTGCTGAAAACAGGTTATCTGGAGGAGCTGCAGAACAGCAAGGACCCGCAGGACGAAAGCCGTGTGGAGAACCTGAAGGAAATGCTGAGCGTAACCGAGGAATTTGCAGTAAAATGCGAGCGCAACGGTGAAGAGCCGACGCTGGAAAACTTCCTGGCTGATGTAGCGCTGGTTGCCGATATTGATGATGCGGAGCTGGGTGAGGAAGCAGTTACTCTGATGACGCTGCATTCCGCCAAGGGCCTGGAATTCCCCAATGTCTTTTTGGTAGGTATGGAGGAAGGAATTTTCCCGCATTCCCGTACTCTGATGGACGAAAACGAGATTGAAGAGGAGCGCCGCCTGTGCTACGTAGGCATTACGCGTGCGGAAAAGCATTTGTTCCTGAGCAACGCCAGAACACGCACTATCTACGGCCGCACGCAGTATTACACACCGTCTCGCTTCCTGCAGGAGGTGCCGCGTAACCTGGTGCATGTAATCAAACGTCCGGTAGTGCAGCGTCCGGCGATGACGCAGCAGGTACACAAGCCTACTGCTAAGGAAAACGCCAACTGGTTCGAGCAGCATAAGGCCAGCTTCTTCCCGAGGGAAAGCAGTGCGGCGGCAGGCTGCAGCTTCCGTGTCGGCGATAAGGTTATGCATAAAAAGTGGGGCGCAGGCACGATTGTTACCGCTAAGGCTGCGGATGACGGCCAGGAGGTTACGGTTGCTTTTGCCGGCGGCGGTATCCGCAGCCTGCTGACGAAGTATGCTAAGCTGGAAAAGCTGTAAGCAGCGGCTTTCCGGATAAAAATTTTGGAGGATAAAGCAATGGCAGAAATGGATTTATTTGCTGATGAGCGTGCAGCGGATTTGGCTGAGGCCGATAAGCTGCGCCGCGAAATCCGTCATAACGAATATTTATATTATGTATTGGATGCGCCGGAGATTACGGACGCTGAATATGACCGCATGATGGTGCGCCTGCGTGAGCTGGAGGCGCGCTATCCTGACAGCATTCCGGCCGATTCGCCTACGCAGCGCGTCGGCGGTCGTGCTTCCTCGCAGTTTACCGAGGTGCGTCACCTGGAGCCGCTGCTGAGCCTGGGCAATGTATTTTCCGCCGAGGAGCTGCGCGCCTTTGATGAACGTGTTCGCAGCGGTCTGCCTGCAGGCAGCAAGGTGGAATACGTTATGGAGCCGAAGATTGACGGCCTTGCCTGCAGCCTGATTTACGAAAACGGTAAGCTGGTGCGCGCTGCTACCCGCGGTGACGGTGTAGTAGGCGAAAATGTTACGGCCAACGTGCGCACCATCCGCAGCATTCCTCTGACGCTGAAGGTGCCGGATGGTGAAACAGTGCCGGAGCTTCTTGATGTGCGCGGTGAGGTCTATATGCCGCGGCAGGCATTTATGCGTTTGAACGAGCAGCGCGCTGAGCGCGGCGAGAGCGAGTTTGCCAATCCGCGTAATGCGGCGGCAGGCAGCCTGCGCCAGCTGGACCCGCAGGTAACGGCAAGCCGCAGCCTGAGCTTTTTTGCCTATTATCTGGTAGGCGAGGGCGCACAGCCCAAGCACAGCGAATCACTGGCTTTGCTGGCGCACTATGGCTTTAAGGTGAGCGAGAATTATAAGGTTGTCGAAAATATCGACGAGGCGATTAAATATATCGGCGATTTCAACGAGCTGCGTCAAGGCCTGTCCTATGATACCGACGGAGCTGTTATTAAGGTCAATGATGTTTACCAGCAGCGTATTTTGGGCGCTACAGGCAAGGATCCGCGTTGGGCGACTGCCTATAAATATCCGCCGGAGCAGGCTGAAACTACGTTGGAGGATATCGACTGGCGTGTAGGACGCACAGGCGTACTGACACCGACGGCAGTGCTGACACCGGTAAAATTAAGCGGCAGCGTTATCAGCCGTGCAACACTGCATAACGAGGATTTTATCCGTGCCAAGGATATCCGCATCGGTGACAGGGTTGTTATCAACAAGGCCGGTGAAATTATTCCCGAGGTACTGCGCGTAGTAGTTGAAAAGCGTACCGGTGACGAAAAAGAGGTAGCAATCCCCAGCGTCTGCCCGGAATGCGGCTGGCGCGTAGAGCGTCAGGGTGAGGAGGCAGCTATCCGCTGTACCAATCCGCACTGTCCGGCGTTGGGACGCGAGGGCCTCATTCACTTTGTCAGCCGTGATGCGATGAATATAGACGGCTGCGGTCCTTCTGTTATCAATGCGCTGCTTGATGCAGGCCTGGTGCGCGATGCTGCGGATTTGTACAGCCTGCGCAAGGATGATTTGCTGAAGCTGGAGCGTATGGGCGAAAAGTCGGCGGATAATCTGCTGGCGGCTTTGGCCGAGAGCAAGAAGAACGAGCTGGACAAGCTGCTCTTTGCTTTGGGTATCCGTCATGTGGGTGCCAAGGTGGCGCGTATTCTGGCAACTGAATTCGGCAGCATGGAAAAGCTGCAGCAGGCACAGCCGGAAGAGCTGGCACAGATTCGTGATATCGGTGATAAGATTGCGGAAAGCGTCGTTACCTGGCTGAATGTACCGGCGAATATTGACCTGGTGGAGCGCTTGGCGGCAGCAGGATTGACGATGACGTTTACACCGACTGCCAGTCAGGAGGATAATCCCTTCTTCGGCAAAACGCTTGTCTTTACGGGCACTATGCCTACGTTAGGACGCGCCGAGGCGAAGACGATGGCGCAGGATGTGGGCGCGAAGGTCAGCGGCAGCGTCAGCAAAAAGACGGATTACGTCATTGCGGGTGCGGAGGCCGGCAGTAAGCTGGAAAAGGCACAGCAATTAGGCGTAACGGTTATTGATGAAGCAGAGTTCTTGCGTCTGCTTAAAGGTGAATAAGGCATAAAAATAGCGTGGCTGCGAGCAGCGGCCACGCTTAATTTTTTTAGTGATGATATTCGTTTTTGTGTTCCTTGGCCAAAGCGTCCCAAACAGGCAACTGCAGCCCGGCGATTTCGGAGGTGAACGGAGTACCGTCGTTCTTTTCGAAATGCTTCCAGGCACGCAATACATATTTAAAGCCGATATATTGCAGCGGTAAGTTGCAGTATACCATGAGGATGTTGGCGAAGTCGCTCAATTCCCAGAGCGCGCCTAAATCCATACCGGCGATGTTGGTGATAACGCCGAAGGAAATAACGATGAGGCACAGCACGCGGATAGCGTTGATGAAGGAAGCCTTGCTGGAAATGCGGTTAGCACACATTTCGGTGAAGGACATGAAGCCCAATAGGCAGGTGAAGGCAAACAGGCCGAAGCAAACGCTTACGAGCAGCGTAACAACGCTGTAAAGCATGTCATTGCCGCCGGTCAGAGCGCCGCAGGAGGCGAGGAATTTATCCAGCTTGCCCAGCTCAAACCAGGCATTGGCATCTGCCGTGAGCCACATGCTGCCCATGATAACGACAAAGCCGGTCAGAGTGCAGATAACGATGGTATCAAGAAATACGCCCAAAGCCTGCACACAGCCCTGCTCACAGGGGTGGGAAACCTCTGCTGCCGCAGCCGGCATGGTAATAGTACCCTGGCCTGCTTCGTTGGACATCAGGCCGCGCTTAATACCCTGACTGAGCGCCAGACCGAAGGCACCGCCGAAAACAGCATCAGGCGCAAAGGCCTGCGTGAAAACGGAGCTGAAGAACAGTGGAATGCGGTCGATGTTGCCGACGGTCAAAGCGATGACGGTGAGTACATAAATAACTGCCATAACGGGAACGATGCGGTCGGTAACCTTCGTAACCTTTTTGATGCCGCCGAAGCTGATAACAGCGGTGATAACGATAAGCACCGCAAAGGAAATCCAGTAGAGCGAAGAGTTGGTGGGAATGTTCACGCCGGAGATTTTGCCGGCGATGGCACCAACAGCGGAAATAGTGTTGAAGCCCTGTGCTGGGAAGCACAGCAGCGCATAAACAATGTACAGCATGCTGAGCGCAACGCCGGCAGCGGCAGAATCATTCAACAATTTGCGTGCGTAAAAGGGCAGGCCGCCGACATATTCGTTATCGCGCTTTTCCTTGCAAATCTGCGAAAGCGTGGATTCTGCAAAGGACGTTGCCATGCCGAAGAAGGCGGAAACCCACATCCAGAACAGCGCGCCCGGGCCGCCGATGGAAATCGCACCGGTTACACCCAAGATATTGCCGGGACCGACACGCATAGCGGTGGAAAGCAAAAAGGCTGTGAGTGAGGAAATACCGTTGCGCGTATGGTTGCGCTGCATCAGCACCTTCACAGCGAAGATAAAGTTGTGTACCTGTACAAAGTGCAGGCGGAAGGTGAAGTAAATACCTGTACCGACTAATAAAATAATTGCCAGACTAAAATTTCCCAGAATGGGGATAGAACCGTACCAGTCGAGATTGCAGGGGAAATCCCAGAACCAGTTGGAAACAATCTGGATTTTGGCGCAGATTGCGTTAACTGCATCAAATAAAGCTTGCATAAGACCTCTCTCCTATAGCTGTAAATTTATTTTGCCCTTGCGTTAAGGCGCGGCAAAGGCAGCTTCATTATCTATATCTTAACCTTTTTTATATTGCTTGGCAATGGGTGCTGGGAAGTATACAATATATAGCGAAACCTATTTTCTCTGCAAGAAAAACTTTTTATGTTGATTTCTCATACATAATTTACAGACAAACAGCGCGATTTGTAATATAATATAAAGTTAGATAAGTAACATCTGCTGTCTTTCGCACAGATGTCTATATGTAATTTAGAAATGAGGGAATATGATGAAAGAGTATAATTCCGTATCGGAACCGTTTTTAGCGGATGTGCGCGCCGTAGTAGGTGACGCCAATGTTTTTACCGAGCCTGAAAAGCTGGAGCAATATAAAACCGACGAGGAATATGATCCGCGCCGTTTCCGTGTGCCTGAGGCTGTTGTGCGTCCTGCCAATGCCGAAGAAATTGCCGCAGTTGTGAAGCTGTGCAATAAGTACAATGTGCCGCTGACTGTCCGCAGCGGCGGTACCAGCCTTGCCGATGGCGCGATTGCTGTCTGCGGCGGTATTGTACTGCTCATGGAGCGCTTGAATAAAATTATCGAGATGAATACCGAAGCGATGTACGTTGTCGCCGAAGCCGGCGTGCGTACAGTTGATATTCAGAAGATGGCCAACGAAGCAGGCTATCTTTACGCAGGTGACCCCTGCAGCGCCGAAAGCTGCCTGATCGGCGGCAATCTGGCAACAAATGCCGGCGGCAGCAAGGCTGTACGCTATGGCGTTACCCGTAATCAGGTTTACAGCCTGGAGATGGTTACACCGACCGGCGAAATCGTGGAGGTTGGCAGCCGTTTGAAAAAATGCAGCACAGGCTATTGCATGGAGCAGCTGGTAATGGGCAGTGAAGGTACCTTGGGCATTATCACCAAGGTAACTTTGAAGCTGCAGCCGATGCCTCCGTATCGCTTTGACCTGCTGGCAGTTTTTGATGACCCGTTCAAGGCTCTTGACGTAGTGCCGAAGATTATGCAGGCTGGTCTGAACCCGACGAGCATGGAATATATGGATAATTCCTATGTGCGTGCCTGCGCCGATTATATTGAATTTAAGGGCGCACCGCATTATGAGGACGGTATTTACGTTATCATTACGGTAGAAACCTTCAGCGAGGATGAGCTGGACATGAAGATGGAGCAGCTTGACGAGCTGTGCGAGGCAGCAGGTGCCGTTGAAGTTCTGGAAGCGGATGACCGTATCTGGGCAATGCGCCGCAACTGCCAGGAATCTATCAGCCTTGTAAGCAAGGTTTCCCTGACCGACGATGTTGTTGTGCCTGTAGACCGCATTGCGCCGACCATTAAAGAAATTATGCATATCGGCAGCAAGTATCCCTTCCCAATTCCGGTAAAAATCAACGCGCATATCGGTGACGGTAATCTGCATATCGTTCTCTGCAAATGCGATTTGGATGATGCAACCTGGGAAAAAATCGTGCATGACTTCCACGAAGAGGTTTATGCCTATGCTTACGCTCAGGGCGGCCGCTTAGCCGGTGAGCACGGTATCGGTGCCAAGAAGCTGGCTTATATGGAAGAGTTTACTCCTGCCGGTGAGCTGGAGCTGATGCGCAGGATTAAGCTGGCTTGGGATCCGAATTTGATTTTGAATCCTGGTAAGGTATTTAACGCATAAGCAAGAGCGCATATAAAGCACCATCTGCGTCGGGATGGCTCCTAGGAGTACGTGGAAGTACGCCGTCGTCGCCCTCCCTCGCATCTGATACTTTCTCTGCACTCTTTATGAAAATTAGAAAAAGAGATATATTATGAGCAATTACAATTCTGTAACTCCTGAATTTATTGATGAATTAAAAACGCTGTTGGGCGAAAAATATGTCAAAACCGATGCTGACACGCTCGACCGCTATAAGACGGACGAGGAGGCGGACGAACGCTGCTTCCATCTGCCGGATGTAGTGGTAATTCCGGCAAACGCCGAAGAAATTGCCGGCGTAGTAAAGCTGTGCAACAAGTATCTCATCCCGCTGACCGTGCGCGGCGGCGGTACAGGCATCGTTGACGGCGCTATTGCCGACAAGGGCGGCGTAGTGCTTTTAATGGAACGCCTAAACAAAATTATCGAGCTGAATAAGGAAGGCTTGTACATGGTAGCACAGGCCGGTGTGCGTACGCTGGATATCCAGGCAGCGGCGAAGGCGGAGAATCTGCTTTATGCAGGTGACCCGTCGAGCAGCGACAGCTGCCAGATTGGCGGTAACCTGGCGACGAATGCCGGCGGCATCAAGGCTGTGCGCTACGGTGTAACGCGCAATCAGGTCTACGCTGTGCAGATTGTTACGCCCTACGGCGACATTGTTGACCTGGGCTCGCCGCTGAAAAAGTGCAGTACAGGCTACTGCATGGAACAGCTTGTTATCGGCAGCGAGGGTACGCTGGGTATTATTACACAGGTGACGCTGAAGCTGCAGCCATTGCCTCCGTATAAAATAGATATGCTGGCGATTTTCCATGACCAGATGGCGGCAATCGGCGTTGTACCGCAGCTTGTGAAAGCAGGTATTGACCCGACAAGCATCGAATATATGGATAACCCTAATGTGCGGACAACATCGGAATATCTTGAGTTCCCCGGTGCGCCGCATATTGAAGACGGTATTTACGTTATCATTACGATAGAAACCTTCAATGAAGATGAGCTGGACATGAAAATGGAGCAGGCCAGCGATATCTGCGAGGCAGCAGGCGCTGTGGATGTTCTGGAGGCTGATGAGCGTATCTGGTCGATGCGCCGCAACTGTCTGGAATCTGTGAGCCTTATCAGCAAGGTGTGCACAACGGATGACGTTGTTGTGCCGGTTGATGAAATGAGCGATATGATTCAGTACATCATTAAAACTGTGGCAAAATATCCCTTCCCGTTGCGTATCAACGCGCATATCGGTGACGGCAACCTGCATATCGTGCTGTGTAAGCTGGATTTGTCCGATGAGGAGTGGGAATCTGAATTAAGCCGCTTTACGGAAGAGGTTTATACATATGCTTATGCGCATGGCGGACGTCTTTCCGGTGAGCATGGCATTGGCAGCAAGAAGGCACACTTCCTGGAGCGCTTTACTCCTGGCGGTGAGCTGGAGCTGATGAGAAAAATTAAAAAAGCCTGGGATCCCAATAATATCCTGAATCCAGGCAAGGTTTTTAATTTATAAGACTATCTCAATGGTCTGCTGTAAAACTAAAATATGTAGCATTGTAGCTAAGTAGCAAAGGAGAGATTTTAGTATGACAAATTACAAACCCGTAACAGAAGAAGTTCTGGAGGAGCTGCGTAAAGCAGTCGGCGCAGAGCATGTAAAAAATGATGCCGAAACTCTGGAGCGTTACAAAACCGACGAAGAGCCGGACGCTCATTACCACCATCTGCCGGAGGTAGTTGTAGCACCGGGCAGCACCGAAGAGGTAGCTGCTGTTATGAAAATCGCCAATAAATATCTTGTACCTGTAACTCCACGCAGTGCAGGTACAAGCGTATCCTGCGGTGCGATTCCTGTTTTCGGCGGCATTGTATTGCTGATGGAGCGCATGAATAAAATTATTAAGCTCGATACCGATGCTATGTATATGGAGGTTGAAGCAGGTGCGCTGACCTCCGATATTCAGGCTAAGGCTAACGAAGCAGGTCTGCTGTATGCTGGTGACCCCTGCAGTGCAGACAGCTGCATGATCGGCGGCAACATTGCAACCAACGCCGGCGGCAACAAGGCTGTACGCTACGGTACCACCCGTCATCAGGTTTATTCTATCGAGGTTGTTACTCCGACCGGCGAAATCGCTGAGTTGGGCAACCGCCTGAAAAAATGCAGCACCGGCTACTGCCTCGACCAATTGGTAATGGGCAGCGAGGGTACTCTGGGTATCATCACCAAAGCAACTCTGAAGCTGCTGCCGCTGGCTCCGTATCGTCTGGATATCCTTGCAGTTTTCACTGAGGTACAGAAGGCTGTCGACCTGGTGCCTGCGCTGGTTAAGGCCGGCTTGAATCCGACAAGTGTTGAATTTATGGACAACGGCTTTGTACGTGCTGCCAGCGATTATGCAGAACAGCGTCTGCCGCATTACGAGGATGGCAGCTACGTTATTGTTACCGTGGAAACCTTTAACGAGGACGAGCTGGATATGAAGATGGAGCAGCTTGACGAAATCTGTACTGCCTGCGGTGCAACCGACGTTGTTGAAGCAGACGAGCGCGTATGGAAGGTACGCCGCAGCTGTCTGGAAGGCTCCAAGGCTTTGAGCAAGGTTTCTACCTCTGATGACCTTGTTGTACCTATCGACAAAATCGCTGTTTGCCTGAACCACCTGATGGAGGTTTCCAAACAATTTGATTTCGAATGCATGTGCCTGGCTCACGCCGGTGACGGCAATCTGCATTTCAACTGCCTGAAGATGGATATGACCGACGAAGAATGGGAAAAACAGCTCGCAGAGTTCCACAAAATCTGCTACGCATATGTTTACAGTCTTGGCGGCCGTCTTTCCGGCGAGCATGGCATCGGTGCGAAAAAGATTGACGCACTGGCAGCTTATTGCGATCCGGTAGAAATGTCTATCATGAAGACTATTAAACGCGCTATGGACCCGAACAATATCCTGAATCCTGGCAAGCTTATCCGTGCCTGATTCTTTTTGAGCACTGCTGAATAATTTTAATATATCTTCCGACGTACTCTTATATGCAAGAGTGCGTCGCTTTTTTTATTTACAATGTTCCTCGCCTACATTATAAATGTTGCCAACTTGATAGAGGCAGAGTTAAATAAATTGCGGAAAATTAAAAAACTATTGCTTGTAAAATACGCATATGTTATAATGCTGTCTATATAAATTTAATTAGGAATAATGAATATATATTAGGAAAAGAGGAAAATGATGATGAATATGACAGAGGAATACAATCGCCTGATAGGCAAGCGTGTAAAAATGCAGCGCATTTCCGCTAAGGTATCTCAGACAGAATTGGCGAAAGAGTTGGGGGTAACTCAGACGCATTTAAGCAACATCGAAAACGGACGCGCGGGTTTGACAATCCCCAATCTGATTAAGCTGCATCAGATTTTGGAATGTCCTATCAGTTCTTTTTTTGTGGATATCGAATGGGAAAAGGAAGCTGATAACAGCAGTGATATAACTTTGGAAAATGTTATGGAGCTGGCAAGACTCCTGAAAAAGGCGCGTGACTGAAACAAAAAGCAAAGTCATTTAAGGGCTTTGCTTTTTACTTTTGCTGCGGCAGTATTTTTAGGCAGGCTGTTTTTACTCAGGCAGGAATTTCGGGATTCATGGCGAACTATCCATATATTACATATTTTTTAAAGGAGCAATTAGATGAGTACATTCACCAAGGTCCTGTTGGCCACAGATCTGTCCCCGCAGGCTGATAAATTGACCGAGTGTCTGTTTTGCTTATGCCCCGATACGGAAACGGAAGTGGTTTTGGCTCACGTCTTTGATGATGACGATGATGCCGACCCTGACGGTAGCAGCTTTAAAAAAGCACGCAGCCGATTGGATGGGTATAAAAATGATATAGAGCAGGCAGGCTATGAAGAAATTTCCATTGTAACCCCGGCAGGCGAGCCATGTGAAACCTTAAGCAGGCTGGCGGAAGAAAACGACGCTGACCTGATGCTGGTAGCATCTCACCGCAAGGGCTTTTTGAAGCGTGCGCTGATGGGCAGCACTACCTATGAGCTGGCACGGGCTACAATGATTCCCCTGCTGATTAATAAGGATGAAGAAGATGAGGTTACAGAAAATCTGCTGGATACTGTGCTGATACCGACCGATTTTTCCCGTAAATCCTTAGAAGCGCTGAACGTTATCCGCAGCCTGCGTGAATATGTAGGTAAGGTATTGTTTGTGCATGTTGTTGAGCATAGCAGAAACAAGCATGATTACAAAGAAAAATACGGCAGTGCCAAAATGTTTTTGCAAGAGCTGGTAGACGAAATGAAAATTTTCGGTATTGAAGCCGATTATCGTATTGCACATGGCGTAGCCTCCAAAAAAATTGCCGCTATCTGTGAGCGCGACAATGTCAGTCTGATTATGATGACTAAAACCGGTGCCGATATGACTAACGGTGATGACTTGGGCAGCACCTCGGAAAACGTGGTTCTGAATTCTGATTGTGCGGTAATGCTGCTGCCGGCTGAAGACAGTGATGAGGAGGATACCTTCTCCTAAACTGCCGCAGAAGAATTTTTTTGATGATTTTATAAAAATTTTTACAAAAAACGCTTGACTTTCATTAAAAATGCCAGTATAATACTACTTGCAGTTATGTTGACTGCGGGTACGTATTGTGCTGGCAAATTGAAAATAGTTTAAAGTTTTCAACCTTGGAGAGATGACCGAGTGGTTGAAGGTGCACGCCTGGAAAGCGTGTGTACGGGAAACCGTACCGAGGGTTCGAATCCCTCTCTCTCCGCCACTTAAAAATCTGCCGCACTGAGCGGCTTTTTTAATAAAATCATATAGCTTGTTTCTCTGTAGGATCGTAGAGCTGGGTCCTGCGCAATGGGAGCCTGTGAACCAGGTCAGGTCCGGAAGGAAGCAGCCTTAAGCGGATACTTTCATGTGCCGTGGGGAAGCCCGTCTTTGCGGTCCTACAGGGAAATAAACGAAGAAAATCCGTCGCATGTGCGACGGATTTTTTTGTGCTGCGCTTATTTGCTGAGCAGCTCGATTTTTTTCATATAGGGAGCAATGATAGTGGCGATGGCTTGAGGATTTGCTGCCTGCCAGGCGGCAAAGTCCAGACCGCTTTGGGCGATATGCTTGCCGATTTCCAAAAGCACGAAGGGGATATCTTCGGCGAGCAGTGTGCCTGCTTCTTCTCCTAGGCGTTCGCTGCCCTGCAGTGAGCAGCCGTTGATGTACATAGTGAAGGCTGGGTGTGCTGTACCCTTGATGACCTTAACTGTACCGCGGAAGCCGAGTTCGCCTATTTGGTGGGTGCCGCAGCTGGAAGGACAGCCGGAAATATAAATCTGCGGCAGAGCATCACTGGCGGCGTACTGCGTAGCCATTTCTTCGAAGCAGCTTGTCAGCAGGCTTTGGGAATCTCCCATGCCCATCTGGCAGACGGTGGAGCCGATGCAGGCCACGCTGCTTGTGAATGCATTATAGGCTGTGTCAGGCGTGAGCGACATTACCTTTGCTGCTTCGGGAGCAGTGAGGTTGATAATATAGACGCTTTGGTCGGGTGCAAGACGCAGCTCGGCGGCTTTAACGTTCTGCAGATAATCCGCCAGAGCGAGGAAGCTTTCAATTTTGGGCAGTCCTGCCTGTGGATGATAATTTACGGCGTAAAGACCGGGCTGCTTCTGTGAGGTAATGCGGAAGCCGGTGATGAGCTTGAAGTTGCGCTTGGTGATTTTTGTTGCCTCAGGCTGCAAATCAAGACCGCCTTCCTGCAGTGCCTGCAGGAGGCGTTCGCTGTAGGCTGCTTTGTAAGCGGCTTTGCCTCCCAAAAGCTCAGGCAGATAACGGGTGCGTGATTTGGATCTTTTCGTATAGGTGCCGCATTCGCGGAAGGTGGCGAGCATTGCTTTGATATGATACAAGATTTTTTCGGGAGCAACAGCCTCGGCCATTTTTATACCGATGCAGGGAGCAGGTCCCAGACCGCCGGCGCTGTAGACATCGAAGCGACCGTCGGGACGGGCGGCGAAGCCTAAATCGCGCATGGTAGCGTGCGTAAGATTTTGCGGGGAATTGGAAAAGCCGGTTTTAAATTTGCGTGGCAGCTTGCCGTCGGGAATGGCAGCGACAAGATATTGCGCTGCTGCTTCGGCATAAGGCAGTACGTCGAAATATTCCTCGCGCTCCACACCGCTTAAGGGTGAGCAGAGCACGTTACCGGGATAGTCACCGCCACAGCCGAAGGGAATAATGTCCGCATCCAGGCATTGCTCCAAAATTTCAGCGGCAGCCTCGGCGCTGAGATCATGCAGCTGTATAGTCTGCCCGGTTGTGAAGTGAATGCGGCTGATGTTATATTTGCGGATCATCTCGGCTATGAAGGCCAGCTTTTCCGCAGTGATGCGCCCGGCGCTGCAGCGCAGGCGCAGCATATTGCTTTTGCCGTCGCGCTGGGCGAAGCTGCCGAAGTAACCGGAAAACTCCTTGTAGGCAATTTTGCCGATTTTCTCGTTATGATAGTCGGCAGTCTGCCCGGAAAATTCCGGCAGCTGCCTGCGCAGGAAATCTTTATCAATTTCAGGTATAGTCATGACTGTAGCCTCCCTTTTTAAATTGCTGAAGATATTATATAATACTTTAGTGTATTAGTAAAATATTTATTTCAACGGTATTTTGGGACTACAAAACTTCAATTTACATTTCAGGCTATTTTGAGTATAATAATTATGTATGTAATAAATTCCGGGGAGGTGCAGTGATGGCTTATGTAGCATTATACCGCCAGTGGCGTCCGCAGGATTTTGACGCTCTTGTGGGACAAAAGGCTGTGAAAACAACCTTGAAAAATGCTTTGGCAAGCGGCAAAATAGCCCACGCCTATTTGTTTTCCGGTCCACGCGGCACCGGTAAGACCAGTATGGCGCGTATTCTGGCCAAGGCCCTGAATTGCGAGCAGGGGCCGACTGCCGAGCCCTGCGGCCAATGCGGCAACTGTCAGCGCATTGTGCAGGGAACCTCTCTGGATGTAATTGAAATTGACGCTGCGTCCAACACCAGCGTAGATAATATCCGTGACCTGCGCGAGCAGGTAGCCTTTACACCTGCCGAAAGCCGTTACAAGGTTTATATTATCGACGAGGTGCACATGCTTTCTACCGGCGCTTTCAATGCTTTGCTGAAAACCTTGGAGGAGCCGCCGGCACACGCTGTATTTATTCTGGCGACGACGGACCCGCAGAAGGTGCCTGCAACGATTCAGTCGCGCTGTCAGCGCTTTGAATTCCGCAGGGTGACGGTAGACGAGATTGCGGAGCATCTGGCTATGGTAGCGGCAGGAAGCGGTATTGAGGCGGATGCGGATGCGTTGCGCTTAATAGCTATTCAGGCTGAGGGCGGCATGCGTGATGCTCTGAGCCTGCTGGACCAGTGCGGTGTCATGGGCAAGCGTGTTACGGTGGCAACCGTGCGCGAGGTACTGGGCATCGTAGGGCGTGAAGCGCTGCACGAGCTGACGGAAGCAATAGGCCGCAGGCAGCTGCCGCAGGCGCTGGCTACGTTGAATCTGCTGCTGGAACAAGGTAAGGATGTCAAGCAGGTGCTTACAGAGCTTATTGAGTATTTGCGGGCATTGGTGCTTTATCTGGCAGTTCCTGACTATGAGGAAATTTATCTGACGGATGCTAAAGAAGCGTTGGCTGAGCTGGCACCGTTATTCGGACGTGATCGTCTGCTGGCGGCGGAGGAAAGACTGCACAGCGCTATTCAGGAGCTGCGCGGTTCTATGCGTCCGCGCATTACGGCAGAGTTGTGCCTGCTTGATTTGTGCCGTGTAGAGGGCAGCACTTTGGCTGCTTTATCGGCAAGAATTGAACAGCTGGAGCGTCAGATGGCAGGCGGTGTGATGCCTGTTTATCAACAGACTCCGGTTAACGCTCAGTCTGCGCCTGCTGTGGCAGTGCAGCAGCCAATCGTACAGGAATATGCCGCACCGGCAGCACAGCAGCCGATTGCACAGCAAGCTCCTGCGGCAGAACAGGTGCAGGCAGCAAAAGCTGCTCCGGCTAAGAAGCCTGCAGTTAAAGCGCAACCGCAGCCTGCTGCCGATACTCTTGCTGCGGCGGTGAACGCCGCACCTAAGCCTAAAAGTGCCAGAGTGCAGCAGACAGAGGAATATGCCGGTGATTTTGCAGCCGGTGAGGATTTCTGGAAGCAGGCTTTGGAGATTATGAAGGCCGAAAAGAAGAATTCTATGGTATCCTGCGCTAAGAACGGCAGAGTCTTCAGCTTTGCCAACAACATTCTGCAGGTTGCCTTCAAGGCACCGTTCCTTGCGGACAGGATGAACAAGGATGATTATCGCAAAGCCTTCGAGGAGATCCTGCTGCGTCTGGCAAGACGTGAAATCAGGCTGGAGGCTGTGATTGAGGGCAAGGCTAAGCTGCCGCAAAAGCCTGTAAAGCAGCAGGAGGTGCAGCAATCGCCCGAAAGCGAAACGCAAAATCTGCAGGCAGCGCAGCTGCCGGAAAATCTGCGCAAGGCCTTTAATGCTTTGGGCGGCAGCGTAACAGATATATCTGACCAATGAAACTAAATTGAGACTAGCAGGTCTTGGCTTATGTTTCTGAGAATATATAATATCAATATATGTAAATATCAAGGAGGAATTTAATTATGTTTCCAGGTGGCATGGGTAATATGCAGGCAATGATGAAAAAGGTACAGAAAATGCAGGCTGATATGGCGAAAATGCAGGAGGATCTGAAAAGCCGTACTGTAGAAACGTCTGTCGGCGGCGGTGCCGTAACCGTTGTTGTCAGCGGTAAAAAAGAACTGAAATCCATCAAAATCAATCCGACCGCTGTAGATCCCGAGGATGTAGAAATGCTGGAGGATATGATTCTGACAGCTGTCAATGACGCTATGAAGCAGATTGACGAGCTTACCGAAAAAGAAATGGCTAAGGTTACCGGCGGCATGAAGCTGCCTGGCATGTTCTAAGCTGATGGCAAGAATGATCAGGCCGCTGGCTAATTTATATGAGCAGCTCAGGCGTTTGCCGGGCATCGGCTCAAAAACAGCTATGCGACTGGCCTATCATGTGATTGACATGCCTGCGGAGGATGTGAAACAGCTGGCGGCGGCCTTGAGCGGTGCTAAGGAGCAGATTCACTACTGCAGCCGCTGCTTTAATCTTACTGACAGCGATGTATGTGAGATTTGCCGTGACAGCTCGCGCGACAGCTTTACTATCTGTGTAGTGGAGCAGCCGCAGGATATTGCGGCGATGGAGCGCAGTCATGGCTATCACGGACTGTATCACGTGCTGCACGGTGTGCTTTCGCCGCTTGACGGTATCGGTCCGGAAAAGCTGCGCATCAGAGAGCTTCTCTTGCGACTGCAGCAGGAATCGGTCAGTGAAATTATTATTGCGACCAACTCGGATGTAGAGGGTGAAGCGACTGCTACCTATCTGGCACAGCTGCTGAAGCCTGTAGGAATAACCGTCAGCCGTATTGCTCATGGTCTGCCGATGGGCGGCGATTTGGAGTATGCTGACGAAATAACCTTGTCTAAAGCGCTGGAAAACAGGCGCACAATGTAGAAAGGACCGGCGTTATTTAATATGGAATTTAATGCTATTTTGTCACCGCTTGGTGCCTTCGGACCGATGATTGGCGGCGTACTGCTGCTTTTACTGGTAGTAAAGCTGCTGTCAATGCCGTTTAAGCTGGTGTGGAATGGTCTCTGCGGCGCACTGCTGCTGTGGTTCATCAATCTGGTAGGCTTGTTGGCGGGCTTTACCATGAAGATTACGGTTATCAAGGCTTTGATTGCCGGCTTCTTCGGTGTTCCCGGTGCTCTTGCCGTAGTGCTGTATGAGCTTTTAGTTAAATAAGATAATTTGCCTTTGCCCCTGCACGTTGCTGCAGGGGTATTTTTATGCGCTTCGACAGGATAGTCGTAAATAATATTGTATACAAACCAATAATACTGTATACAATCGGACTTTTCCATGATAAGTTGCTATAATTATCTTAACAGTTTTTTTATTTAAATATCTGGGGGTTGTAAAAATGAACTTATCTACAAAAATTTTAATCGGCCTTGCGCTTGGTATTATTGCAGGCCTGGAGCTGGGTGCTGAAGGTGCCGGCTTCGCCAAGACCTGGATTGGTCCTCTGGGAACAATTTTCATGAACATGATCAAAATGGTTATCGTACCGTTGGTATTCTCTAGCCTGGTAATCGGTGTTACCAGCTTGGGCGATATCAAAAAGGTAGGCCGTATCGGTGTTAAAACCGTAGCGTACTATCTGGTAACCACTGCTTTTGCTATTGTTATCGGTTTGGCAATCGGTACTATCATGCAACCGGGCGTTGGTCTGCATATGGCTGTTGATACCGCTAAGGTTGCTGCTAAGGCTGCACCGCCTATTTCCAAGGTTATCATTGACATTTTCCCGACTAACCCGTTGGAAGCTATGGTTAAAGCCAACATGCTGCAAATCATCGTTTTCTCTCTCTTCGTTGGCACCGGTATTACTGTTGTCGGTGAAAAAGCTAACGCTCTGAAACACACCATCGATGGTCTGGCTGAGGTTTCCTACAAAATCGTCGGAATGATCATGGCTGTTGCTCCGATTGGTGTTTTCGGTTTGATTACTCCGGTAGTTGCATCTAACGGTCCAGCTGTTCTGCTGCCGCTGCTGAAGGTTGTTATCGCTGTATATCTGGCTTGCCTCCTGCATGCAGTTCTCGTTTATGGCTCTATGATCAAATTCCTTGCAGGCATGGGCTTCATCCAATTCATTAAGGGTATTGCTCCGGCGTCCCTGATGGCTTTCAGCTCCTGCTCCTCCGGTGGTACTCTGCCGCTGACCATGAGCTGTGCTCAAAAAATGGGCGCTTCTAAAGAAGTTTCCAGCTTCGTTCTGCCATTGGGCGCAACCATCAACATGGATGGTACTGCTGCTTATCAGGGTGTATGCGCACTGTTCATTGCTCAACTGTACGGCATTGACCTCACTGCTTCCCAATACATGACCATTATCGTTACCGGTACTTTGGCTTCTATCGGTACTGCAGGTGTTCCGGGCGCAGGCTTCATCATGTTGACCATGATTCTGACCAGCCTTGGTCTGCCGCTGGAAGGCTCTGCTCTTATCGCAGGTATCGACCGTATCCTGGATATGCCGCGTACCTCTGTTAACATCACAGGCGATGCTGCTGTAACTCTGCTGGTTGACAAGAGCGAAAAAAAGCATGCAGAAGCTGAAGCTCCTCTGTACTAATTAAATCTGTCTTTCCCTTGGCGTCAGCTGCGTTAGCGGCTGGCGCTTTCCTTTTGCCGTAAACAGTGTAAATAATGTATTTTTTAAGGATTGTTACCTGAATTTTACAGCTTAGTTACATTTGGCGGCAGGAAAACACCTGTCTCACGCAGAAATTTATAAATACTATTTTCATTTGCTGGCGAAGGTGTTAAAATAAGGTGTTATTATGAATGAGATGGAAAAATTACAGTATGTATTGTTTGAACGTCTGCATCGCCGTGCTCCTGGCATTGATAAGCTGGACCGCTTGTGGGATGCTGCTGTGCTGCTGCCCTTAGTGCGTACTCCCGAAGGCATCAGTGTGCTGTTTGAGGAAAGGGCACATACGCTGCGCAGTCAGCCGGGTGAGGTGTGTTTCCCCGGCGGCAAGTACGAATGTGAGGATAACAGCTTTCGCAATACCGCAGTGCGCGAAACCTGCGAGGAGCTTGGCCTGAAGCCGGAGAATATCACCATCTGCGGTGAACTGGATTGTCTGGTGACGCATAACGGACCGATTATCCACCCCTTTGTTGGTCTGATTGATGATATCAGCAAGATTACGTACAGCAAAAGCGAGGTAGAGCGCATCTTTACTGTACCCCTAAAGATGCTTTTGGAGCAAAAGCCAAGGCGTGGCTCCGTGCAGCTGGCAGACCATCCCGGTGATGATTTTCCGTTTGACCTGGTGCCGCAGCGCAAGCGTGGCTGGCGCATGAATAAGTCCTATTATGTGTATTTTTACCTGTATGAGGATAAGGTTATCTGGGGCCTGACCGCACGCATGCTGTATGCTTTCCTGTACCGTAGCCGCAAGGAGCTGACGGAATATCTGGCAGAAGAAATTGATTGAGAGGTTATATAAGGATGAAAAGCATTCTCCAGACAAAAATTTTAATGATTGTAACAGCTATCTGTGTAGTAGGCTATATTGCCTTCGGTTATTTCTTTCCGGAAACGGGATTGGATAATCTTGCGCCGACAGACAGGCTGAATCTGAAAAAGAATATTGTTGTTATGGGTGTTGACGAACGCTCCGATGATGTGGGCCGCAGTGATACACTTTTTGTCGTAATGTTCGACAGCAGCAACAAAAGCGCTTCCCTGCTTTCGGTACCGCGTGATACACGTGTACGCATTGACGGTCACGGCTGGGATAAGATTAACCATGCCTATGCTTACGGCGGACGTGAGCTGACACAGAAAACTGTAGAAGAACTGCTTGGTATCAAAATTAACAATTATGTAATGGTTGATTTTAAAGGCTTTACCGGTCTTGTAGATGCTATCGGCGGTATTGATATCGATGTTGAAAAGGATATGTATTATCATGATACCTGGGATGGTTTTACCGTTGATCTGAAAAAGGGCCGTCAGCATCTGGACGGCAAAACAGCCATTCAATATGTACGCTTCCGTGATGAAGAGGGCGATATCGGCCGTATCCGCCGCCAACAGCATTTTCTGATGGCAGTTTACGACAAGATTACCTCTGCTGATATGCTGCTGCATATCCCCGGCCTGGCTAAGCAACTGACCTCTATGGTGAAGACTGATATGCCTCTTGGTGATATGATGGATTTGGGCAGAGCGCTGCATTCCATGGTTAAGGAAAAGGGCCTGTCTATGGCGATGGTTCCTGGTACTCCGAAGTATATCGACGGTATCAGCTATTGGCTACCGGATATTACCGACCTGCGTGAGCTGATGGTCAAGATGCAGGGTGCAACCATGACGGAACACTATAAATCTGCAGCTGAGCTGATGGAGAAGGAATACAATAACGCTGTGGAAAAGGTAGAAAAGGGCGATGACAGCGAAGAAAATAAGGAAGCTATCAAGGAAGAAAAGGAACTGAAGGCTAAGAAAGAAGAAAAAGCGAAGGAAGAAAAGAAGAAGCAGGCTGATAAAGACAAGGATGCAGGTAAAAATACTGCTTCCCAAGAAGCTTCCTCCGACAGCCGCGGAGTTGTACGTCTTGTTAACTGCAGCGGCAGCAAGACAGCAGGCGCGGAGGCTGCCGCACGCTTGCGCAATGCCGGCTTTGAGGTTATCAGCGGCGGCAGCGGCGAAATAATTGCCAATACTGTTGTTGTTTCTACAACTAATAACGGTGCTGTTGTCAATCGTCTTTCCAACGTTCCCTTTGCGCATCAGATGCGTATCAGCCGTGACGGTGCTGCAGACTGCGATGGTGTAATTATGCTGGGCTCAGACTTCAAATAAGCTGTAAGCGGCCGCAGATTTGATACTGCGGGCTATGATAATCAATAATGTAATTGTCCACGAATCAGAAGACTTGCCTGAGGTTCGTGGACAATTTAGTCAGCTAACGTAAAAAAATTTACAAAAAACTCTTGCATTTTGTATACAAAGATGGTATACTAAGAACATCAAAACAGCCCCTCATTTGGCCCTTCTTCGTAAGGGCTTTTTTTTTGCCATTTTTAGAAATTTAGTATTTAATTTTGGAAATATTGTCAGTTAGCCATAGTCAATGTAGCAATAGTTTTCAGAATATGGTACAATATAATATAATATGGGAGAAGAACGGATATAACTTATATAGAGAATATTCATAATTAACAGGAGGCTTATATGCACGATGAAATACATGTTGTCGTAGATAGTCTTTCGGCAGCAGACGAAACAGCTTTGAAAGATGATCCCCGTTGTCACATTCTGCGTTTGATTATCCGTCATGGAGATTTGGAATGGCAGGACGGTGACCGTTCCCTGGCAGAATTATTTGGTATGGTAGAAGCAACCGGCAAGCTTCCTATTACTTCTCAGCCGCCTATTGGTGTTGTAATTGAGCTTTTTACCAAGCTTGCTCAGGAAGGCAAAAAAGTTATTATGCTGACAGTAGACAGCGTACTCAGCGGTACCTATCAGACCGCCTGCGTTGCTGCGCGTCAGGTAATGGATGATATAAAGGGCGCGGATATCCGTGTAATCGACAGCAAGACTGCTGCCTGCCCTATCAGTGGTATTGCGCTGGAAGTACTGAAGCATACAGCTGCAGGCATGGATATCGACGAGGCCGAAAAAATGGCGCGTGAGATGGTTGCGCGTACAGAAACATTTTTCAGTGTAAATACATTAGACTATTTGCAAAAGGGTGGACGCATTGGCGCAGTTGGCGCTTTGATAGGAAGTATTTTTGGTATTCGCCCTATTGTGCACTTAGATAAAGAGGGCAGACTGGAAGTTGCGGACAAGTGCCGTACCCGTAAAAAGGTTATGAAGCGCATGGTTGAGATGGCTGCTGAAAAGGCACCCGTTGAAGCAATTTTCGTCGCTCATGCAGAGGCTTTGGCAGATGCAGAGGATTTGAAACAGCAGTTGCAGGGATTGTTCCCGAATGTACCGACTATGCTTACAGGTATCGGCACCGTTTTGGCTGCTCATCTCGGACCCGGTGCTATCGGTGTATTTGTCCGTCGCAAAGCCTGAAAGGAAAGGTGTGGGGTTTAGATGAATAACAGCAAGGTAATTACCGGCAAGCAGCTGAAGGATATGCTGCTGGGTGCTTACCATAGCTTTGAAAAGAATTTTGAAGCTATTAATGATTTAAATGTATTTCCGGTACCGGATGGCGATACCGGTACTAATATGATGCATACTATGGCATCCGTAGCGAAGGCTATCAGTGCAATGAGTGATGAAGCTGAGGCCGGCGAAATCGGTGCCGCAGCTGCCCGCAGCGCTATTATGGGTGCACGTGGCAATTCCGGCGTAATTTTATCGCAGCTGCTGCGTGGTATCGGCAAGGGTGTTGCCGGTAAAAAGACGCTGAACAATACAGAAATAGGCAAGGCTTTCCAGTTTGGTATTTTATATGCTTACCGCAGTGTATCCAAACCGGTAGAAGGCACTATTCTGACGGTAGCTCGTGGTATGGCCAAGGGTGCTTATAATGCTGTTCGCGGTAATGTAAGCCTGGAGAAAGTACTGTTGGAGGCTATCCGCAGCGGCAAGGAAGAGCTTGCAAGAACTCCGGAGCTGTTGCCTGCATTGAAGGCAGCCGGTGTTGTTGATGCCGGCGGTCAGGGACTGATTGTCTTTTTCGAGGGCTGTCTGGCAGGCCTGCGCGGTCAGGATTGCGAAGTGCTGCCTGTTACACCGCGTGCTAAGGTACAGATTCAGAAGGGTGAGCCGCTTGATTTGGAATACCCTTACTGCACCGAATTTATCGTCAAGGATGCTGATGTTGATAAGCAGACCGTCAGCAAGGCCTTAGAGGGCATGGGCAATTCCATGATTGTAGCAGTGGTAGAGGATATTGTAAAAGTGCATATCCATACTAAGCATCCCGGTGATGCGCTCAACATGGCGCAGACTTGGGGAACACTGCATGATATCAAAATAGAAAATATGCGCGACCAGCACGAAAACCGTCTCTTTACTGCCGAGGATATTCAACCGGTAAAGCATGGCGTTGGTGTGCTTACTGTTGCAGCCGGCGACGGCATTGCCAAAATCATGCATGAAATGGGCGCTGCAGAGATTATCAGCGGCGGACAGAGTATGAATCCTCCGGTTGAGGAGTTTGTCAATGCTATTGAAAACGGTACCTGCGAGCAGTACATTATTCTGCCGAACAATAAGAATATTGTTTTGGCGGCTGAGCAGGTGCGTAAGCTGCTGGGTAATTCCAAGGTGGCCTATGTTCCTACTACCAATATGGCACAGGGTTTGTCCGCACTGCTGCATTTTGATGCAACACGCAGCATGTATGAAAACACTGTTATTATGACCAAGGAAGCCAAGGAAACAGCCAGTGGCAGCATTACCGTAGCTGTACGCGACAGCGTAGTAAACGGTATTGCTATCCATGAGGGAGATTATCTTGGTATCTTAAATGATAAGATTGTTTGCAACGGCAGCAGCATGGAGGAAGTGCTGCAGAAGATGCTGACAGATGGGGATTATGAACTGATCAGCTTATATTATGGTGCCGATGTAACCGAAGAGCAGGCTGAAAAGCTGGCAGCTGAAGTGGAAGAGCTGAATGATGAATGGGAGGTTGAAACCTTTTACGGCGGACAACCGCTGTATCCGATTCTTTTGGCAATGGAGTGATGAATATGCTTACAAGTCAGGAATTAACCAACCTGTTGCGCGAGCGTGGCTATAAGGTCACCCCTCAAAGACTTGCTGTATATGAAGCATTGGCTGATGAAACATGGCATCCGAATGCAGAGATGCTGTTTAATAAGCTGCAGCCGAAGTTTCCTGCTATGAGCTTTGCTACGGTGTATAAAACCGTAGAAATTCTGCATGATATCAACGTTATTCAGATTCTGAATACAGGAGAGGACAGCTTCCGTTATGATGCCGATATCAGTGAGCATTATCATCTGCGCTGCTTGAAATGCGGTGCGGTAGACGATGCGCTGATGGATGACGGCGTTAAGCTGCAGCTGACACAGGATGTAGAAAAGCAGAGCGGTTATACTATCAGCCGCCGTCAGTTCTATTTCTTTGGTCTGTGTCCGAAGTGCTCCACGATGCATTAAACTATAAAGAAGTGTACCGATTCTCTAGCTGATTGGTACACTTTTCTTTATATATTGGGTAATTATGTCAGATTTTTGTAGCGTTATTTTTACCAAAATGCCACAATAGCAGTTAGTGAATTTGCTATAATAAAGATGTTATATTGATAGGAGTGAAGGCGTTGTGCTAAACGACTTTCAGATTGTGATGCTGGCTAGCGGCAGCAAGGGGAATGCCGCTTTGATAAGCACAGCAAAGCAACGCTTTTTGGTTGATATAGGTATCAGCTGCAGAGCGTTGACAACGAGAATGAAGGAAATAGGCGTCAGTGTAAACGAGCTGGACGGTGTGTTCATTACACATGAGCATGTCGATCATGTCCGTGGGCTGGCAACCTTTTTAAAAAATTATCAGGTGCCTGTATATAGCAGTGTGCTTACCTGGCGTGCAATATTGGCCAAGGACAGCAGTCTGGTGCGCCAGAACTGCCGTCTTATTGACAATAACCGCCTGCTTTGCGGTGATCTGGAGGTGCAAAGCTTCAGTATTCCGCATGATGCCGTTGATCCGCACGGATATACCTTTACGAGCCGCAGCAACGGCTCTAAGTGCACATATCTTACGGATGCGGGCTTTGTGACCGATACCATCCGTGAGGCGGTTGCCGGCAGCAGTGCTTTGGTGCTCGAAGCCAATCATGATGTGGAAATGCTGAAAAACGGTCCTTATCCGCGTCATCTGAAGCAGCGTATTTTAAGTACGCTGGGACATTTATCCAATGATACCGCTGGACATTTTCTGACGGAGCTCGAACGTCTGCCGGAGCATATCGTGCTGGCGCACCTGAGCGAGCACAATAACCTGCCGCAGCTGGCGCAGGATACGGTGCAGAATATTTTACAAGATAATAACCGCCTGCAGGAAACAGAGCTTTTTGTAGCTGCCCAGAACAGGGTGGTAGCAGACAGTCCGCTGCCGGCAGTCTTAGATTTAAAATAAGGAGTGGATACAGATGAACAAGAGTATCTGGAAAAAATCGGCCAATATTTTTGTCTGTGGTCTTTTAGGTGCGGCAATCCTGGTTGCCGGCTGCGGCGACAATAAAACATCTGCCGCAGTGCATGATAAGCCTGCTGTCAAGACTGAGCAGCAGCTGAGCGCAGCGCGCAATACACCGATTGTAGCTGCCGCCAAGAAGGTTGGTCCTGCTGTCGTAGGTATCACCAACAAGGCTTATGTGCGCGACTTCTTCAACCGCACGCAGCTGATGGAGCGTGGTACAGGTAGCGGCGTTATTTATGACAAGGCCGGCTATATTGCAACCAACAACCACGTGGTTGAGGGTGCATCGGAAATCATCGTCAGCCTGCCTGACGGACGTACCGTTAAAGGCAAGGTACTGGGTGCCGATGCTGTAACCGATTTGGCTGTAGTAAAAATTGATGCGGATAACCTTACCGTTGCCACCTTTGGTGACAGCGATACACTGCAGGTCGGAGAACCGGCAATTGCTATCGGCAACCCGCTGGGACTGGAATTTCGCGGCAGTGTAACCGCAGGCGTTATCAGTGCATTGAACCGTAGCATTGAAGTAGGCGAGCGTAAGTTCAACCTGATTCAGACTGATGCGGCAATCAACCCCGGTAACAGTGGCGGTGCTTTGGTAAATGCTGACGGCGAGGTAGTCGGCATTAACAGTGCTAAGGTTGCTGTAAGCGGTGTTGAAGGCATTGGCTTTGCTATTCCTATCAATACAGCTAAACCGATTCTGCAGGAGCTTGCAGAGCGCGGTCGTGTTGCAAGACCGTATCTGGGTGCTTCGCTGATGGATCAGGAAATTGCTAATCGCTATGGCTTTGAAATCAATCTGCACGGCGGTATCTTCCTCGTGAAGGTTGTTCCCGGCAGTCCGGCAGCGAAGGCTGATATCCGCCCCGGCGATATTATCCTGAGCTTTAACGGCAACAAGGTAAAGACTGCGCTTGACCTGCGCACTGCTCTGTCAAAATGCAAGGTAGGCGACAGAGCCGAAGTAACTATTATGCGTAACGGTCAGAGAGAAAGCAGAACTGTGGTATTGGAAGAGGTTCCGAAGGATTACGGCAATTGAAGATAACGATAGCCTGTGTAGGCAAAATTAAAGAAAAATATCTTACTGCGGGAATAGAGGAATTCAGCAAAAGGCTGACACCCTTCTGCAAGCTGGAAACGCTGGCAATTAATGAGGAGCGTATGCCGGATAATCCATCTCCTGCGGAAAAGCAGCAGGTGCTGGAGCGCGAAACGCAACGCCTGCTGGCAATTATCCCGGCAAATTCCTATGTGATTTTGCTGGATGTCATCGGCAAGCAACTGAGCAGCCCGGATTTGGCGGCAAAGCTGGATGAGCTGGCGCTTGCCGGCAACAGCCATATCACATTTGTGATTGGCGGTGCCTTTGGTTATACTGATGCGTTGCGTAAGCGTGCCGATTTGGTGCTGAGTTTTTCTAAAATGACCTTTACGCATCAGATGATTCGCCTGCTGTTGATTGAGCAGATTTACCGTGCTTTTAAAATTAGCAGAGGCGAAAAATACCATTGGTAAGATAAGCTTAATAAGCAGTAAAAAAGAGTCGTGCGCAGGCACGGCTCTTTTTTGCGTTGCAACAGAAGTGAAACGTAAAAAAATGCGTTTTATTTGCGTATTGATTTTGAAACGAAAAATGAAATAAAAGTGGAACGAAAATAAAACGTAAAAAAATGGCTCATTGTATAATGAAATTGCACACCTGAA
>NZ_GL830847.1 GCF_000188175.1 Phascolarctobacterium succinatutens YIT 12067 | reverse complement strand
AAGAAATTTGCGCAAAACTATTGACAGTACCCACATGCAGTCAAGGATTGGCTTCAAGCTTAGGCCGAGCTCAGTCAGCGAATACTCTACCTTCGGCGGCACTTCAGCGTAGACCTGGCGATGGACAAGGCCACTTTCCTCCATGGCACGCAGCTGCTCAATGCGTATTACAATAAAAGCATCACGAAACATACTATAGCTTGGAGGTACTTATAATGAAAAAAGTAGTAGAATTTCTGAATGCTAACCCTGTGCAATATCTGGCCACCGTTGGTCGCGATGGCAAGGCAAAATGCCGCCCCTTTATGTTTGCTGGCTTGCTTGACGGGAAGCTGTGGTTTTGCACTAATAGCCAAAAGGATGTCTACAAGGATATGCTGAAAAATCCGGAAGTTGAGCTTTCCGTGTCCAGTCCGGAGTATGCATGGATTCGTTTGCATGGCAAGGCTGTTTTTGAAAACAATATGCCAGCCAAGGAAATGTGCCTGCAGAATCCCATTGTAAAAGGTCAATATGGTGAAGCCACCAATCCCATCTTTGAGGTGTTATATCTGGAAAACGCTCACAGGATTATTGCTGACTTCTCAGGAAATCCCCCCTACGAATTCTAAAAAATAATGCAGCAGCCTTTGCGAAAGCGAGGCTGCTGTAATGCTATAGAAAGTAGATATTACTACTCTGAAATGTGATGCTGTTGTGAACGCTGCCAACAGCGCTATGACAGGCTGTTATATTCCCAACCATCGCTGCATTGACAACGCAATTCATACCTTCGCCGGCATGCAGCTGCGCCTTATATGCGATAATTTGATGGAGCAGCAAGGCTACCCTGAACCTGCAGGAGGTGCTAAAATTACGCCGGCTTTTAATCTTCCGAGCAGGTATGTATTGCATACCGTAGGTCCTGTTATCAGCGGCAAGGTGAAAAAGCACGAGAGAGAACTGCTTGCATCATGCTACCGCTCTTGCCTGGGGCTGGCGGCGGAGAATAAATTAGAAAGTGTTGCATTCTGCTGTATTTCTACAGGTGAATTCCATTTTCCCAATGAGTTGGCGGCAGAGATTGCCGTGCAGAGTGTTAAGAAGTTTTTCAGGCTACAGACGGGCGTAAAGAAAGTAATATTCAATGTTTTCAAAGATTTGGACAAAAACATCTACTAAAAATTACTCGGAGCAAATTAAGTGTTTACAAGCTGCACTGCAGGAATGTGAGGCTGTTGTTATCGGTGCAGGCTCCGGCTTGTCGACAGCGGCTGGGTATACCTACACAGGGGAGCGGTTTCAAAAGTATTTTGCAGATTTTGCGGAGAAATATGGCATTCGTGACATGTACTCTGGTGGCTTTTATCCGTTTCCTACGCAGGAAGAGTTTTGGGGTTATTGGAGCCGTTATATTTTTATCAACCGTTATATGGATGCACCGAAGCCTGTTTATGAAAAGCTTTTGCGCCTGGTGGCAGATAAGGATTACTTTGTCATCACAACTAATGTAGACCATTGTTTTCAGAAAGCTGGCTTTGATAAAAAGCGGCTTTTCTATATGCAGGGAGATTATGGCTTGTTTCAGTGCAGTGAGCCATGCTGCCGGAAAACGTATGATAATGAAATCAGAATTCGGAAAATGCTGGAAGAGCAGAAGGATATGCGAGTTTCTGCTGAGCTGATTCCGTATTGCCCTATCTGTGGCAAGCCTATGACAATGAACCTGCACTGCGATGCTACCTTTGTGCAGGATGATGGCTGGTATCGTGCGTCGCAGCGGTACAAGGAGTTCCTTGAGCAGCATAAGGGCTTGAGGGTGCTGTTTCTGGAACTTGGCGTTGGGATGAACACACCGGCGATTATAAAATTTCCTTTCTGGCATTTGGCAAATGAGTGGGAAAATGCTGCTTATGCCTGCATTAATCTAGGCGAAGCCTATGCGCCGGAAGAAATAGAGGCAAAATCAATTTGCATTAACGAGGATATAGGGGTAGCTTTGCAGAAGCTTATTGATAGAGGTTCAGTGCAGGACATTTTTTAATATCCCCAATCAACAAGCTACAAATTTTTAGGCATTTATATCCATAATTCATAGCATAGCAAAAAAAGCTGACGCTTTGCATTTACGCAAGGCGTCAGCCTGTTACTTTGGCAAATGATATTCTGTTTAAAGTTTTTCGTGCCAACAAAAAACGCAGCTATTACACATGCAAGAAGCTTGATAATAACTGTGTTTTTTATGCTCAGATCAAGGAACATGTCGGTGTTCAACCGATGAACAAAGTATAACATGTAATAACGAGGTAATCGTGGAAAAAAGTTGCGCGTTGATTTATTATTGCTCGATATAAGGAGGATAGATTAAGTCCTTAAGGTCGAATATGCTTTCTGCAGGTTGATGCTGACGCTGATTATACATGCAGCATAAACTCCGACGCAGAAAAGTAGGTGATATAACCCCAAAGAAATCTCCGCTTCAGCTATCATAATTCCTATCATTGTGGTATAATTAAGTTGACAAGAAACAAATTTTTTATACAAGGATGGTGAAGTAATGGAGACTTTTATCGGAATACTGATACCTTTTATCGGAACAACACTCGGTTCGGCGTGCGTGTTCTTTATGAAAAAATCGCTGAGTAATATGGTGCAGCGCTCGCTTGCGGGCTTTGCAGCCGGTGTTATGGTTGCAGCATCTATCTGGAGCCTGCTGATTCCTGCTATCGAGCAATCCGAAAGCATGGGAAGGCTGTCCTTCCTCCCTGCGTTTATCGGCTTTTGGATTGGAATATTGTTTTTGCTCCTGCTTGACCACATGATTCCCCATCTGCATGTGGGAAGTGAGCAGACGGAAGGTCCCAAAAGAAATTTGAGCCGTACTGCGATGATGGTTTTGGCTGTCACGCTGCACAACATACCTGAGGGAATGGCAGTAGGTGTAATATATGCCGGCTTTCTGGCGGGTAATACGTCAATTACGGCAGCAGGGGCGCTTGCCCTGTCCATCGGTATTGCTATTCAGAACTTCCCTGAGGGCGCGATTATTTCTATGCCGCTTCGTGCAGAGGGAGAGAGTAAGAGCAGAGCGTTTTGGGGTGGTGTGCTGTCCGGTGTTGTGGAACCAATCGGAGCAGTGCTGACGATACTTGCCGCTCAGTTTGTAATACCGGTGCTGCCATATCTTTTGAGCTTTGCTGCCGGTGCAATGCTTTATGTTGTTGTAGAGGAGCTTATCCCTGAAATGTCGCAGGGAGAGCATTCCAATATCGGCACGATTTTCTTTGCCGTAGGCTTCAGTGTGATGATGGTGCTGGATGTTGCGTTAGGGTAGAGAATAATTTCGGTATATCAGAATACTGCCGCTTGCAAACAGTATAGCGGAAAGCCTGAAAGAGACAAAGAATATTATGAAATGAGAGATTGCTGTGAAAACAAAAACAGCATTAAGAAATTTGATGGCAAAATCGAGCTTCTTAATGCTGCACTTCACAGTAATCTCTCTTTAATTAAACAGTTTATCTGGCATGCCTAACATCTTCTTTTGCACATAGACAGATTCTGACGTACTCATCATCAAGCTATATATATAATTATTCCATATCGCTTGCACAGGTATTTTTATGGTGGTAGGCTAAATTAAACAATACTCGGAGGACTTAACGTGAATATACGTGAATATAACAGTATATCTTGCCTCGTCGACAGGCAATGATCATAAATTTGAGGCTGCGGTTAAAGAGCTTGGCACCTGGATTGGTGCGAGTGGTAATACATTGGTTTACGGTGGTTCCAAGACAGGCCTGATGGGAGAGCTGGCACAAAGCGTTCTGCAGGCAGGCGGTAAGGTTATCGGCGTGGAGCCGCAGTTTTTTGTAGATGAGGAATATCAATATGAGGGACTGACGAAGCTGATAGTTACCAAAGATATGGCAGAGCGCAAAACGAAGATGATTGAGCTTGGCGATGCTTTTATTGCCTTTCCCGGTGGTGTGGGAACGCTGGAGGAGGTCAGTGAGATTATGTCAAAGATTTCACTGGGACATCTGCAGGCGCCGTGCATCTATTATAATCTTGACGGTTATTATGATGATATAAAGCACTTTCTGCAGCAGATGATTGCTAAAGGTTTCTCTTCAGAGGAAAAGCAGCAGGGAGTATATTTTGCGGAAAGCTTGGAAAAAATTAAGGAATTATTGAAATAAAAGAGTTGACGAGAATATAAAAAGGCTGACGCTTCGCATTTACGCAAGGCGTCAGCTTTTTTGCTGCCGTAAATATTCTGTGCTTATATTTATATCCGGAAACACTTTTGCAGTGCTGTATACTCACCTAATGCTAACATAGTTATGTCCTCGGATAATACGGTGTCAGGTGTTATGGAGACATCAGTTTTTCCTAAGCGTTTTATACCAAGAATATTGATGCCAAACTTCTTGCGGACATCCAACATACCGATGCTTTTACCAACCCATGCTTTTGGCACCTCTACTTCAAAAATAGCGTGCTGCTTGTCAATTTCAATATAATCGAAAATATGGTCTGCGGTGTAGCGTTTGGCTGCCCATATAGCCATCTGTTTTTCAGGATAGACTACATTGTCTGCACCGTTACGAAGCAGAAACTTTGCCTGGACATCGCGTTCAGCACGAGATACTACACATTTTGCGCCCAGTTCTTTTAAAAGCGAAGTAGTTTCCAGCGAGTTTTGAAAATTACCGCTGATAGTTACGAAGCAAACGTCAAAATTCCTGATGCCAAGAGCACGTAAAAACTCTGCATTGGTACTGTCACCGATTTGTGCTTTGGTGACAAACGGCAGTACATCGTTAATTCTTTCCTCGTCAGTATCAACCGCCATGACCTGATGCCCTAATTGTGAAAGTTGCATAGCGATATGACGCCCGAAATGACCTGCTCCAATCAATAAAATATTTTTCATAGGATATCCACTCCTTTTGTTTAGCCAATAGTGATTTTTTCCAGCGGCAGTTTTGAGTTAACTGCTTTTTTGCCGGATAATGCTGCGTACATGAGCGTAAGGCTGCCTACTCTGCCAAGATACATAAGTAAAATCAGTATCAGTTGTGAGGGTACATGTAGCTGCGGTGTAATTCCTAACGTCAATCCGACTGTTCCCAATGCTGATGCTGTTTCATATAAGCAGGATGACAGTGGCAGGTTCTCATAGGCACTGATAAAAATTCCTCCCCAAAAAAATAGTGCAATATACATGGTGAGGATAGTTGAGGCAAGCTTGATTGCATTGTAATCGATTCTGCGATCAAAAAAATGGGCACTGTCCTGCTGGCGATAGGTCGCAACAATGTTGGCAAGCAGGACGGCAAAGGTTGTCGTTTTCATACCACCGGCAGTTGATCCCGGTGAACCGCCAATCAGCATCAAAAGAATCATAATGCCTTGCGACGAGCCTGACATAACAGATAAATTTACTGTATTGAAACCGGCTGTTCTTGTTGTGACTGACTGGAAGAGAGCTGCCTGAAGACGCGCTTCGATAGGAAGAGCAGCAAAATCAGCAAAGAAGAAAAAAATTGCCGGAAAGATAATCAGAATTAACGTAAAGATGAGGATTACCTTGCTCTGCATTCTGTAGCGCCGGAACTGCAGCTTGTTTTCCCAAATGTCCTCCCAAGTTAAAAAGCCGATACCGCCAATTATGATAAGCAGCATAATTGTTATATTTATCATAGGATTCTGCGCGTAACCGGTAAGGGAGGGGTAGAGGTTTTCAGCGGTTCCCGAAATATCGAAGCCTGCATTGCAAAAGGCGGAAACAGAATGAAAGACTGCCATCCAAATACCGTGCCAGCCATAGTCGCGGCAGAACACCGGCAGCATGGCAAGTGCACCAATCATTTCAATCAAAAATGTTCCCCACAGGATAAACTTCGTAAGCCTGACGATACCGCCTACATTTGGCGCTGATATTGCGTCCTGCATGGTGGTGCGCTGCATCAAAGAAATTCTTCGTCTGGACAGGAGTGCAAATGATGCCGCTACTGTTACAACACCAAGACCGCCAATCTGTATCAGCGCCAGAATGACTGTCTGCCCAAAGGCCGACCAATAGCTGCCGGTATCATGTATTACAAGACCTGTTACACAAACTGCGGAGGTTGCGGTAAAAAGAGCTTCGTTAAACGGCGTTATGCAACCTTCCTGCGTAGAAATCGGCAGCATCAGCAGTAATGCACCCAGCAGGATGACTCCTGCAAAACCTAATATGATAATTTGAAAAGAAGAAAGCTGAAATCTTCTCCCAATTATTTCTTCTGACATAATTACACCTTCTTGTTCATCAAGTGATGTGTTTATTGAGCGTTGCTTTGCTTGTTTCTATCATAGCATTTCTGCGGTGTAGATTTGGTAAAGAAACGGGTATGGAGCAATATTATCCGGTGCTGTACCTTGAAGCGCTTTTGCTCGTGAAGTATAATGGGTTTGTAAAAATAATTAGGAGAAGCATTATGAAGCATCAACAACGACAAGAAGATATTTTGTTTTCGGTCTGTGTTTTTTTCGGCGCTTTTGCCATTAATCTTCTGATTCGGAAACTCTTTACAACACAAACGCTGGTTCCTATGATTTTTGTATTTGGCGTATTTCTGATATCGCTGAAAACGCACGGGTATTGCTATGGTATTGTTTCGGCTGTCTTAAGCGTATTTGCCGTAAATTTCGCTTTTACTTATCCTTATTATACTTTAGATTTTTTCGTAGAAGAAAGCATCTTGTCTGCTATTATTATGCTGGTTGTTGCCGTTTCCACCAGTACGTTGAACAGTAGGATACGTGATCAGGAGAATTTGCGGGCAGAAAGCGAAAAGGAGAGGATGAGGGGCAATCTGCTGCGGGCAATCTCTCATGATTTGCGTACACCTCTTACATCAATATATGGCTCATCTTCTACGCTGATTTCCAAGAAGGATGCACTTTCGGAAGAACAGCAGCTAAAGCTGTTGGGAGAAATTCAAGAGGATAGCGAGTGGCTTATCCGCATGGTCGAAAACCTGCTGGCTGTTACAAGAATCGACGGTGCTAAGGTCAAGGTTGTGAAAACGCCAATCGTTTTGGATGAACTGATTGACTCTGTGCTTATGAAGTTCTCCAAGAAGCACCCGAATCAGAAGGTGATTACGCAGATACCGGCCGACTTTGTGGATATTCCTATGGATTCTATCCTTATCGAGCAGGTGTTGTTGAACTTTTTGGAAAATGCCGTTTTTCATGCGAAAGGAATGACAGAGCTGAAGCTGTCGGTTTCCCTTGCAGGAGATAAGGCCATATTTGAAGTTGCCGACAACGGGTGTGGCATTCCGGAGGAGATTTTGGATAAGATTTTTACCGGATGCTATAAAAAGTCTGCAGCACCGATAGACGGAACGCGCAGCAATATGGGCATCGGTATTTCGGTTTGCGCTGCTATTATTAAGGCGCATGGCAGCGAGATTTTTGTGGAAAACAGGAAGGGCGGCGGTGCTGTATTCCGCTTTTCTTTGGCAAGAGGGTGCGATAATGAGCAATAATAAATTCAAAATTTTAATCGTAGAGGATGAAGCAAACATCCTAAGCTTTATCAAAGCAAATTTGGAAATAAGTGATTATCAGGTAATCTGTGCAGAAACCTGTGCGCTTGGAATGATGATGTATGCTTCTTATCATCCGGACCTCATTGTTCTGGATCTCGGGTTGCCAGACCGTGATGGCTTGAGCTTAATTCAGGATGTTAGAGAAGCGGATACTGTTCCCATCATTGTCCTTTCTGCCCGTTCCGGCGAAATGGACAAGGTGGAAGCCTTAGACCTTGGCGCGAATGATTATATTACTAAGCCGTTTGGAACTGAGGAACTGATGGCTCGTATCCGTGCAGTGCTTCGCAGTCATCGTTACAGTGAGAAAAACGAGGGTAATCACATCGGTAAATTTCAATTTCAGGATTTGATGATTGATTACGATAAAAGGCAGGTTTTGGTCGATGGAAACGAAATCGACCTGACACAGACGGAATACAATATTTTGACTTTCCTCTCCATCCATGCGGGAAAGGTGCTGACTTATGCTGCCATAATCCAAGCAGTATGGGGATATTCTGATTATGGCAGTGTCAAAAAGCTACAGGTAAATATGAAAAACATCAGGAAAAAAATGGGCGTGACACCCGGAGAAAAGCGCTATATTGTTAATGAGCTTGGTGTAGGCTATCGTATGCTGGCAGAAGATGAAGAATAGGATCTGCCGGAAAGTGTACAGATGGCTAATATAATGATAAACTAAAATCCGTCCTTATGCTTTCACAGCACAGGGGCGGGCTTTCTTTTAATATAGGTGTTATGATTTTTACAAGCATGGTATAATTAGAACAATGCCATTGTACAAATCTGGCTGCGAAATTTGCTTTGCATAAACAGCTGACGGTGAAGGAGGTTGGGGTTGGCCTGACCTTGGAGTGGTAAATAATAACTTATATGTCAGCTGGATTTTGCAAAATGCTTAGAGGATAAATTTTCGTGGGTGTAATTATGAAAATAAAAAGTATTATAGCTAAAGCGCTGTTGATAATGTCGTTATTTGTGGTTATGCCGCTTGTTTTTTCTCAAGATAATTATGCGTATGCTTCGAGGGAAGAGCTGTTGGATCTTGAAGAAGAAAAGTCCGATATAGAGGATGAAATAGCAGAAAGACAGGCCAACGGTGAAAGCTATGACAATTTGGAAGAGCGGCGTAATGACGTGCAGGATGAAATAGAAAATATTAAGGATGAAGGCTGAGGCTTTCGGCAAAATCCGCACATAAACTCTAAGCTCGCAAGTGCGCATATTTTTATCAATGGTAACCCAAAAGCGCAGCTGTTATACATGCATAAAGCATGCTGATAGCTGCGCTTTTCTTGTTGCCTGTGAAACCCGCAAAAAAGCTGCATTTGATTTTTCGTTTTAGGGTGTATTCAATTATTTGACATAGACAAAATCTGTCATTAGTGTGTGCTATACTAAAGATAAATCAGTGCTTAAGTGAAAAAAAGGCGCTGAAGTTGGGAATACTGTTTATCGGATTTACTGCGGAAGGAGGGTGCTGCTTGTGGCTTTTAATGAGTTAATAAAAAACTTTGATAATATACGCCTGCTGATGCGTGATTTTTATGTCTTTGGCTTTAGGAGCAGAGCTGATTTTGCGGATAAAAGCGCCCGCAGCTATGACAATGAGCGCAGACGTATTGAAAGCTGGCTGGGCGAATATATGTATTTTCGTCAGAATACCGGCGGCAAGAACTGCTTTATTTCCGTAGACAGCAGAAAAATCTGGCATAATCCTTTTTACAAGGCGTTGAAGGCGAAGAGCTTTACGGCTAATGATATCATGCTGCATTTTTTTCTGCTGGATATTTTGCAGCCTGGTGAAAAATTTACTCTGCGTCAGCTTATGGAAAGGCTGGATGCAGCGTATTTATCTTGTTTTGACGAACCAGTGGCGCTGGACATTTCCACTGTGCGCAAGAAATTGGCAGAATATGCAGAGCTTGGTTTAATAGAAAGTGAAAAGTGCGGGCGTGAGTTATATTATGAGCGCAGCAGGGATGAGGTCAATTTAGATGCTTGGCACGATGCCGTGAGCTTTTTTGCCGAAACGAATCAGATAGGTGTTGTGGCAGCTTTATAGAGGATAAGTTTTCTGCAGGCAGCAACGTATTTTCCTATAAACATCATTATTTGCTGCATGCCTTGGAGAGTGACGTGTTGCTTGATTTACTGGCGGCGATGGAGTGCAGGCAGTGCGTGCGTATTGAAAGCTCTTCTTCCAGAGGCAAGAACATTTCTTTCCGCGTGCTGCCGCTGAAGATTTACGTAAGCACGCAAAGCGGCAGGCGTTATGTGATGTGCTGGTTCTTTAAGGCGCATAGGATTATTTTCTGCCGTCTGGATAATCTTGAACGTGTTCTGGAAGCGAAGCCTGTGCGCGATTATGACAAGTTTTGCGCTATGGCAAAGCAGATGGAACAGCATTTGTGGGGCGTATCTATGAACAGATGGCTTGCTGCTGATGCCTTGGAGCATGTGGAGCTTGTAGTGCGCATCAGCAGTGACGAGCCGTATATTTTACAATGCCTGGAGCGGGAAAAGCGCTGCGGACGAGTGGAAAAAACAGATGCTGAGCATTATCGTTTTATTGCCGATGTACATGATGCAGGCGAAATGCTGCCCTGGCTGCGTACCTTTATCGGTCGCATTGAAAGTTTTTCCTGCAGCAATAAGGCTGTGGAAGAAAAGTTTTGGCAGGATTTAGCGGAGGTGTACGCTATGTATGGCGTGAAGAAAGCAGGTGAAGCGTAGATGAGCACAGTGTTCAGTGAGGTTTACGGAACCTATTATAATGTTGTGGCGAAGGTGCTGACGCAGGCGCTTGACGGAAAACTGTCTGCAGCAAGCATGCAGCAGCTTGTCTGCGAGGGTGCTTATGGCGACAGCGTGCTGCAGCTTTTGCCTGCACTTGCTGACGGTACATGGAAGCTGCTGACGCCGGAGCTTGGGACACCGCTGAAAAATAAGCCGACGATGCCCCTGACTGCTCTGCAGAAACGATGGTTGAAAACCTTGCTGCTTGATGAAAAAATCAGCTTATTCTTTTCTGATGAGGAGATTGCGAGGCAGCAGGCTGCATTGCAGTCTGTAGAGCCTTTGTGCAGGCCTGAGCAGTTTGTCTTTTTCGACCGCTTTGTGGATGGCGATGCTTATACCAATCCCAAATACAGAGTAAACTTTAGGGAAATTCTTCATGCCGTGCGGGAAAAGCGTTATCTGAATGCTTCGTACCGGAGCAATAAGGGAACGATTATCGTCTGGACGGATTTGGTGCCGGTGTCTTTGGAATATTCGGCTAAGGATGATAAGTTTCGCATGCAGGCAATAGCCGAGCGTAAGCAGGTGACGCTGAATTTAGGCAGAATAATATCCGTAGAAGCGGGAGAGGCGGTAGAGCATGTAAAAAGCTTGAAGAAGGGAGAACTTGCCGAGCAGACGCTGGTTTTGGAAATTGAGGATGAACGCAGTACGATGGTGCGCGCATTGATGCATTTTTCCGACCTGGCGAAGGAAACGGAAAAGCTGGACGAGTCGCACTACCTGCTGACAGTGCAATATGACAAGAGCGATGAAACCGAAATGCTTTTCCGTGTATTGAGCTTTGGGCCGACGATTAAGGTGCGTGAGCCGGAGGACTTTAAGGAGCTTATAAGAAAAAGCTCAGAGAACAGCTGCAATGCAGCGCAGAATTTTAAGTGCGTATGTTTTTTTCCATGATTATAGCTTGCTGCTGTGTTAAGATTAACATAGCAACAAGCTATTTTTATAAAACAGAACAGATGATGGAGGAATAAGCATATGGAAAAATTTGTAAGCTATGAGAAAATGTCGAAAAAACAGCAAAAGATAGTCAACGCCTCCAAACGAGGCAACTGGGGAAATGTGAAGCCGATTACCAAGGTCAAGGCTTCGGCAAAAATTTATAATCGTAATAAAAAGCAGAACTCCGGAGACTATGGCTATAGATTCGGGAGTTCTGCTTTTTTATAAGGCGGGGAAATGCTATGAGCAAGAGCTTGAACGAATGGGGAAGATTTTTGGCGCTAGTGCTGCGGCATAAACCGCAAGCAGTTGGTATTGAGCTGGATGCGCATGGTTGGGCTCAGGTGGAAGCACTGCTGGCTGCCTTTAACCGGATAGAAGCGTTTAATATGCTTATGCTGGAGCAGATTGTTGCCGAAGATGGCAAGCAGCGTTTCGCATTCAGCGAGGATAAGAAGAGAATAAGAGCGAATCAGGGGCATTCCGTGAAGGTTGATGTGGAACTTTGGGAGGTTGCGCCGCCGGAGCTTTTGTATCACGGGACAGGCGTTAAATATGTTGCGAGTATTAACAGGCAGGGACTTATCGCCAGGCAAAGGCTGTATGTGCATTTGTCGGCGAATGTAGAAACAGCGCATAATGTCGGCAAAAGACATGGAGAGCCGTTTATCTACGTAGTTCTGGCAGGCGAAATGGCGAGAGCGGGCTACAAGTTTTACCTTTCGGCCAACGGCGTGTGGCTGACAGAAAGCGTGCCCAAGAAGTTTTTACGGGAATTGGAAGGAGCTTTAGATAGTGAAATTTGACGATTTTGATAAGCGGATGCGAGTGTATGAACAGAGCATTGATCAATATATAGTTCCGGGAATGTATATAGTAGCAAGGCTTGACGGACGCAGTTTTACCAAATTAACGCGTGAAATATGTAAATTTGAGGCACTATTTGACACGCGTTTTCGTAATTTGATGGTTGATACAACTAAGCATATTATGAATTGCGGTTTCAAGGTTTTGTACGGTTATACAGAAAGTGATGAAATATCCTTGCTGTTTAGTCCCGATAATAGCGCTTTTGCTAACAAAGTACGCAAAATAAATACTATATTAGCAGGTGAGGCCAGTGGTTATTTTTCCTTGGCACTTGGTAAGGCGGTCTGCTTTGACTGCAGAGTTGTGCCTTTGCCTAACATTGAACTCGTAAAGGATTATTTTTTGTGGCGGCAGGAGGATGCAAACCGAAATGCGCTTAACTCTTGGTATTATTGGACGTTGCGTAAGGAGGGACTGTCAAAAAAATGAGGCTACGCAGTATTTGAGGGCAAAAAGTGTTGCCTTCAAAAATGAGCTTCTCTTTGCAAGGAATATAAACTACAACGATGTACCGCAATGGTAGAAAAGAGGCGTTGGTGTATACAGCAAGGAGTATATTCGCCAAGGCTACAATCCGATTTCGAGAAAAATTGTATTCGTAAAAAGAAAGAGCTTTGAAGCAGATTATGAGTTGCCCATAGCTGAAATGTATTCGTCATTTATAGGCAGTTTTTTAGCTACAAAGTATTAGTTAAGTAAGGTGATTGATATGAGAATATTATTATTGATGCGTGGTGTGCCGGGCTCCGGCAAGAGCACGTTTATAAAAGAGCAGGGACTGAAGCCTTATACATTGAGCGCGTATGTACTGCGTCTGTTATATGCTTCGCCGATGCTGGATAACGCAGGCAGATGGTGCATCAGCCCACATTTTGACAAGCAGATGTGGCCGTTTTTGCCTGCAGACGCTGGAGGAGCGCATGAAGCGTGGCTGCTTTACGGTCGTGGATGCCACCAACATCCGCGGCAGAGATATAACTGCGTACAAAAAGCTTGCCAATGAGTATAAATATCGTGTTTATGTGGTTGATTTTACTGATATTACTATTGAGGAAGCAAAGAAAAGGAACCTGTAGCGTGAGGAATACAAACAGGTTCCGGAAAATGTTATTGAAAGAATGTATGCTCAGCTGGCGGATAATAAGGTTCCGTCCGGCATTACCGTAATCAAACCGGAGGATCTGGCGCAAATTTGGTATAAACCACGCGATTTATCTGCCTATAAAAAGGTAATTCATATCGGTGATATTCATGGTTGCTATAAGCCGCTGAAGGAATATCTTGAGGAAATAAATCCGCAAAACTACTATATTTTTCTTGGCGATTACATTGACAGGGGCAGCGAGAATGCTTAGGTCCTGCAATTACTGTTGCAGCTTGCCACATTAGATAACGTTACGCTGCTGGAGGGCAACCATGAGGCTAACTTGCGGGATTACGGCTTGCCGGATGGCGTTGCTTCGAAGGAGTTCCGCATGCATACGGCACCGGAGCTGGCGCAAGCAGGCCTGAGCAGGAAGGCGGTATATAATTTTTACAGGAAATTATCGCAGTGCTTCTGCTATACATATCAGGGCAAAAAGGTTTTAGTAAGCCATGGCGGCTTGGCACGTATGCCGGAGAATTTATCTTTGGTGGCAACAGCGGAGCTGGTTTACGGCACCGGCGTGTATGAGGATGCGCTGGACGTTGATATATGCTTTGCCAAGCATGCTGCTGCGGACGAGTATCAGGTTCACGGATACCGCAATTATGAGGGCGTGACTGCGGAGGTTAACGAGCATTGCTTTAATCTGGACGGAGCGGTGGAAATGGGCGGTCAGCTGCGGGAGCTAGAGCTTAGCGAGGATGGCTTTGTGACGAAGATGATTGCTTCGAGCAAGTAGTTTGAAGAGCGCAAGTCCTGCGTGTAAAACTTTTAGGCTATCGGAAGTCTGTTTTATAAGATGCGAAAATAAGCAAAGGCATAATAAGCTGTGATAATGCAGCTTGTTATGCCTTTTTGCGTGCTTTAAATTTTAAGAATAAAAAAGAACTCCCGTACGTTAGAAGCTGGTGACACAGTGCCCCAATAACGAATTACAGGTAGTTCTTTGTGGGAGGGACTAACAAAGCATCTGTCCCCCTCATCCGACCACTGACTTCCAAGTATGATGCTACACTCCATCAGCCGGGAATTCGATTATATCATAAGCAACATCATCAATCGTGGAAAAAAGCTTGCGCATAAGTTGCACTTGTATTGTTATAGTGTTAGACTAAATTAAACATATCATGCATATTTTAAAAGCGATTCAATTCATACAGGAGCAGAACAATGATTGATAAAATGCTTATTCGTGGCGCTAAGGTCCACAATCTGAAAAATATCGATATAGATATTCCCTTGGGGAAAATTGTCGGCATTGCGGGTGTATCCGGATCCGGCAAATCATCCCTGGCGCTTGGCGTGCTGTACGCCGAAGGCTCACGCCGCTATCTGGAGGCGCTTTCTACCTACACGCGCCGACGCATGACGCAGGCTGCCAAGGCTTCCGTAGATGAAGTGTTGTATGTTCCTGCTGCCTTGGCTCTGCACCAACGTCCGGGAGTGCCTGGAATCCGCAGTACCTTCGGCACAGGTACGGAGCTGCTGAGCAGTTTGCGCCTCATGTATTCGCGCCTTGCCAACCATCGCTGTCCCAACGGACATTATCTGGAGCCGACGCTTTTGGTTGCCGCAGGCAAGAAGCTGACTTGCCCGGAGTGCGGCGCACAGTTTTATGCGCCGTCTGCCGAGGAGCTGGCCTTCAATTCGCAGGGTGCCTGCAAAACCTGCGGCGGTACCGGCAGCGTCCGTACGGTAGATTTAAGCACGCTAGTGCCTGATGAATCGCTTACCATAGAGCAGGGCGCTGTTGCACCTTGGAACAGCCTCATGTGGTCGCTGATGACTGATGTCTGCAAGGAGATGGGCGTGCGCATAGATGTGCCGTTTCGCGAGCTGACGGAGCGGGAGAAGGATATCGTTTATCATGGTCCTGCGGAGAAAAAGCATATTCTCTATCATCCGAAGAAAAGCAACTCCAATGATTTTGCCGAGCTTGATTTTACCTATTTCAAAGCTGTTTATACAGTAGAAAACGCGTTAGCTAAGGTTAAGGATGAAAAGGGCATGAAGCGCGTAGAAAAGTTTTTGAAGGAAGATATCTGCCCCGACTGCCACGGTACGCGTTTGTCTGCAGCAGCGCGTGCGCCGAAGCTGTTAGGCATTTCGCTGGACGAGGCCTGCAGCATGACGTTGGCACAGCTTGTGACATGGGTGCAGCGTGTTCCCAAAAGCCTGCCGGAGGCAATGCGCCCGATGGCGGAACGCATCTGTGAAGCTTTTACCGGCACTGCAAAACGTCTGCTGGACTTGGGACTCGGTTATCTTACGCTTGACCGCTCCGCTGCTACGCTCTCTACGGGAGAGAGGCAGCGTATGCAGCTGGCGCGTGCTGTCCGCAACCGTACTACTGGAGTTCTTTATGTGCTGGATGAGCCGTCAATCGGTCTGCATCCTTCCAATATCGTGGGACTGACCGGCGTAATGCATGACCTGGTGGCAGACGGCAACTCTGTAATCCTTGTGGACCACGATACGCAGATTTTGCAGGAAGCAGACTGGCTTGTGGAAATGGGACCGGAGGCAGGCGCCGGCGGTGGCCATGTAATTGCGCAGGGAACGATAGCGGAGATTGAAGCAAATCCTGCTTCGCAAATCGGCCCGTTCCTTGCCGGAAAGGCAGCGGCAAAGCGGAAAAGCTGCGCTCAGAAGCAGGAGCTGTTTGCTGACGGTACCATTCATCTTGCTACTGCATCGATACATACCGTTAAGCCATTGGAGATAGATATTCCGAAGGGCAGGCTGACGGTTGTCACCGGTGTATCCGGTTCCGGTAAAACCACAATGGTTTTGGAAAGCCTTGTACCTGCGCTGGCTGCGGCGATTGACGGCAAGGCGCTGCCTGAGCATATCCGTGCCATTAACGCTGAGGGGATTGAGCACGTAAAGCTCATTGATGCTACGCCTATCGGCATCAACGTCCGCTCTACTGTCGCCACCTATGCAGGCATTCACGATGATTTGCGCAAGCTTTACGCCAAATTGCCAGATGCCAAAGCGCATGAATATAAGGCCGGTGCTTTTTCGTACAATACAGGCTCGCTTCGTTGCCCTGGCTGTGACGGAACAGGCGTTGTCAGTCTGGATGTGCAGTTTTTGCCGGATGTGGATATACCCTGCCCGGACTGCCGCGGTTCGCGGTACGCGAAGGCGGCCTACGATATCAGGCTGACGAACGAGGCAGGGGAAGGCGCTTCGCTGCCGGAGCTGATGGCTATGGACGTAAACACTGCTCTTGAGTTCTGCAAAAATATGAAGGGCATCAGCCAAAAGCTGAACGTGTTGCGTCAACTTGGTCTTGGTTATCTGACGCTGGGCGAGGAAACGCCGGGTTTATCGGGCGGTGAAGCACAGCGCTTGAAGCTGGCCAGCGAAATCGGCAGAACGCAGCATGATTCTGTTTTTGTCTTTGATGAGCCTTCGATTGGCTTGCATCCTTTGGATGTACAGGTACTGCTGGAGGTTTTTCAGGCGCTTTTGGATAATGGGGCAACTGTCGTTGTCATTGAGCATGATTTATACGTTATCCGTAACGCTGACTATGTGCTTGATATGGGCCCCGGCGGCGGTGATGCAGGCGGAAGGCTTGTGGCGTGCGGAACGCCGACAGAGATTAAAGCAAACGCAAACAGTATTACCGGCAGATTTTTGTGATTGAGCGTGGAGTGATAAGAGAATAGTAAAAAAGTAAGAGCTGATTTTGGCGAATTGCGAAAGTCAGCTCTGTTTTTGTGCGTTAGAAATTACGCTGTCAAGCAGTGTCGGCGCATAGTGGCAAACTCGCAGATAGTGCAAGCAAGAGGGCTTTTTTGTGATATAATAAAAGAAAAATCACTTAAGCAGAGTCTTATGCTGAAATATAAGCTGTAAAAGGCTATGGCAACAGGGAGGTTAAACACATGATTGAGCTGAGCAGCAAGCAAAACTGTACAGGCTGCAGTGCTTGCGCCAATATCTGCCCGCGTGGCTGTATAAAAATGACTGCGGACGAGGAAGGCTTTTTGTATCCCAAGGTTAACGAAGAAATGTGTATGGATTGCGGTTTATGTGAAAATGTCTGCCCTATGCTGCACAAACCGCAGCAGCATGAGCTGCTTGCGGTGTATGGTGCCAAGAACAACGATGATGCAGTGCGCTTTACTAGCTCCAGTGGGGGAATGTTCACGCTTTTTGCTGAGGCAATCTTAAAGCAGGGCGGTGTTGTGGTTGGCGCGGCGCTGGACGAACAGCTTAATGTGCAGCATGTGTTGGTGGATAGCCTTGCCGATTTGCCTAAGCTGCGTGGTTCGAAATATGTGCAGAGCAAAATCGGCAAGATTTACAGTGAGGTACGGCAAATTTTACGTGCAGGCAGAAAGGTTCTGTTCAGCGGTACGCCTTGCCAAATTGCCGGTTTAAAGAAATATCTGGTAAAGCCGTCGGAGAATCTTTTGACGATTGATGTGGTTTGTCATGGTGTGCCTAGTCCCAAGGTTTATCAAAAGCATTTGCGGGAGCTGGCGCAGGAGGCAGGCGAGCCGGTTGTGCAGGTGAATTTCCGCGATAAGGCGAAGGGTTGGAAGCAGGGCGAGACATTGTTCTTTACCGAGCATCAGCACTTCGGGGCGAGCAAGCGGCAGGAAACGTATATGCGCCTTTTCCTGAATAATATCAGCATACGTCCGTCCTGCGGTGAGTGTGCGTTTAATAATAAGCGTAGCCTGGCGGATATCACGATTGCCGATTATTGGGGAATAGATAAGCAGTACCCGGAATTTGATGATGATAAGGGCGTTACGCTGGTGCTGGTGAACAGTAAGGCTGGAGCGGAATTACTGGCGCAGGTTAAGGATAAGGCGGAGCTTTTGACAACGGACTTTGCCAAGGGAGCAGAATATAATTTGGCGGTGAGCAAGTCGCTGCCGCTAAATCCTAAGCGGACATTTTTCTTTGAGCATCTTGATGAGTATACGCTGAAAGAGATGGTAGAGAGGTGCTTGGAGTGAGTGGGGATAGTATACATCTATTAAAACAATTGTTAATAAAAGTTAGATAATATGATATGATTAAGATACTGAGAGGAGGGAATGATATTAGCGATATAATAAAGAAAATGATCTTTTATAACAAGTATGAGGACTAATAATTTTAAGCAAAATGTATCGCTGATTTCGTGAAAATGCAAGAATTGATTTCGATAGTAGTAATAGCGTTTTTAATAATTTCCATTGTAGTAATGGTGAAAACACTTAATAAGCAGTAGGTTCAATAGATTACATATTGAATGGAAATAATTTCCCCCACAAAGGAGGTTATTCATCATGTACAATAAATATCTTGCGGAATTAAGCAAAGAAGAACTTTTGGAGCTGATTGAGCTCTACGCGAAAAACTGGCTGGCGCATGATGGTGTCTGGTTTCAGTCGATTGAACGCAAATTCGGTATGGCGGAGGCCATGTACCATGATGAGGAAGCGTGGAAGCGATTTACTGTGATTGAAGCCAAGCGCATCAAGGAGTTTTTGCAGCTGCCGGAGAATCCTGGACTTGAGGGCCTGGAGCAGGCGCTGCACTATCGCTTTTACGGCAATTTGAACGAGCATGAATGCATTCGTGAAGGCAACAGGCTTGTTTACCGCAACCGCGACTGCCGTGTGCAGACGGCGCGCAGCCGCAAGGGTATGCCGTATCATCCGTGCAAATCGGTCGGTATTTACGAATACAGCGGTTTTGCTGCTACGATTGACGCGCGCATCAAATGCCGTTGCCTGAGCTGCTTCCCTGATTGTACGGAAAGTCCTGACGGCTGTGTGTGGGAATTTTATCTTGAAGAAGAGTAGAATATTTGCTGTTATAAAATTTAAATGGGCATATGTCAAAAATATAATTGACATATGCCCGTTTCGCTTATATAATGGACTTAGAGAGGAGGAAATCAGATGCCTAGGAAAGTAAAATGCAGAAAGGTTTGCCATTACCCGCAAACGCTGGAGTTTTTACCGCAAAACAATAATGCAGAGCAGGAGCCTATTCTTCTTACCGTTGACGAATACGAAGCGATACGCCTGATTGACAGGCGCGGTATGAGTCAGGAGCAGTGCGCGGCCTTTATGCAGATTGCGCGGACGACAGTGCAGCGCATTTACGAAACGGCGCGCAAGAAGTTGGCGGATTTTGTTGTGGAAGGACGGTCGCTGCGTATCGAAGGCGGAGATTTCCAGCTCTGTAACGGCAGCAGTACAGGCTGCGGCTGTGTTGATTGCTTTAAGCAAAAATTATATGAAAAATACAAGGAAAAGGGAGAAGATATTATGAGAATTGCAGTAACCTATGAAAACGGCGAGATTTTTCAACATTTCGGACATACTGAGGAGTTTAAGGTTTATGATGTGCAGGACGGCAAAGTTGTTGCGTCCGAGGTTGTGAATACCAACGGCCAAGGTCATGGTGCTTTGGCAGGCGTATTGACCGCGCTGAAGGCAGACGTTCTGATTTGCGGCGGTATCGGCGGCGGTGCACAGATGGCTTTGGCTGCTGCAGGCATTAAGCTGTACGGCGGCGTAAGCGGCAGCGCGGATGCAGCGGTAGAGGCTTTGCTGGCAGGCAATTTGGACTACAACCCCGCTGTTAAATGCAATCACCACGGTGAGCACGGCGAAGGTCACACCTGTGGCGAGCATGGCTGCGGCGGTCATCACTGATATAAGATAAACTACGAATACATTATTACAAAGGAGGCCTGATGTAAATGGCGATTATTGTAAACCCGACGGCTGCAGAGTTCAAGCAGATGCTGGCCGAAAAGAAAACCTTCCTGGCAGATTTTTATGCGACCTGGTGCGGTCCCTGCAAGATGCTCAGTTACGTGCTGGAGGATATTGCTAAAGAGATGGGCGAGCGCATAGATATCGTGAAGATTGATATAGATAGGGAGCCGGAGCTGACGGAGGAAATGGATATAACCATTATTCCCGGTCTGTTCTTTATCAAGAACGGCGAGGTTGCTTCGCGTTACGCAGGCTTTCTGCCGAAGGAACGCCTGCAGGCAAGACTGGAAAAGCTGTTGGGCAACGAACCGCCGGTGGAGCAGGCTCCCGATAGAAGCTATGATCTGATTATTATCGGCGGCGGTGCTGCCGGCCTGACGGCAGCTGTTTATGCGCGCCGCGCAGGTTTGAAAACTTTGGTGCTGGAATCCTTTGCTCCCGGAGGCAAGCTGATAAAAACCTTTGAGATTGAAAACTGGCCCGGCATCAAGAATGTTAACGGCTCACAGCTGGCCTACGATATTTACGAGCAGGCGATGGCCTTAGGCACAACCTATCTTTATGAGAAGGTTGCTGCTCTGGAGATTGAAGGAGCGGAGCGCCGTGTGCGCTGTGCGAGCGGTGCGGAGTTTACGGCACCTGCTGTGATTATCGCTACCGGTACTGTGGAGCGCTTGCTGAACATTCCGGGCGAGCAGGAGATGATCGGCCGCGGCATCAGCTTCTGTGCTGTCTGCGATGCGGCGTTCTACCGCAATAAGCATGTAATTATTGTGGGCGCAGGCAATGCTGCTTTTGAGGAATCACTGTATCTTGCGGAATTTGCGTCGAAGGTTACGATTCTGGCGCGTCGTGATGTTATTAGCGCTGAGCAGATTACGCAGGATAAGGTGACCGCTAATCCGAAGATTGAAGTGCTGACATGGCGTGTACCGCAGGAGGTTATTATCGAAAATAATCGCGTTGCGGGACTCAAGGTGCTTAATAAACAGACGGGAGCATCGGAAACGATGCTCGCAAAAGGCGTCTTCCCCTATATCGGCGCGGACCCTGTAACAGATTTCTGCCGTGATTTGGGCATCACTAATGACAAGGGCTATCTTGTTGTGAAAAGCGATATGTCGACTGCTGTTCCCGGTGTGTATGGCGCCGGTGACGTGTGCGACAAGGTGCTGCGTCAGGTTGTAACGGCGACTAATGACGGTGCTATTGCGGCTCAGAGTGCTTTGAAGTATTTGCGTTAAAGGACGTGTGGCATTATGAAAAGATTTGCATCGGTAAACGAGGACAGATGCGTTTCCTGCGGTGCCTGCACGCAGGTGTGCCAGCGTCAGGCAATCAGTATATACAAGGGGTGCTTTGCAAGAGTGGACAGGGAGCGCTGCGTTGGCTGCGGTATCTGTGCCAAAACCTGTCCTGCAGGCAGCATCAGGGTGGCAACAGATGGCTAAGAAAGTACAGCATTGGTATGATTATCTTTGGCTATGGCCGATAATTTATTTTGTCCTGGGCTTTTTCAATATCCTTTTTGCCTGGCTGGGAATGATTGATTTTATGGTGCCTGTTTTGTTGGCACTGTTTGGCGGCAACAAGCTGTTCTGCAACCGTTACTGCGGACGCGGACTGCTTTTGGCAAAGCTGGGCGGCGAGTGGAAGTGGTCGCGTAACCGCGCTACGCAGGAGTTTTTGGTCGCCAAATGGTTCCGCTTCGGCTTTTTATGCTTCTTTATGGCCATGTTCGGCAATATGCTGTGGCAGACTTATCTTGTAGCTGCGCAGGCGCAGTCTTTGCGCGAGGTAGTGACACTGCTCTGGATGTTTAAGCTTCCTTGGGCGTGGGCCTATACCGCAGGCAGCTCTTCGGCATGGGTTGCGCAATATGCCTTTGGCTTTTACAGCGTAATGCTCACTTCTATGCTGCTTGGCTTAGTTGTAATGGCGCTGTTCAAGCCAAGAACCTGGTGTACCTTCTGCCCGATGGGTACTATGACGCAGATGATTTGCAAAATGAAAAAATAGCTTGTGAAAAATTTACAAGCATATGAAAAATGACCTCCTGCAGTCAGCAGTAAAAGCTGCTTACGGGAGGTCTTTTTATGCGTAAAAAAACACAGCAGACGCTGAATCTGCTGCGTATTAAAAATTGAATTTGATGTTGTTATCGATGCTTATTCCTGCCAGCCTTTGCACAAATCTACCCAGCCCTGACAGTTGGCGCTGTACTGCTCCAGCTCGTCCGGAGTAAGCTCAATAGCGCTGTTGTGGCTGCCGCAGGCAGGGAAGAAGGTTACAAAGCGTTTGAGGGAAACGTCAAGATAAACCTTAACGCCGTCATTGATGCCGAAGGGGCAGACGCCGCCGATAGCGTGGCCGATATCAGGCTCTACTTCGTCAGCAGTCAGCATCTTGGCCTTGCAGCAGAAGAAATGCTTGTACTTGGCGTTATCTACCTTAGCATCGCCTGCTGTGACGATGAGGATAACGCTGTCATCATGCAGCTTAAAGGAAAGGGTTTTGGCAATGCGCGCAGGCTCACAGCCTGCTGCTTGTGCTGCCAGCTCTACGGTAGCGCTGGAGGTTGCAAACTCTATGATACGATTATCTGCATTAAATTGTTTCAAGTATGTACGAACCTTTTCTATAGACATGACAAAAGCCTCCCTTTAAAAATGCTTACTGAAAATTATCAGCTAAAAAATCACAGCAATCGTCCAGCTCTGCTACATGGCAGTCCGCCAGCTTGCCTGCATCGCAGGCCGCTGCCAGGGACGGGTTAATCGGCAGGCGGGCGAGCACCTTCAGACCGTAGGCATCGGCAGTTTCTGCCAGATGGCTGGGGCCGAAAATTTCGTAATCCTTGCCGTTATCGGGGCAATGGAAGTAAGCGTAGTTTTCAATCAGACCGAGAATCGGAATGTTCATCATGCGTGCCATTTTTACTGCCTTGGCAACAATCATGGAAACAAGCTCCTGCGGAGAAGTTACGATGATAATGCCGTCAACAGGCAGGGATTGGAAGACGGTCAGCGGTACGTCACCGGTTCCCGGCGGCATATCAACAAACATAAAGTCTATATTTGTCCAGATGGCATCGCTCCAAAATTGCTTTACCATACCGGCGAGCAGAGGCCCACGCCAAACAACAGGGTCAGAATCATTCTTCAAAAACATATTGGCAGAAAGCACCTCCAGACCGCAGGGAGCAGTCAGAGGCAGAATACCGATTTCGTTGGCTTTGGCCTTGCCGTTTACGCCCAGGTTATGTCCCATGGACGGACCGGTGATATCAGCATCTAAAACAGCACAGCGCTTACCGCGGCGCTGCATACTGCTTGCTAAAAGACCGGTGATGATGGACTTGCCTACACCGCCCTTGCCGCTGACTACGGCGATAACCTTTTTGACGCTGCTCATCGGATTGAGCTGCGCACGGAAATCAGTTGCCTGTGTTTTTTCAGCAGCTGCTGCGGAGGGACAGCCTTCACAGCTGCTGCGTCCGCAGGAAGATGCATTGCTGCATTGTTGTTCGTTAGACATAAATTACACCTTACTCTCTAATTGATTATGAATAAATTTATTAGTTAGCTTTTCTTACAGCCTTCAGCAGCAGGCCTACAGCAATACCGCCGAAGCAGGGAACAACCCAGCCGAAGCCGATGTCAAACAGTGGCAGGTTCTGCGCCAGAAAGTTATCCAATGCCATGAAGCGGATGTTGGCAACGCGCAGACCGTCGAAAACAGCGAAAATAGTTGTCAGTATCAGGCAGATGCGGAAGGTCAGCTGATCATCATGGATAATTGCACGACCGATGTTGAGAATTACCAGAGCGATAATAATTGGATAGAGCATGCAGATAACAGGAATGGAGAACTTGATGATGTTTTCCAGACCGAAGTTAGCTACTACCAGGCTGAAAGCAGAGACGAAGAATACCAGTCGCTCGTATTGCATACGGTTATTGCTAAGTTCGGCAAAATAACCGGAGATAGCGGTTGTCAGGCCGATGCTGGTGGTGAGGCAGGCAAAGAAAATAATCAAAGCCAAGACAACCTGACCGCCGAAGCCCATGTAATAGGTACAGATTTTGCTGAGCAGAGTTGCACCATTGGGGATAACACCGAAAACATTGATGCTCAGTGCGCCGGTGTAAGCCAGTGCTGCATAGATGATAGCAAGGAAGAAGGCTGCAATCAGGCCGGCATAAGAGCAGAGCTTGGTCAGAACCTTTTTATCGGTAATGCCTTGAGCTTCAATAGCCTTGATAGTAATAGAACCGAACAGAATTGCTGCCAGAAGGTCCATGGTATTATAGCCTTCCTGGAAGCCACGGAAGAACGGAGATGCAGCGAAGTCCGGATTAGGCATTTTCAGGCTGCCGGTAGGATTTACGAAAACGCAGACCACGAGAACTGCCAGACAAATCAAAAGCATGGGGGACAAAAATTTACCGATATGACCGATGATCTTTGACGGATTAATGGAAAAGAAATAGGTCAGGATGAAAAAGAACACGGTGTATACCGGCAGGCCGATAGCTTCGCAGGAAGCAGGCAGCAGGCTGTGAATACCGGTGTCAAAGGAAACGGCAGCGGTACGCGGAATAGCGAACAGCGGGCCGATAGCCAACGCACAGAGAATGGTAACGGCGCGGGCATACAGGGGATGCATAGGCATAGCAATGGAGTCCGGGTTATCGCTTTGCTTCATAGCCATAGCAAGTACGCCCAAAAGCGGGAAGCCAACGCCGCTCAGGCAGAAGCCGAGCATGCCCCAGGAAATGTTTTCACCTGCCATCTGTCCTAAAACAGGCGGGAAAATTAAGTTGCCGGCACCGAAGAAAAAGGAAAATAACATCAGGCCGATGGGAATGATTAATGAAAGGTTTATCTTATCGTTTTGCATTAAGTGCTCCTTTTTTACTACCTTAATTAAAAGAGTAGTCTGTATTTTGAAATCATAGAAAAAGCCACCTAGTCCGTCAGGAGCATAGATGGCTTTAAAAGGCTTATTTTACCAGCAGACGGAAATATTTCTTTTTACCCTTACGGATTAACAGGCTCTTATCTGCATCAAACATGTCTGCACTCAGGCATGCTTCTGCATCCTGCAGGACAGTGTCTGCTACAGTCAGGCCGCCTTGGGCGATTAACTGACGAGCTTCGCGTTTGCTGCTGAAAACTTTAGCGGCAGTCAGTACATCGATAATCTTGGCAGTCATATCTTCCGAGGTAATTTCGATTGCCGGTACGTTGCTCATGTCTTTGGCATTGCCGCCGAAGAGTGCTTCGGTAGCTTCCTGCGCCTGACGCGCTGCTTCTTCGCCATGAACAAGCTTGGTAACCTCATAGGCCAGAACTTTTTTAGCTTCGTTAATAGCTGCATCCTTCAGTGCGCTCAGACGACGAACTTCATCCATCGGCAGGAATGTCAGCAGGGACAGGCAGTTTTCTACGTCGCTGTCGGCAACATTACGCCAGTATTGATAGAAATCATACGGAGAAGTTTTTTCCGGGTCAAGCCACAGAGCACCCTTTTCGGTTTTGCCCATTTTGCGGCCATCGCTGGTGGTCAGGAGCTTGCAGGTCATGCAGTATGCAGGCTTTTGATCCTTGCGGCGGATTAATTCTACGCCGGCAAGCATGTTGGACCATTGGTCGTCGCCACCCAGCTCCATAATGCAGTTATGGTCATGGTGCAGCTTCCAGAAGTCGTAGCCCTGCATAATCATATAGTTGAATTCAAAGAAGGTCAGGCCTTTTTCCCAACGCTTTTTGAAGCATTCCGCAGCCAGCATACGGTTAACGGTAAAGTGTACGCCAACCTCGCGCAGCAGCTGAACATAGTTCAAGTCTAACAGCCAGTCAGCATTGTTGACAATAATAGCCTTGTCTTCACCGAAATCAATGAAACGGCTCATTTGCTTTTTGAAGCAGGCAATGTTGTGAGCGATGAATTCCGGAGTGAGCATTTTACGCATTTCGTCCTTGCCGCTCGGGTCGCCTACCATGCCGGTGCCGCCGCCCAAAAGTACGATAGGACGATGGCCTGCGCGTTGCATATGGCTCATCATCATCAGGGCGATGAAATGGCCTACATGCAGACTGTCCGCGGTGGGGTCAAAGCCGATATAAAAGGTAATTTTTTCCTTCTCTAACAATTCTTTAATCTCGTCTTCATGGGACATTTGCTTAATAAAGCCACGTTCCATAAGCACGTCATAAACAGACATCAGATAACCTCCTTAAAATTTAAGCTGTGAAAAACAGCCTAGGCGATATATATAATCTACATTATACAATATAAGCTCGTTTTTAGCAAATGAAAAAGACTTTATAAAAGTGAAAATGGCTGATATGCAGGAAAAAATCCCGAATATCAGCCGAAAGTGTAAACTGTTATTCCAAATGAGATGTGCAGTGCGGGCAACGGGTTGCGTCATCGGCAATCTCGGATTTGCAGTAAGGGCACAGACGTGGCTCCGGTGCAGGCTCCGGTTCCGGAGTGAGCTTGTTGATCTGACGAATCATCATAAAGATGACAAAAGCGAGAATCAGAAAATCCAGTACGGAATTAATGAAGCTGCCATAGGCAAGTACAGGAGCTCCGGCCTTTTTTGCTGCTTCCAGTGTAGCATATTCCTTGCCGTTGAGGCTGATAAACAGATTGGAAAAATCCATCTTGCCAAGCGCCATACCTAATGGAGGCATAACGACATCATTTACCAGCGAGCTGACGATTTTGCCGAAAGCACCGCCGATGATAACGCCGACGGCCATATCCATAACATTACCTCGCATAGCAAATTTTTTAAAATCTTCTTTCATAGACATATATGAACACCCCTCGTTAAAAGTATTTTTTATAGTATTCTCGTTAAATGCTAAAAATCCTGCTGCTTGACGAAAAAGTGCTTGTGACATATAATAAAAGGGAATAAATTCTGCGTTATGCAGGTTCATTTAGTTAGATATAGAGATGGAGGAAGAATTATGCGTGACGATTTAGTAGTACCTGGCGAAGGCGAGGAAAATTATGTCCTGGCCCGTGATGCCAGAGTTGTGACTGTACCGTTCTCTCCCTTGGAAGAACGTATGCAGAAGGAAAAACCGGAGGTGTTTGCACGTCTGCAAAAGCTGAAGGAAATTATCGGTGAGGAAACCTTCAAGCGCCTGGTAAGCAAGGTGCATAACATCAACTATGCTGATACCCGTATCATGCTTGTTGCTGAAAGCGAACTGCACCGTACCAACATTGAAAGAGAAATTTTACCGGCTATTGCTGAGGCTTTTGAGGTTACCAGCATCCGCGTTGTGACCCAAGGATAAAAGTTTTCAAAAAAAGTGTTGACAAAAGCTTAAAGATGCTTTATAATCATATTCGTTGCTGATGAACAGCAACAACAAATGTCGGGGCGTGGCGCAGTTTGGTAGCGCGCTTGTTTCGGGTACAAGAGGCCGTGAGTTCGAATCTCGCCGCCCCGACCAAATTTAAAACTTAGGAACCGCATGAGAATGCGGTTCTTTTTGTTTTTGCGACTAAATACAGTATTTGAATTACTTTTTCCGTCAGGTGTGAGTAGTTTAAGAGGGGTACAAATTGTACCCCTTTCGGAATTATGCTCAAAATTCTCCTGCCATCAGCGTTCTGATATTTTTATTTTAAGCTCTTTAGTTTTTCTATACTCTTGAGGGAGTTATTCCACAAAGAATTAAGCTGATAAATAGCTATTTTATTCAATTTGGATAATCTTTCAGCAGGCGATATTCCTTCCCTGATATATTCTGCGTTCAAGCTTTCGAGATTGGCTAGAACTATAAGCTGTTCAATTTTAGCTTCATCACGTATATTACCTTTAGATTCAGAGTGCTGATTTCTCCATTGTTTTGCAGTTTGTCCGAACAAAGCAACATTTATCAAATCAGCTTCACTGGCATATTTACAAGCTATCTGCTGTGGAGTAAGATTAGGGATTAAATTCTCTTTTATCGCATCGGTATGAATACGGTAATTTGATTTTGTTATTTCGCGTTTTATATTCCAGTCTAGGGACTTGGCGTGGCTTTCATCAGCTTTTAATCGTTGATAATCTTTAATTATATACAACTTGAATTCCGGAGAAATCCAGGATGCGAATTCGAATGCTATATCGGAATGAGCATAAGTACCGCCGTAGCGTCCAGATTTAGATGTAATACCGATAGCATTAGTAGTGCTTATCCACTTTTGTGGTGTTAGAACAAAGCTGTTTTCGCCAGCTGCATTTTTAAACTGGTCGAATTCGACCAGTTTAAAATCAGGGTTATAAATCTTTTCCCATAATCCTAAAAATTCAATTGTACTTCTCGAACGTAACTAATTTTTAACAACATCTGCCGGAAATTCAGGATTGCGCTTTTTGGCTATATCCGTCAATGAAATATAATATGCTTCGTTTGAACTTGCCACGCGAATTTCTACGCCGTTGGCGTTGATTGTACTCTTTACGTCTTTCATAATAAAAATCCTTTCTAAAAAATTTGCATTGAAACATCAGATCAAAAGCTTTCACGCTTCGGTTTTGTGGTAATCAATAGATTGGTAGGTTAGTACTAAGGTGTTTTGGCGGTAGTGCTTTTGACGGGTAATATTTTATTTTTATATCCCTTTATTAGTGAAAAAATGTTTACATATTATAATTCTATTATAACGCCATATATTACAGTGTGTCAAATGTTTTAGTGAATATATATTTGGTCTTATGAAGAGGAGTCGCTTAGTAATGGAAAAAGAAAAACAAGTTGTAGGTGACAATAGAAATAACGATTTTCAGGGATTCGTCCTTGATGATTCGCCAAAAACAGTTGAAGAACAATTAGAGATTATCAAAAAAATACCTTGAGCGTAGTATGCCTAGAAGTGAGAATGAATAGCGTATTTAAAATATAATGATTGATTAAGCAGATTTTGAGCGAAAACTCAGAGCCTGCTTCTTTTCTTCATCCCACTAATTCCCCCTATAAAAAGGATTTTTCCTTCGTTTTGTAGAATTATAAAATATAACTGAAAATACTACTTGCAGAATGGAGGCTTTGCGATGAAAATAACTTTTTTAGGTGCAACGCGCACCGTTACAGGTTCCTGTTATCTGCTGGAGGTCGGCGCACATAAGTTTTTGGTAGACTGCGGCATGTTCCAGGGCTCCAAGCTGATTAAGGCGCTGAACGAAAAGGAATTTTTGTTTCATCCGGGAGAGATTGAGGCTGTTGTACTGACGCACGCCCATGTTGACCACAGCGGTCTGTTGCCGAAGCTGGTCAAGGAAGGCTTCCGCAGCCCCATCTATTGCACTAAATCGACGGAGGAGCTGTGCTCGATTCTGCTGCCGGACAGTGCGCACATTCAGGAGGGTGAGGCGGAATACGCCAACCGCAAGGGTATGCGTGCCGGCAAAAAGATTGTCGAGCCGTTGTTTACGGTTGATGACGCTTCTCGCGCTTTGCATTTGTTCAAGCTGCGCAGCTTTGGCGAACCGTTTAATATTGTTCCCGGTGTTACCGTAACCTTCCGCGTTGCAGGACACATCCTGGGCTCTGCTTTTGTAGAAATGTCTGTTACTGAAGGCGATAAAAAGACGCGCTTGATTTTTACCGGCGATATCGGTCAGCCGAATCAGCCGATTATTGAGGACCCGGCGGTAGCAGGCGGTGCGGATTTTATTATTACGGAATCTACCTACGGCAACCGCATCCACGAAGCTTACGATAAGGAAGGCGAGCTGGCGAATATTATCAACGATACTGTCGAGCGTGGCGGTAACGTTATCATTCCTGCGTTTGCTGTCGGGCGTACGCAAGTACTGCTGTATTATTTCCAAAAGCTGCAGGCGGAAGGCAAAATTCCGGAGATTCCTATTTATGTAGATAGTCCTATGGCCAACAGAGCTACGCAGATTACTATGACGAATCCAGAGGAATACGATGAGGAAGCGCGGGCGCTTTACGCTATGCAGGGACGCAGGCTGGTGTCTATGCATAATTTGCGCTTTACAGCCACGGTGCAGGAATCCATGGCGATTAACGAAATTCCGGGCAGTAAGATTGTTATTTCGGCCAGCGGTATGGCAGATGCCGGACGTATTCTGCATCACCTTAAGCATAATCTGTGGCGTGAGGACAGCAGCATAGTATTTGCCGGCTATCAGGCGGAGGGCACTATTGGACGCAGGCTGATAGAAGGTATTAAGCGCATTAAGATTATGGGCGAGGATATCAGAGTCAACGCCAAAATTTACAATATGAAGGGCTTTTCCGCCCATGCGGATAAGCAACAGCTTTTAGCCTGGTACAGCAGCATGAAAGAGGTGCCTAAGGCCTTTTTCGTTACGCATGGCGAGCTTGATGCAGCTATGGAGCTGGCAGATTCTTTGGGACGCAATCTGGGAACGGCAACCTACATCCCGCACTTTGGTGACTGCGCCGAAATCCATGGTACCGAGTGGCAGATGCATGAATCCGAAATGGTTCAGGTTGAGCCTGCTGCTATCGACCTGCGTGCTTACATGCGTGGCATGGAACACGATTATCTGCTGCAACGCAGCAAAATCGAGCAGATTGTGGCGCGTAACCCGGATAAGGCTGTTATGGTACGCAAGAAGCTGGAAAAGCTGCATAAGTACATGGATGATATCCTGAAGGATTTGTAAGAAAAAATGATATACGCTTTGCATAAATAAAAAATGCACCATTCCTTAACACTCGGGAATGGTGCATTTTAGTTTTTTAATCGTTATAGCTTACAGTCTGTTGCTGCTGTTGAGTACGTCACGCATTTTGTGAGCTACCATGTCTTGGATAGCCTGACGTGCGGGTTTCAGGTATTGGCGAGGATCGAAGTCGCCGGGGTTTTCTACCAGGTGTTTACGGATGGAAGCGGTCATTGCCAGACGCAGGTCGGTATCGATGTTGATTTTGCAAACACCGAATTTGCCTGCTTGCAGCAGCATGTCTTCAGGTACGCCTTGAGCGCCGTCCAGCTTGCCGCCGTATTTGTTGCATTCTTCAACAAAGGATGGAATAACGGTGGAAGCACCGTGCAGAACCAGCGGATAACCGGGCAGCATGTTGGTGTTTTTTTCCAGACGAGCGAAGTCCAGTTCCGGTTTGCCTTTGAATTTGTAAGCGCCGTGGCTGGTGCCGATAGCGATAGCCAGGCTGTCGCAACCGGTGCGTTCAACAAATTCTACAGCCTGATCGGGATCGGTGTAGGTAGCATCCTTTGTGTTAACCTTAACAGCGTCTTCAACGCCTGCCAGTCGGCCAAGCTCTGCCTCAACTACAACGCCTCTTTCGTGTGCATATTCAACAACACGACGAGTCATTTCGATATTTTCTTCGAAAGGATGCTTGCTGCCATCAATCATAACGGAGGTGAAGCCGCCGTCGATGCAAGCTTTGCAGATGTCAAAATCTTCGCCATGGTCCAGATGCAGGCAGATAGGCAGACCTGTGTCTTCGATTGCTGCTTCAACCAGCTTCATCAGGTAGATGTGGTTGGCGTATTTGCGGGCGCCGGCACTTACCTGCAGAATCAGCGGGGATTTTTCCTGTTGAGCTGCAGCAACGATACCTTGGATGATTTCCATGTTGTTGACGTTGAAGGCACCAACAGCATAGTGGCCTTCGTAAGCTTTTTTGAACATTTCAGTAGATGTAACTAAGGGCATTTGTCTATTCCTCCTTATTCAGGGTAGTCTTACAGCTACTCTGTCTTTACATTAGTATACACTAATTATATCATGGTCTGCTTATTTAGTACAGAAGTTTCAGTAAATCATTTGGTAAAGAACGGGTAATTTCTAAAAACACATCGCTGACCGGATGCTTGAAGGCCAGGCGGTAGGCATGCAGCGCATGGCGCGCCTGGGGACCGGGCGTGCCGTAAAGATTGTCATTGACTAACGGGTGGCCGATAGAAGCAAGGTGGACACGTATCTGGTGCGTGCGTCCGGTGAAAAGACGGACCTTGAGCAGCGTATGATTGCTGTAAGACGCCAAAACCTCATAGGCTGTTTTGGCGTATTTGCCGCGCGTGTAGTCAACGCAGCGTTCAATGATACTGCCTTCCTTGCGGGCGATGGGCGCTTCGATAATACCTTCGCTGGTTTCAAAGCGGCCGCAGGCCAGCGCCAGATATTCCTTTTCAACCTGCTGCTGACTAAGCCAGTGCTGTACAATAGGCTCCTTGGCAAAAATAACGAGGCCGGAGGTGTTGCGGTCCAGACGCGACACGGGATGTATAACGGCATTAATGCCGGTGGCTTCATAATATGCCTTTACATAATCGTAGAGCGTAGTGCCACGCTCGCTGACGGTGGGGTGTACCAGCATGCCTGCAGGCTTATCGATAATCAGCAGAAAATCGTCCTCGTAGGCCAGCATGGATGGCGACAGGATAGCAGCCATCAGTGCAGCTGTTTTTTATCCGGCTGCTCGTCGACTACCTCGATGTTATCGAGCTGAGCCTTCAGCTGGCTGCGGATGTTGGCCAGATATTCCTTGTACAGCTCCTTTTGTTCTGCCAACTCCTCCGGGGTAAGACCGGAAGTTTTCTTCTTTTTGGCTAATGCATTTATGCGGTTAATCATTGCATTGATTTCCATAATATTTTTACTCCTTTGTTATAACAAGCTTATTCATTTAATTATACTATTATGTGCGCTTCTTAGCAACTTTCATTGACTACACTTCTGATTTGTGCTATTATGAGGGCGATATTATTAAGCTTTTTTTATCAGAGAGTTATATATATTGCCAAAGCTTGGGGCTTGGGCAATGTAAGTTGAGTATGAGGTGATTAACATGTTCTTGAAAAAAATTGCTTGTGGTCTATTATGTGCGGCTATGCTGCTTGCTGCCGGTTGTGGCGGCGTAGGAACGCAGACAGGCGGTGATAAGGCTTATCTGCAGCTTACCGATGCTGTAGGCAGACAGGTTTCGCTTGCCAAAAAGCCTGAAAGGGTGGTAAGCCTAAGTCCTTCATATTTGAGTATGATTGAGGCCGTCGGCGGTACTGTAGTCGGTCGCGCCAGCTCTAAGGTAGGCAAGATTCCCGAATCTATGAAGTCTGTGCCGGAGGTAGGCATGGTCTACAATATTAATATGGAAGCACTTGTCGGCCTGAAGCCTGATCTGGTTCTGGCCAGCAAAAATCAGCATGATAAATTTATTCCGATGCTGCAATCCAATAAAATCAACGTAGTGGAGTTTGATACCCAAACCTTTGAGGATGTAAAGGGTACCATCAAAACCTTGGGCGATATTTATGGTACGCAGGATAAGGCCCAAAAGGAAAATGAGCTGTTGGATAAGCAGGTTGCCGCCGTTACCGGTAAGCTTCCTAAGGAAAAGAAACGCATCGTTATTATGCATGCAACAGCCAGCGCCGTTACGGTAGAAGGCTCGCACAGCATTGCCGGCTGTGTAAGCGATATCCTGGGCTTTGAAAACGTTGCTGCTGCAGCGCTCAAGGGAAAATCCAACAAAACTCCTTACAGCATGGAAACACTGGTAGAGCAGAATCCGGAAATTATCTTTATTACCTCTATGGGCAAGCCTGAGGAAATTGAAAATCGTCTGCGCACCGACTTTAAAAATAACCCCGCCTGGAACAGTCTGTCGGCTGTAAAAGCAGGCAGAGTATATGTGCTGCCGGAAAAACTGTTCTTGATTAACCCCGGCCTGCGCTATCCTGAGGCTGTAAAGTTTATGGCACAGCAGGTTTATCCGGAGGTCTTTACTAATGGAAAATAAGCAGTCTGCAGAGCAGACGGAGCATTTTGGTATCGGCCGTACTAAATGGCGTATTACTATTCTTGTGATATTTTTGTTCTTGGCACTATTGGGCAGCTTTTTGAGCTTAACAAAAGGCTCCAGCATTATCAGCATCAAGGAGATTACCGATATTCTGCTTAATCCCGGTAATGATCCTCGCAGTCAGATTATCTGGAACATCCGTATGCCGCGTACCATCGTCGGTGCCTTGGTCGGCATTAACCTGTCACTTTCCGGTGCGATTCTGCAGGCGATTATGCGTAATCCGCTGGCAGACCCGCATATCATCGGCATCAGCTCCGGCGCCGGCCTGGCAGGCGTTGTGATTATGATTTTGTTCCCGGCGATGGAATATCTGATTACGCCTGTTGCCTTCATCGGTGCGATGCTGGCTGCTGTCTGCATTTATATTCTGGCGTGGAAAAACGGCATTAAGCCGGTGCGTATTATTTTGGCCGGTGTTGCGGTATCTGCCTTTTTGGGTGCAGGTATCAGCGGCCTGATGATTTTTTACAGTGACAGAGTGCATGGTGCTTTAATGTGGATGGTAGGCGGTCTTGCCGCACGCAGCTGGCCGCATGTAAATATTATTCTGCCATATGCTGTTATCGGCCTGATTCTGGCGCTTGCCAGTGCCGCTTATCTGAACATCCTGCAGCTGGGCGATGAGATGGCGCGCGGTCTTGGTGTCAATGTTGAGGTAACGCGCATTATCCTTACGGCTATTGCAGCTTTGCTCGCAGCCAGCGCTGTCAGCGTTGTCGGCCTGCTGGGCTTTGTCGGCCTTGTGGTGCCGCATGCGGCGCGACTGCTGATAGGCAGCGACTACCGCTTTCTGCTGCCTGCTTCCGCACTTTTGGGCATTGCCATTGTTACGCTCAGTGATACCTTTGCGCGTGTAATTTTTGCGCCGATTGAACTGCCTGTTGGTATTATTATGGCCTTTTTGGGCGCGCCCTTCTTCTTATTCCTGTTAAGGAGGGAAATCTGATGACACAAAATAATGCAGCGCCCTTTAAAGCTGTTTTAGAGGCAACGCATATTGATATAGCAATTAACAAAAAAACAATCATCCATGATTTATCGCTGGCGATTCCCGAGGGTAAGATTACCGCTATCATTGGCCCCAACGGCTGTGGCAAGAGTACAACGCTGAAGGCGATTGCACGCATCTTGCCGTGCGCTAAAGGCAGCATCAGCTTCCTGGGCAAGGATATCCATAGGCTGTCGCACCGCGAGTTTGCCCGCTGTCTGGCAATTTTGACGCAGTCACCGGTTGCGCCTACCGATTTGACGGTGCAGGATTTGGTTGAGATGGGACGATTTCCGCATCGCAGCTTTTTAGGGCGCGGTGATAAAGACGATGCTCAGCACGTTGCCTGGGCCTTGGAGCAGACCAATATGACGTCGATGAGCCACCGTCTTCTGCATACGCTGAGCGGCGGCGAGCGTCAGCGCGCCTGGATAGCAATGGCGCTGGCGCAAAGACCGCAGGTACTGCTGCTTGACGAGCCTACGACCTATCTTGATATCTGTCACCAGCTGGAGGTTATGCAGCTGCTTGATAAGCTCAACAAGGAGCTGGGGCTGACGGTGGTTATGGTTATCCATGATTTGAACCATGCCATTCAGTACGCTGATTATGTTGCCGTTATCAAGGCAGGACGCCTGGTAGTCAGCGGTGAGCCTAAAGAAATTGTTACGTCCAAGCTGCTGGCGGACGTGTTCCGCGTGCAGGCGGATGAGTTTGCGTGCAGTAATGGGCTGCCCGCCCTCGTTCCTATTACAGTCTGTCGCTAAAGCCTTGTCTGCGTCATGGCGCATATTCAACAACAAACTCCCGAAAGCATCGTGCTTGCGGGAGTTTATTATTTCTGCAGTACAGATGTGGAAAAAATTTCATAATTCTATTGCCAAAAAAGCTGATTAATGATATACTAATTGTGCTATAAATAGTAGATATTACTATTACACAGCTTTCGTCAGATAAAGAAAGCAAGACAATAAAAACTTAATATGCTTTGAGCAGAAGGAAAACCAGTGTGAATCTGGTACTGTACCGCAACTGTAATGTGAGCCTGGCAGCGCATATCCTCACAAGATGCTGTCCCGGTGATGAGCTTAGTCAGAGTGCCTATGCCCAAAAGTTTTTTCCGCAAGCTTGCGATGTACAGGTGAAAGGAAGGATGGTAAAACCATCTTTAGTATTCCGGTAGTGCTGCTTGCGTGAGCTAAATTAAGACTGCAGCGTGACCGCCGCAGTTTTTTTATGAAACAAGAATTCCAAGCTATTTGCCGGTAGCACAGTTAGAGCAAACGCTAAGAGCGTGCAGTATGTAGCAAAGAAGGGTGAGAAATGACGAAGCATCTTATTAACTATTGTCCGATTGATTGGTATGAAGATGAATTGAAGCGTAAGGGGATGACCTTAGCCGGTTTAGTGCAGCAGCTGGGTGTTGACGGTATTGAACAGTTTATTTACAGAGAGCCGGGAGCTTTCCCTGATTACAAGGAGCTGACGATTGGCGCACATTTGAATTATTGGCCGTATTGGATGGATTTCTGGCTGCGAAAGGCTAAACGCTTGCAGCAGCAGTTTCGCAGTATCCACGAACGCCAGACATATTTTAAGACAGCTATGAGCTGTGATGAATGGCTGGCTGTAATCCGCCGTAATATCTGCGCTGCCATTTCGCAGAAGCCGGAATATCTGGTGTGGCATGTGGCGGAGGCCGATACCGAAACAATCTTTACCTTTGATTTCCGTTACGATGACCGCGAGGTGTTGGCTGCTTCGGCAGATGTTTTTAATGCTGTGGCAGATGAGATTCCTGCCAACGTTACGGTGCTGTTTGAAAATTTGTGGTGGCCAGGTCTGCGCCTGACGGATGCGCGCAAGGTGAAGTTTTTCTTTGAGCGCATTGAGCGCAAAAACGTCGGTATTATGCTGGATACCGGTCACCTGATGAATACCAATCCGCGTCTGCGCACGGAGGAGGAGGCAGCGGATTTTGTCTGCCGCACGGTGGACAAGCTCGGTCCTTATGCTGAGCTGATTAAGGGCGTGCATCTTTCAAGCTCGCTTTCCGGCAAGTATTTGCGCAGCTTTGAACGCAAGGTGCCGGCTGATTTGAATGCGGAAGCTATTTGGCGTCATATTGCGGCGATTGACCTGCATAAGCCTTTTACTACAACGGCAGCCAAGCAGATTCTGCAGTGCGTTCAGCCGCAGTATGTCAATCATGAGCTGGCATATGAAACTATCGAGGAAATGATTCCGCTGATGCAGCAGCAGCTTTCTGTTGCCAGATAAGCAGCGGCCTGAGTGCGTCAAGCTATAACGAAAATATCATAAAAAAATTAATCCCCTACATAAGCAAAGGCTTGTGCAGGGGATTTTCGTTACAATGTTTATTTTTCAAAGGTGCCTTTGACAAGCGCTTCGCCTGCTGCCACCATGATTTGGCCTTTGGCGATTACGGTATCTACGTCATAGCTGTCGCTGTAAATAATCAGATCGGCATCACTGTCGGCTTGCAGGCAGCCCTTTTGAGGATACAGACCGTTGGCCTGCGCCGGATTGCTGCTGACAACCTTTGCCACAACCTCTGTGGGAACACCTGCAAGCAGAGCATCCTTAACTTCCTCTTGGAAGGAATCCGGCGAAACGGCAAGCTGCTTTTGGCTGCCGTCGGGAAGTGTAACGCTCATGCAGCCGTTGGCATCCGAGCTCATGGTGACTTTGTCCATCGGCACGCCTTCTTCGTAAAGAATTTTGATGGCGTCACTGGGCTTGACGCAGGCGGGGAAGCCGTCCTGCTCCCTGATGCCGGAGGTGATATCTACATAACCGCCTAAGCGGGCAAACTCCTTGGCCTGCTCAAAAAGATGGAAGGCACGGTTGACGTGGGTGGGGATAAAATGACGGGCGGGGATTTCCGTTTCGCGTACAATAGCCAGCAGGACATCTATGCCACGCTTGCCTACGCCCATGTGGAACTGCACAACGCCGGCCTTGCCGGAAAGCATACCGCCCAGGCGAGCCTGTGTAAGCACCTTTTCCAGCTCTTCGCGTGTAGGCTGCGAGCTTCTGTGGTCGGATAAGGCAACCTCGCCGATGCCAAGGCATTCGTTAATCAGGATGATGTCGCGGCGCACATCACCGGTCATGTTATGCAGGGGGATTTCGTAGGAGCCGGTGAGCATGTACGCGGTGATGCCTTCGTGCGTCAGGCCTCTGGCCTTCGCCAGCAGGCTTTCGTTGTGTCGGGAGGTGCCGTCTGTACCCAAAACGCCTACTACGGTAGTAATGCCAACCTTGGTCAGCTCGCTGAGGTTGATTTCCGGTGTACGGCTGTAGGGGCCGGATTCGCCGCCGCCGCCGATGATGTGTACGTGCTGGTCAACGTAACCGGGGACTACCTTGCGCTTTTGGGCATCAAGAATTTGGCAGTCTAAGCCTTGCGGTGCTGCAAGCTGTTGGCCTATTTGGCGATTTTGTCATTGATGATCAGGATGTCGACAATTCCGAGGGGTTGCGGAGCGTAGACATCCGCGTTTTTAATGAGTAAGCATTTCATGTGAGGATTCTCCTTTTCTGAAAAATTATTTATGCTTTAATTGTACACTGAATTAATAAAAATAACACATGAAGCAAGAAAGTTTTCGGGTTTTAATGGTATAATATAGACAATAAAAATGAATTATCGTGTTATGATGGTGTGGAGAGATTGGAAGAGGGATGAAGTGAAAATGAAATAGTTTTGCTTTTATGGTATGATTGAAGAGAATAAAAATAAGTAGTTACCCAAAGAGGTATTTTGTAAATTGTTATTTTAGATAATATGGGAGGAAATGTCATGGTTCATACAGATTTGAAGTTCTTTACGAATGAGCCGGAAAGAGATTTATATAGTCGTTTTGTGACCATTTTGAAAAGCAATACACAATTCTTTGATGTTTTGGTTGGTTATTTCAGAGCCAGCGGCTTTTTTAAAATGTACGAAGCTTTGGATCAGGTAGAAAAAATCAGAATATTAGTTGGCTTGAATGTTGATAGATATACGGTTAAAATCATCGACCGTGCAAAGGATGAATCCCAATATGCTTCTATTTCGACTGCTGAGGGCAAAAATATTATTGCAGACGAAATAGAAAAAGAGTTTGAGTCAGCAGCAAGCTCTGCGCAGGTGGAAAAAGGCGTTCGTGTTTTTATGGATTGGCTGAAATCCGGAAAACTTGAAATGCGTATGTATACCGAAGCACCAATTCATGCAAAGGTTTATATTATGCGCAAGGATCAAGAGAAGGTTCCAGACACATTTGGAAGCGTAATTACCGGTTCCAGCAATTTTTCTGAAGCAGGTTTGGTAAATAACCTTGAATTTAATGTGGAATTGAAAGATTACGCAGATGTCAAATTTGCATTGGATAAATTTGAGGAGCTGTGGGTGAAAGGAACGGATATTTGTGAGACATATATCGAAGCCGTAGAACAGCACACTTGGATGAGAAACGATATTACTCCGTATCAGCTATATCTAAAAACATTGTATGAATTTTTCAAAGAAGAAATCAACGCAGATAAGGAAAATTTCGAAACGTTACTTCCGGAAGGGTATATGCGCTTACAGTATCAAATGGATGCAGTAACACAGGCAAGGCAGAAGCTGGATGCGTATAATGGCGTATTTATTTCGGATGTTGTCGGCCTTGGTAAAACCTATATCTGCGCTATGCTCGCCAATAGTTTTAATCGCAACACTTATAAACTAATTGTTTGCCCGCCGGTTTTGGTGGACTACTGGAGAAGTGTTTTGCAAGAATTCGATGTTGCTCGCTGTGATGTGGAATCGTTGGGTAAACTGGATAAAATCATCGCAAAAGGCACAGAAAAGTATTCTTATGTGTTTGTGGACGAAGCACATCGTTTTCGCAATAGCAGTACAGAGGCTTTTACTGAATTACACCAAATATGTCGTGGTAAGAAAGTCATTTTGATTTCGGCAACTCCCATTAACAATTATACCAGCGATGTGGAAAATCAGATTTATTTATTTCAGGCAAAGCAAAGCGGTACAATCAACGGAATCAAAAATATCGAAGGCTTTTTCCGTGGTTTAAATGCGAAGCTTGCCAAAAAGCCGAAAGGCTCGGCGGCATATATGGAACAGCTTCGGGAAAATTCTGAGATAATCCGTGACAAACTGATTCGTGAGGTTATGATTCGCCGTACCAGAAGTGAAATTCAACATTATTATGCGGATGATCTTGCGAAGCAGGGATTGACTTTTCCGAAGGTTGGAAGCCCGGAGAAAATCATCTACTCTTTTGATGAGGAAACGGATGATGCTTTTTCTCAGACGATCAATATTATCAAGGATTTCAAATATGCTCGTTATACACCTTTGCTGTATCTGAAAGACAAAAAGAAGTATGCAACGATGCTTGCTGCTCAGCGCAATATGGGCGGCTTTATGAAGGGAATCCTTGTAAAACGCTTGGAGAGTAGTTTTTATGCTTTTCGTAAGACCTTGGATCGTTTTATTGAATCCTATGAGAAATTCATTGAAATGTCCAAGAACGGAAAGATTTATATCAGTAAGAAAGTGAATGTATATGATCTGCTGGACGATGGAAATACGCAGAAACTGATGTATTTGATTGAACAGCAGGACGTTATGGAATTTGAAGCGAAGGAGTTTTCTTCTCAGTTCTTCCGTGATTTGCAGGCAGATCTGGCGCAGTTGAAATCCATGCAGTTCATTTGGTCGTTGATTGAAACAGATCCGAAGTTGGATGAATTCAAGAGCAATCTTACAACGAATCCCAAGATGAAAGGAAAAAAGGCGATTGTTTTTACCGAATCTACAGAAACAGCACAGTATCTGTATGAGGAATTGAAAGAAATCTACGGAGAAAGAATTATCTATTTCAGCGGTCAGAGCAGTGCTGCTTTGAAAGTTGAAATCGAAGATAGTTTTAATCCAAAATTCAAAGATAAAAACAACAATAAATATGACCTTCTTATCACAACAGATGTGTTGGCAGAAGGTATCAACCTGCATCGTGCGAATGTTCTTGTGAATTATGATCTTCCCTGGAATCCAACCCGCATTATGCAGCGTGTAGGTCGTATCAACCGTGTAGGTACAGAATATGACCGTATCTATGTATTTAATTTCTTCCCAACGGCACAGAGTAAGAAACAGATGCCTTTGGAAGAACGTATTTTGGAAAAATTACAGGCTTTCCATGATACTCTGGGCGAGGATTTTAAGTATTTGTCTGATGAGGAAGAAGTATCTTCAAAGAAGTTGTTTTCAGATTTGACATCCGATTTGGACAGTGAAGAAGAAAGTACGAACCCTGAATTAGCTTATTTGGCTATTATTCGTCAGATTCGTGACAATGATCCGAAATTATTTTCTTTGATTAAGCGTTTGCCGAAAAAAGCAAAGGCCGGTAAGAATTCTGAAAAAGTAATAGGAGATTCTACCGTTACCTTTATCCGGCAGGGCGCATTAAAGACATTTTTCCTCAGTGATGAGGTCGAAACAAAACAGATGTCTTTTATGCAGGCGATTGATTTGATTAAAGCAGAACCTGATGATGAAAAAGTCAGCGTTTCAAGCAGATTTTATGAACAGTTTGATAGTAACAGTGATGCCTTTGATCAGATGCTTGTTGCAGAGGAAGAAGTATCCATGGAAAAAGTAATGGTTGCAGGCAACGATGCAAAAATTATCCGGTTGCTGAAAGCCATGAAAACGGAGCCACGCCTTACCGATGACCAGGAGCAGATGATTGACAAACTTATTATGCTCTGGGAAAACGGTGAGATTCCGGCCAAGGTTTCTAAGGATGTCATGAAAAAGAGCAAAGTTGTTGGAGATGTTCTGGAGCTTTACTATGAAGTCATGAAATTAGTACCTCCAACTTACTTCGAGGAACGCAAGAGCCAGAAAACACAGGTAGATGGGGAAAAACAGATTGTTCTTTCCTGCTATCTGAAAACGGGAGGTACACGATAAATGAATGCCGTTGTTAAAAAAATAGAAATGATACTGAAAAGCTCGTATGATACAAAGAACTATGTTGACTTGATTCGAGAAATTTTCCCTAAGGTCAGCATGGTATCTCCAGATAAGTTTAGAAAGGAATTCACGAATTTTTCGTCTCATATTGAAGGTTCCGTTCATGTGGGTAATTATAAAACACCAGATAAAAAGAATATCATCGTTATGGCGGTACAGCTGAAGAACGTAGGATATGTTGAAAATTCCAGAAGCACGCAGCGAAGCTATGCCAAAAAATTGATTGAAAACGCAAATTGACAGCAAATGCCCAAACCAAAGGCGATCAACCGTAAAAAGTTGGTCGCTTTTGTTGGAATTGGTCCAACGTTATGGGACGTGTTTTAACATGAGTGCGAAATGACTGTTTTACAGTTGTGGCTCAACTTGTTACAATTGCGTGTTAGGCTGGTCGAGATTTTTTGGGGAGCCGTGGTTTGTGTTTTTAATGTTTGGAGATATATGTTCCCAATATTTTGTCATTGAATATTTAAAATTTTGTATTTGTTTAGATAGCAAAGATTTTAATTATGCATTCTTTATAAAATTTTTAATTGTTAATGGTTATAACGATTTCCTTCGCTGCCGAGGTATATGCTGACAAAAAGATACTCGATACGGAAACGCCGTTTATTTTGCAAGCGATGGGAACAGCAAGCCTGCTCGGAGATTTGGGCGCTTCGCTATCTCTTGTAATCAGCGGACTGCTTGCGCCCGCCGTTACGGATAAGCTGCTGAACTTAAAGGACATAAAGGAACGCTTCGGTCTGAGGGTAGCGCAGCTGCTTTCTGCTTATACAGAGGACAAAACGGTTCCTTGGTTTTTACGCAAGCTGGAATACCTCAATGATATCTTTAAAATTGATGATAAAGAAATTCAGCTTCTGGCTCTGGCCTTAGCTGTAAGTGAGCTACGTTCTGTTTACCGTGTGTATAAAGATGACGAAGCGGCAATATATGCTCTTGATGCTCCTTGTGAAGCGGTTGGCATGTATTATAAGGAAATGGTTCAGAGAATGGCTGTATTTGCTGCCGATAAAACTACAGAGCATGCCTTTAGAGAGCTGTCAGACTTATATTCAAAAGTTTTTATGCTGCAAAGCTAAAAAAAATTTTCCCCTCGCCCTACCCGAAATTATGCATTCGGGTGGGGCGCTTTGCTTATTTTCACGCTACAATATAATCAGAAAACAACAGCCGGGGGTACTGTCAATAGTTTTGCGCAAATTTC
>NZ_GL830846.1 GCF_000188175.1 Phascolarctobacterium succinatutens YIT 12067 | reverse complement strand
AAAATATACTAAAGAACTAATCATATGGCACAAGGGCTGTCGTACTTTGCAGTACGGCAGCCCATCTTTATAGAAAAGGAAAATAATATGCGCTATAAAGTAATCACCTATACTCTCTTTCTTCTCTTTGCCCTCGGTCTTATCGGCATAGCCTCCATAGTCAGCGCACAAGCGAGGCCTGCCAGCACCTATACAGCATATGTGGTACGCATTATAGATGGTGATACCATCCATGTGCGCGATATAACAGGAGAAAAGCACCGCATCCGACTTGCTATGATAGATGCACCGGAAAGAGAGCAGCCCTTTGGCACGGAATCAACAAAAAAACTAAGCGAACTGTTACGCCAAAGCACAGTCCGCTTGAAAGTTAAGTGTATTGATAAGTATAACCGTGAAGTTGCTTTTGTATATTGCGAAGGAAAGGACGTGAGCGCCGAAATGCTGAAGGACGGCATGGCACTGCATTACCACATGAACTTCGATAAATGCGAAATATATGATAAATTTGAGGCAGCAGCAAAGCGCTGGCATAAAGGCTTATGGTCACAGGAAAAAATTGAAAAGCCTTGGGATTTCAGAAGAAAACATCGGAAGGAGAATGAATAATGTTTATCAGAACTTTTAACACACCTAATTGGCCATCTGACTTTAGTGTTTCAGATAATATTGAAGGATTGGATTTCTATGATAATCATTGGAGATGTATGAACCGTCTGCCGGATTACATAAACAGCGATACAATTACTAATCTGGTATATGATAATGGTGATTGGTGTTTTACTGCTGATGGCAAATACAAAGATTATTATTATGTGATGGCTTTCGTTAACTGGTCTAAGGCACCAGTCATTCTTTCTATGCACCAAACGGAAGAAGAAGCACAGGAGAAAATTAAGCTTTTGGCTATAGAACTGAACAATAAATAATAAAATGCTCCGCCTACCCTAAAAAAAGAGTAAGCGGAGCATTTTTATTGTTGAAAAAAGGATATTTTAAGAAATAAAATATATCGAGCAGTCTGCAAAAGTTGCTGCATCTGTGCTAGGAGTTTAGACATGAATCTCTCATACTTGGTTGATTGTTTGTTTCACTTCTATTGTACCAAGTTTTGATGCTTTACGCATTTTTTATCTTCTGAAATATGCAGAGCAAGTGGACAGATCATGATCTGGTGGAGTACTGTATTCGCGAGAATTATCTCAGCACTCTGGCATTATTGTTGACAAAATGAAGTTAAGTAACTACCCAACCAATTATTTATCTGCCGTATTACTCAGATAAATTATATGATAAACGCAAGCAGGATAAACTATCTTCAAATTTGTCCTGCTTATTTTTTTGCGTTAGGGGGTGAATAAAACGACAAAAAAAGCCATTAGTATAGTGAGAACACAAAAACAACCGCTTAAGCGCTTTCCCCAAGCACCCAAGCGGTCATTCACAGCCTTATTCACTTCTCGTACTTAAACTCAAACACGCCAAAGCCCTTTCCCTGCGTCAGATGACTAACGTCATTCAAGCGGAAAACAGCGTGCTCATGCCATTTGTTAATCCCCAGAACAGTTACGCTGGCAGGCTGCACATCAACCGAAAAGTTAAACGCCGCCACCTGCTGCATATCCATTCCCAGCCAACGGAAAATAATATTCTGAATCGTGCCCTTATGCGCAACAATCAGCAGATTTTCCTTGTCGACATCCGCACGATGCCACAAGCCGTGTACATTACGGCGATAAAATTCATTGCGCGTTTCACCGCCGGGATAGTTGCGGTGATCCAGCTCCTGCTCGGAAGCCGGCTTGCAAAAATGCTTCTTAGCCTCTTCCTCGGTCATTCCGGCAGCAATGCCGTTATTCTTTTCCCTCAGGAATCGGCAATGCTCTATTTCGCCCTTAAAGCCAAGCTCCTCGGCAATAATCTGCGCCGATGCGGAAGCACGCTGCAAATCACTTGCCAGAATCCGCAGCTTGCAATTACGTCCGGCAAAATCCTTCGCCAGCTTTACCGCAGCAGCCTTTATCTGCGCCCTTCCCTTTTCGGTCAGCTGCGAATCCGTCCAGCCGCCGGTCAATCTTTGCGTATGATGCGTTGCTTCACCATGCCTCACTAAGATAATCATCATTCATCCTCCGACTATTCTTCGTTATGACTGGCATAGTTTTTGAGCAGCTCAACCTGCGTTTCCAACAGATGCAGCATATTTTTTCGATGCAGCGCCGCCTTTTTCACCTGCTCGTTATAAGCCTGTTCGGCCATAGCAGCCTTGGCATCAGCCTCAAAAATAATTTTACGGCTGCGTTCCTCTGCATCCCCCACCAGTTTACGATATTTAGTATTTGCATCCAGCATCATTCTGCCGGCTTCGCTGCGAGCATCCTCCAGCAGCTTGTTAGCCTCGCTGGCAGCACTGTTAGCGCGTTTTTTGCAGACATCCTCGGTAGTAACACGCAGCTTTTCTGCATCTACCTCAGCACTGCTGCGCAGCTTATCTGCATAAGCCTTAGCCTCTTCGCGCAGCTTGTTGCATTCAGCCATCGCTGCCTGCAGCATGTTATCGGTTTTGTTCTTTGTCTGATTATACAAATCCTCAGCATGCGCCATGGTATCATCATGTAGCTTTTGCGCCGCAGCCTTCGCTTCTCTCAGCTGCTGCTCGCACTTCACTGCAGTTTCCTTCTCCAGCAGCGCCGCCTTCTTTTCACTGGCGTTCTTTACCTCGTCAGCAGTTTCCTGCGCTACAGCCAGTGTACTCTGCATGGTAGCCTCCATCTGCTGATAATATTCCAGCTTGGAGCTGACGCGCTCGATAGTTTCCTTCTGCTCCAGGTTATCCAGATAAAGGTATTCGTATTCCTTAATCAGCTTAGCAAGAAACTTGTCTACCTCTTCTACCTCATAGCCACGAAAACCCTTGGTAAAAGTTTTTTTCTTTAAATCCTCCGGATTAAGCATGGTTTATCCTCCTAGATATAACGCTTCAGCGTTACGCTGATGCGTCCTTTTTTAGTAGTGCCGCGGATTTCCTCAATCTCTACTCGTCCACGGCCGCGGAAGGAAATTACATCGCCCTCGTTCACCGGCTGTGCCGCCTTCTTGGCCTCTTTCCAGTTTACCTTGACATTCAGGCTTTTGATTTCATCCGCCATACGGCTGCGGCTTACGCCATAGCCTGCCGCTGCCACGGCATCAAGGCGCAAATCAGCGACTGTCGCGTTAATCAGCTTAACCTTTTCTTCCTTATGCAGCAATTCCTCGCGGGGAATTTCCGTAAGCGTTACCGGCGCAGAACCGATCTGCGTCAGATTACCGGTAAGATAATTTACCAGTGATTTTTCTACCACGAACTGCGCTCCCTCGGGCACAAAAACGATATCGCCCAAGGCCTCGCGCTTGCAGCCCGTGCCCATAAACGCACCGAGAATATCGCGATGCGACAAATCATAATAGCGCTTATCCCAAGCCGCCAGAAAATAGGCCATGCCGAAATCCGGCTGACCGTAAAAATCATCGGCAACAAAGGCAGCCTTCACCCTTTCGGCATTACTGAAGCCGCCGTCGCTTTCCAGACGCACATTTTCGTAGTTCGCCGCAATAATTTCCGCAACGTTATAGGCATGAGGATCAAGAAACTCGCTCACACGGAACTTGCGCGATTTATTGGCGCCCTCGGCCAAATCCAGCAGCTTGGCCGCCAGCTGTTCGTCACCGCCGGCTTTAAAGTAACGCAGAATTTTTTCTCTGTCTGCCATAAATTATTTCCCCTGTAATTCCTTATCTCTTTGCAGCACTGCCTGCACCGCATCATAAAAAGCACCGCGCACGCCATGATTTTCCAATGCATGGATACCGGCAATAGTCGTGCCGCCGGGGCTTGTTACCTGGTCGCGCAGCTGTGCCGGATGCAGGCCGCTTTCTACGCACAGCTTGCCGCTGCCTGCCATTGTCTGTGCTGCCAGCTTAATAGCCAGCGCACGCGGCAAACCGGCACGCACGCCTGCATCAGCCAGTGCATCGATAATCACAAAGCAATAGCCCGGTCCGCAGCCGGAAATAGCGGTAATCGCCTGTAATGCTTTCTCATCTACAAATTCTATTTCGCCGCAGCTGCTGAAAATTGCTGCCGCAGTCTGCTTCATAGGCTCGGTTACAGCCTCATCGCAGCAGATGGCAGTCATACCGGCGCCTGCTGCTAGCGGAGTGTTCGGCATCGTGCGGATTACCGGGAACCCCGGAGCATAGGCATGCAGCTGTTCCAATGTAACACTGCCCATGATAGAAAGTACCCAGGCATCCTTTTTCATCGCAGCCATCAGCTCGGGCACCAGTGCCACCGGTGCTACCTGAGGCTTAACGGCAAAGATTACCAGGTCAGCATCCTTTACTGCCTCTTTATTATCCGTAGTAACATTTACGCCAAAGGCTTCATGCAGACTGCGCGCATGTGCCTCAGTCGGCTCGCCTACGGTAATCATCTCCGGCGCAATCAGGCCGCCGCCGATAATTCCCTTAATAATGGCTTTGGCCATAGCGCCGCCGCCGATAAATGCAATTTTCTTTACTGCTATTTGTCCCATGGATTATTTCCCCTCTCGTCAAGCTCGTGCTCTTCGCCCGCATCTATATCTACGTTTTTCGGGGCGCAGATAACAATATTGCGTCCCAGCTTTTTCATGCTGCCGCCGATAGCATAAACAGTACCGCTGATAAAATCGGTCATACGCTTGGCAACAACATTATCTGTCTTATCATAATTAACAACTACAGCCTGATTATCGCGCAGATAATCGGCAATCTTAGGAGAATCGTTGAAATCGACAGGCTCCAGCAGCACAACCGTCATCAACTTGTCGGCAATAGGCAGGTTAATGGTTTTACTGCCCATTTTTTCATTTTTTGCCGGTTCAGGCGTTGCTGCCGAACTTTTAAAGTTCAAAATGGATTTGCGTTCACGCTTAGGCTCCTCTGCCGGTACCGAAGCGGCAGGCTCCTTGCTGCCGAAGAAACGCTTCTTGGGTTTAGCCGGCTCCTGCTCGGTCTTAGCAGGCTTCTGCTCAACTTCTTCTTCGATGATTTCTTCCTCGTCATAAAGACTTAATGCATTCATGATTTTATCAATAATATTCATCACGTCACCAACCTTATCTATGTCTTAAAATTTCAGGCTATAATCACGCTGGCCGAACAAGGCTGTGCCTACACGCACAATATTGGCACCTTCTTCTATCGCAACTGTATAATCATTGCTCATACCCATAGACAGAATATCTGCCTGCGGATACTGCTGCTTTAAGCGGGCGAACGCACGGTAGCCTGCCGCAAATACAGGTCTTGTCTGCTCGATATCTTCGCATTTCTGGGCAATAACCATCAGTCCGCGCAGACGCACATGCTTGTATTCGGGCAGCTTCGGCAGCAGCGCCAGATAATCTTCCTTATCTAAGCCAGACTTTTGCTCCTCATGGGCAATATTCAGCTGCAAAAGGATATCCTGCACCTTACCGATGCGTTCCGCCTCCTTATCAATCGCAGCCAGCAAATGCTCACTGTCAACCGATTCGATAAGGTCAAACAAAGCAACAGCCTGACGCGCCTTATTCGTCTGCAGATGTCCGATAAGGTGCCAGTAGCCGTGTTTGCCCAAGGCCTCCTGCTTATGCTTGGCCTCCTGCACGCGGTTTTCGCCTACGTTGGCAATGCCCAAGGCTTCGATATTTGTAATAATTTCCGGCGGATGATTTTTCGTCACCGCCACCAGCGTTACATTATCTCCTGTGAGCAGGTCTTTATTTTTACGCTTGTCCAAAGCAGACGCTATCTGCTCCTGAACCTGCTTTAAATTATCAGCTAACAATGTATTTGCCCCCCAATTCTCAGCAAAATGATTTGTGGCAAAGATTCTGCTTTTTATTATGCTTTAAAAGCTCTTTATCTTTATATTTTAGCATACGTGTAAACCATTGTCACGAATAAAAACAACAAAGAGCTGCCGCACAAAAGTGCAGCAGCTCTCAATAAATTTATCTTCGTTATGATAGCTATTAGTATAACAGCTTGTTGGCAATAACCAAACGTTGGATTTGGTTGGTACCTTCGTAGATTTGCATGATTTTAGCGTCACGCATCATCTTCTCTACGGGGTATTCTTTAGTGTAACCGTAGCCGCCCATTACCTGAACAGCGTCGGTGGTTACCTGCATAGCGGTATCGGCAGCATAGCATTTAGCCATAGCAGCCTCTTTGGAGAATTCCATGCCCTGATCACGCATCCAGCAAGCCTTTTGAACCATGAGGCGAGCGGTTTCAACCTTCATAGCCATGTCAGCCAGCATGCCTTGAACCATTTGGAAGGAAGCAATCGGTTGGCCGAACTGACGGCGCTCTTTAGCATATTTAACAGCGCAATCCAGAGCAGCCTGAGCGATACCTACGGAAACAGCGCCAACGAACGGACGAGCGCTGTCTAAGGTATTCATAGCAATACGGAAGCCTTCGCCTTCGCGGCCTACGCGATAGGACTCAGGAATAACAACGTCTTGCAGAACCAGCTCGGTAGTATTGGAAGGACGGATGCCCATTTTGTTTTCTTTCTTGCCAACGGAGAAGCCCGGAGTGTCTTTCGGAACGATGAAAGCAGTCAAACCACGGATACCGCCGGTTTTACGGGTGTTAGCGAATACCAGAAAAATTTCTGCCAGACCACCGTTAGTGATGAACATTTTGGTACCGTTCAGAGTGTAGGTACCCTCTTCCTTGTTGTGTACAGCACGGGTAGAAACACCGCCTGCATCACTGCCTGCACCGGGTTCGGTCAGAGCGAAAGCAGCCAGACCGCCGTTGTTCAGGATATCGCAATACATTTTCTTTTGCTCATCGGTGCCTGCCAGCAGAACAGGTACAGTTGCCAGGCTGTTGGCAGCCAGAGAGGTTGCAACACCTGCGCAGCCTTTGCCCAGCTCTTCATAAATTGTAGCAACAGAAATGCTGTCCAGGCCGGGGCCATCTAATTCTTCCGGAACAATAACGTTCAGCAAGCCCATTTCGTTAGCCTTGTCAATCAGGCCGTCACGCATATGGTTTTCTGCATCCATTTCAGCAGCATAAGGAGTAATTTCTTTTTCAACAAACTCCCTTACCATTTCCTGTAATTCTAATTGTTCCTCGTTTAATGCAAAATCCATCATATCCTCCTTGATATCAAGCGGTCTTCCGCGTCATTTCCCTTCCAAATCAACTCAGGCAAGCTCACCATTTGGCGGGTATTTCTTTAAATCTGTCGACGACAAACATTGTTGTTAAAATCGTCCCAATTAAATTCTTTTTGCTGTCAGTCATTTCAGCCTCAATAACCATCGTAGAATGTCCGGAATGCTTAATATGGCTTCGTACCGTTAAGGTTGTCGGCTCATGGACACCTTTGATAAAATTCATGCTGAAATTAAGAGTTGCCACTACAGCGCCCACGCTTGCACCGGTAACACCCAGAACGGAGTCTGCCAAGGCCAACATTACTCCGCCGTGACATATGTCACGATGATTAAAATGCTTTGCCGGATCAACGTCAATGCTGACTTCAGCACTGCCACACTTTATCTCACCAATATGCACACCGAATTGAGTCATAAAATTATTATCTGTGTACATCTGGCGAATATAGGCAGGAACATCCTTGACCTGCTCCACAGCTATCATCGCCTTTCTTCGGACAGCAGAAAATATTACTGTCAATATATCTTTGATATTTTACCACAAAACAGCGCTTAACTCAACAGTTTCATGCAAAAAAATAAGCTGAAAGGAAAGTTTTAGGGATAATTTTTTCAATAATCGCACTTTGATATAAGCGGTAAAGACAAAATGGCTGCCGCACTTTGAGTACAGCAGCCATGCAGGAAGCATATAAATTAATCGATAATATTTTGTTTATAATCGTGATACAGAGTCTTGAGCTCTTCCATAGTTGCACCCATCTCAACCTTGAGCTTGGAAACAGTATCATAGTCGCCTTCGGCAACAGCTCTGCGGATAGCAGTGAAGATGCTCTTCTCCTCAAAGGAATCCTTGGCCAGCTTAGCACGCAGGTTCTGGATTTTACGCCACATTGCCAGGTCGCAGTCGGTGCAGGTTTCCTGGTTATGCAAGCGCTTCATGTCGATAACAGCCTGATAGTTTTCCGGAATCAGACGAGTCAAAAGCTCGGTCTTCCAACGAATCAGCGCACCCTGCATGAAGGAGTCGATATATTCCTTCTTCAGGATATTGCCTTGGGTGAGCACGGCAACCTTTTCCGGATATTTTTCGAAGGCGCAGAGATTTTCCCAAACGGTAGCAGGCGGTTCGCCGAACAGCTTGCTGCGTTCTTCCGCAGTGAAATCTTCAAACACGTCTTCCTCAGTGCGGTATTGACGGTCGGTATCCAGATAGAAGCCCTCTTCGCCGGCCTTCTTGGAAATTTCTTTTTCCAGAGCCTTCAGGTCCTTGCCGGATTCTACGCAAGCCTTGATGCCGTCGAGGCAGGACAGGTAGAAGGCAGCAATGGCGATGTAGGTATTGGTGTACGGGTTCGGAGAACGCATTTCGATACGGGTAGCTTTATCGTTGTCCAAATCGCGGATCAGGCCTGCAAGAATGGTTCTGTTACGGGACGGATTATCCGGGCTCAGACCAAGGCTGGTAACGATGCAGACAGGAGCTTCAAAGCCGGGTTTCAGACGGTTCAGAGAGTCAATGGTGCAGGAGATAAACGGATTGGTTACCTCGTAGTTTTTCAAAAGGCCCATGAGAGCGCCATAGCCGACAGCGGAAAGGAAGTCCTTGTGCATATCCTTCGGCGAGAACAGGTTGACGATTTTGCCGTTTTTCATTTTTGCGGCAATGCCTACATGTGTATGCTCACCGCTGCCTGCAACACCGGGAATCGGTTTAGCCTGGAAGGAAACCTCCAAGCCGTTCATGCGGAAAACTTCTTTAACGATGATACGTGCCAGCAGCTCGTTATCCGCAGTCTGAACGCCGCTGCTGAACTTCCAGTCAACCTCCAGCTGCTCCATAACGTGAGTCATATGGCCTGCGGCATCAATCTGACCTTTAACGCCGCCACATTCCTTGTGGCCCATTTCAGGCTCCAGGCCGTACAGCTCCAAAGTCTGAATAGTCTGCTCCAATGCAGTACGCACATTGCCGCGGGTACGCTGCCAATATTGCTCCTGCATTACCTGAGAAGAGCTCAGAGCCTCCAGCGGTGCGTCCTCACGCGGAGTTTTTACCCAAAATTCCAGCTCGGTAGCACTGGTGAAGAGCAGCTTTTCAATCTCAGCAGGATTTACATGCTCCAGGCCGGCAATTACCGGATGCTTAGCAAACAAATCCATAATCTCTTTTTCTACATAAGCCAGAGTATCATTCAAAATAGAACGGGAATCAACATGATTGCCGTTGTGAATCAGATAGCAGGGAATGCGCAGAGTACCGATCATGCGACCGCTTTCTGCATCAAAATGCTCATAGTTATAATCAACAAACCAGTTAACGGTTTTATCAACCTTCATATCAACGCGGGCATCGTTCAGAGTAGCGATACCGGTCAGCACAACGGAGGAGCCGTCAGTCTGTGCTGCGCTGCCTGCCAAAAAGCCATCGATATCCTCAAGGAAAATCTTCATCGGGATTTTTTCGTCGGTATCATTACCGGCAAAATCCACACCCATCAGAGATACGAACTGAATCTCCGGATGCAGAGTCAGAAGCTCGCGCAGAGTGCTTTCGTTTTGTTCTTCAGGTTTAATTACGTACAGTAAATCTTTGTTGTTCATGATCAGTGCAGCCATAAGGCTGCCTCCTTTCTCAATACTCCCTAATTATCATGCTGCAGAAAAATGCTCCCTACATATTTTCCGCAAGATAAACGAAAAAGGACCTTTTTAAGCATGGACACACTACTTCCTTACTCAAAAAAGTCCTCGTTGACTGTTCCATTATTATAGCAGATATTAAGTGCTTTTGTCCAGCTTTAATTTCTGAGGATAAGATATCAGGCGAGCAGGCGGACAAGTATTTCCTCCAGCTTTTCGTAGCCGCGTCCGCCCTGACGCAGTTTGATATTCATATCCGATAGTCCCAGCAAGGCTTCCGTCAGGCGCTTTTCATCAAAGCGCCTGCTGTCGCGCTCCAAAAATCTGTAGGCATATGGGCTGCGCATCCCCAGCTCCTCCATAATACCCTTCTGGTCGTAGCCTCTGCGCTTCAGCTCCAGATAACGCAGCACCTGACGCAATTTAAAAGCTACGGTTGCACTGAGCGGCAGGATATAGGTTCCGTGCTTGCGTTCGCTCGCCAACAGCTCCAGACACTGCTTCAGCTTGCCTGCCATAATATAATTGGTCAGCGCAAAAGATGAGGCGTTGGGCAGCAGCGCGAACACATTCAGCACATCATCTTCCGTCCATTCCCTACGTCCTGAGGCATAAATTGCCAGCTTGCCGATTTCCTGCTGCAGCAAATCCAGCGGAATTTCTTCCTTCACCGGCTCAATATATTCGCTGATGGCAGCCAGCGCATCTCTGGTAAAATGCGCGCCGTATGCTGCTGCCTGCGCATATAGCCAATCATCAAGATCTCTTTCCTTAATGCGCTCACACGGGCAAATCAGAGCACTTGCTTTGAGCTGCTTATACAGCTTGGTCCGCTTATCCATTTTTTTGCTGCTGATAACCAACAGACAATAATCCGGTACGTCGCTGACTATCGCCGCCAGCTGCTCCATTTTCTTGGAATCGGTATCATCCTGCGCATCAGCGGCACTGTTTGCTTTGGCAGGCTTTGCTGCCCACAGCTTTTCATCCTTCAGGAAAATCAGCGATTTGCCGCAGAAGAAGGGATAGCTGTTGACGGCTGCCTGCAGCCCGGACAGGTTGGTATCTTTGTCAAAGACCGTTATTTCGCGGTCAGCCTCCGGCGTATCGCCAAAAACATATTCCGGCAGCGCGGCAATAATGCTGTTGCGGTAGTAATCCTCCTCGCCGCACAAAAGCAGTACCTGCGCCTGCGGCAGCGGCTTATGCTGTTGTAATAGTGAAATCAGGTTTTCCGGTTTAATATCCATCTGTATTCCCTCTTATTATTTTTCTAACGGTACAATGGCTAATGTCTTGCCTAAAGGTGCAAGTATTTTTAAGATTGTACTGATTTTAGGAATAGAGGTACCGTTTTCCATTCTCGCAATTACAGGCTGCTTTACTCCGCTCAAAAGCTCCAATTGCTTTTGAGTTATTCCCTTATCCTGACGTGCCTTGATAAGTTCACCGATTAAGGCAACTCGCAAATCACTTGCGGAGATTTCTTCCGGTGTAAAAATATTCTTTCTGACATCCTGCCATTCATAGCCTACTGCACTATTTTTCACTTTCCTCACTCCTTAATTTCTCTCCTTTAATTATAACTTATGAGTTATATTTTGACAACAGCTTCACTGTAAATCAGCGTAGCCATAGCATTTTATTCCCTCTGCGTCAAAAACAACTTTAATACAGCCAAGCTCATCCGTTCGGACAACAGCACTGCCTATTGCCTGCAAACGCTCCAGCGTTTCCTGATGCGGATGGCCATAGCGGTTACCGCGCCCGCAGGAAATAACTGTCAGCCTTGGCCGCACCTGCTCCAGAAATTCCATACTGCTGCTATAGTGCGAACCGTGGTGTCCTGCCTTCAACACAGTGTACTGCTGCAGCTGCAGCCTCTGCTCGCGTTCTTCCCCCATGTCGCCTGTAAACAGCACGCTGCCCTGAACACTCTGCAGCGCCGCCAGCGTGCTGGCTTCATTTCCCGGCACGTCCTGCTGCGGTACATCAACTAAAACAATCTCCGCATTATCATCCAACGCATAGCGTTCACCGCCCTGCACCACATGCGCCTGCGTCCTGCCGGCCTGCGCAAAAATTTCCTGCTGCACTCTTTTGCTTTCCTCTGTCAGTGCTTCGTTAGGCAAAAGTAGCTTTTTCACCCGCAGCTGTCGCAATAGGTCCGCTGCAGCACCGACGTGGTCAAAATCATAGTGGCTTAAAAGCAGGATATCAGCCTCACGCTTGCCAAGATAACGCAAAAACGGAGTAATCACGCGCGTAGCAGTCGAGATATTTTTCAAGCCGCCGGTATCAATAATTGCCACCCGCTGCGACGGCGTGACGATAACAGCGCAGTCCCCCTGTCCCACATCCAGAAAATAGCAGGCCAACGGCAGCGTGCGATACTGCTGATAAGCAAGCATCCCGGCAAGCAGCAAGGCATGCAAAAGCAGGATGCAGCGCCGTTCCCTATTGCTCCAAAATTGTAGCCATGGAAAATCCGCCCACACAAACAGCGCTGCATAATAAAGCACCAAACAATAGGCAGGCAACTTGCCGATAACCACCGTGCTGTACGGCAGGTCGGCAAAAAAACGCGCCTGCGTCAGCACCTGCGCCGTCAGCCAGGCAGCAAGCTGCAACAGATACTCGCCGCAGACAGGCAACAGTGCACCCACGAGTGCCAACTGCGCCGCGATTTCCAACACCGGCACCAGTACGATATTGCTTACCAAGGCAATCAGCGAAAATTGTTGAAAATAGTAAACCTCCAGCGGCAGTACAGCCAGCTGTGCTGCCAGTGAAACCGCTGCCGCTTCGCCTATCGGCGCAGGCAAAGCCTGCGGCAGCAGCCTTTGGCATGCAGGCAGCAGCCACAAAAGACCGGCTGCCGCCCCGAACGATAGCTGAAAACCGATATCGGCTAGCCATAACGGCTGCAGACACAACAGCAGCGCCGCCACCAAACACAGCAAACGCCCGCGCTCCGCACCACTGCCGCCAAGCAGCAGGACGCTGCTCATAGCCAGCGCCCGCAGCACCGGCGGACGCAAGCCGCAGAGCAGCGCATAGGCAGTAAGTAAAGTTATAACTATAACCTTGCGCCAGGGCAGCGGTACCCACTGCAGCAAAGCAAGCAGCAAACCTGTCAGGAGCACAATATGCGTACCCGAAACAGAAAGAAGATGCGCCAAGCCGTTATCCGTAAACAGCTCACGTGTTTCTTCGTCCAGCCTGCCGCTGCCGCCAAGCACCATGCCGCTCAGCAGCGCCCCATATTCAGCGCCGGCTGCTGCTTCCATGCGCTCGCTCAGCTTTTTGTTCAACAAAGCAAAATGCTGCCACCACAAAACCTGCGGCTCTGTCTTTAGCAGCTTCGCCTTGCTCAAACGTCCGCCAAGCTCCTGCACTCTGTTGTAGCTCGCAGCATCAAAGCCGCCGGGATTACGCAAGCTGTCCAGCTGCTCCAGCGTCCCCTTAAGCACCACACAGCCTGCCTGCGGCAGCTCGCCCTTCACGCTCACGCGCAAACGTCCGCTGTAAGCAAGCTCCGTGTCGCTATACACCTTGTGGCAGCGCAGAACCGCACTACTAAAGCCATCCTGCCTGCGCACGCTCAAAGGTTCCACCGCGCCATACACAACCAGCTGCCGCCCAAAGCAGGCAGCAAGCTGCTGCTCGGCGGACGGCGGCACGGTAAGCAGACGAAAAAACAGTACGCAAAGCAGCATGAAGGGCAAAAATAATCGTAGATAACGTGTTTTCTGCAGCACTAATCTACCTCCACATAATCACGCAGCTTTGCCAGCTTGGCTTTGCCTATTCCCGGCACACGCAGCAAATCATCCGCGCTGGTAAAACGCCCGCTGTTTCTTGTTTCTACAATACGCTGCGCCAGCGCAGGACCTATGCCCGGCAGCTGCTGCAGCTCACCGGCGCTTGCGCTATTAATGCGCACACTCTGCATCATGCTGCTGTTTCTGCCTGAGCCTGCTTTAGCACTGCCAGACTTTCCTGACGTACTCTCACCTAAACCGGACTTTGCCTGAGCGTTTTTCCTCTGCGTGCTGCTTGTCCGTGCAGCCTTCTGCACAGGCACTCGTATCTGCATGCCATCGCGCACCTTACGCACCAAGTTGACACGTTCGCTGTCGGCATTTTCCGTCAAGCCGCCGGCAGCAGCAATGGCTTCTTCCACTCTGCAGTTGGTAGGCAGGTCGTAAATTCCCGGCTCCAGCACGGCGCCGCTCACCTGCACGCGTACTGTTTTTACCTGCGCTGCTTTGGATGCGACAGCGCCTTGCGCGGACTGCGGCAGGCTGCTGCCGGGTAGCGTTTTCTCCTTATCGTTGGTGCTTATAAGACTGGTGATGATGCAGCCTGTGAGGAGAATGGCGATGAAGATTAGTTTTTTTACTTTTGCTTGCATGGGGATACCTCCTTAGGGTGTTTGGGAAAATATTTTAGAACAAAAATAGAGCCTATCTTAAAGAGCCTCTCATATGACGTGCATCGGCAGACCGAGCCTCTCCTCGGGGAGAGGTGCCGAGCTTGTCGAGGCGGAGA
>NZ_GL830845.1 GCF_000188175.1 Phascolarctobacterium succinatutens YIT 12067 | reverse complement strand
TACGGGATGTTTTCCGTGTGCGAAGTTTGAGTATATAGCTAAAAACATTAAAGATAAATATCTAGTTGGCGTAGCAAATGATAAATTAACAGCATTTGATAAGGATGTCGAAACAAGGAATCAGGCAAAAAAGAGAATGGAAGAAAAAGAGAAAAGTAAGTATAAAGATAACAATACAGAGTTAACATATGTAAATGAATTGCAAGAGTCATATGGTAAAGTGCTTAATAATATGTTAAAAGGGTTATATGTTGGATGTAGATTTAGAGGACAAAATTTTGTTGTTGTTTACGTGAACTCAAATTGGTATTATCTTACTAAAGGTGAAAAAGAAGTTGTGGTAGACAGAGCTGTAAAAACTTATGCTGGGATGCATGGCGCTAGAGGTTTGAAATTAGATCTTGATAAGCTGGATGTATATATCAAGAGTCAAACATCTGAAAATACTTTGGCGAAATGGGGAAGCGTAAGAGGCATACGAATAGAGGAATAAAGCTACTTTGAAAATATGCAACTTGTTCTTGCAATTTACGGAAATGTAAAAAATGAGCCGATGGACAAATACGTTATATGAAAAATAAAATGGACAATTGGTTGCGATAGGGGAGGAATGGTGGTAATATAAAATATAATCCCAAATATTAATTTAGAAAAGGCGGTTGAAAATGATGAGAAAACTTTTATCTGTTTTGGCTTGTATCGGAGTGATGCTTATGTCACAAAATGCTTATGCTGCTATGAGTTATGACCAAGCTTTGCAATATCAAAGTATGCATAGTGAAGAAGTGAAGGCATTTACTAATAAGGTTAAAGACATTTATGGAGAGAAAAATAAATGCAGATACTTTGGCATGATGAATGGTAAAAGAGGACATTTTAATTCTGGTGGTGGTTTGGGTCAAAGAACATTGCTAAATTTTTTGGTGGATTATGGTTTTGAAAATATTCAATCTGAGCCATATGCTTACATTAGATGGATTGCTGATTTAGCTGGTAGGCCGGATAAGGGGTATGAGCCTAAATATTTGAATATAGTATTTGCTGACAATTATGTAAAAAGATTTCCTTTGCAGGGATGGGAGTATCATTTTATAACAGGACCTTGGTTTACATCTGCACATCAGTATGATGGACGTATAAAATTAACAGATGTAGATTTATATGAAATGAGTAAACATGGTAATGTGTTGGCTATTTCGATTGATGCTGGTGATGGTTCTATAGTTAATTTTTTCTATTCCGGCGATAAAAATAAAACGGAAAAGCAGTGGTTTAATAATGGCGTTAAACACGCTTTAAAAATTTTAGAAATTAATGATGAAACAATGGAAGCTAAATTAGCAGAAACACAAAAATTAGCAGAGCAGGAACGTGTTGCTAAACTTAGAGCTGAAGTTGAGGCTGAAATTAAAGCGGATGCAGAAAAGGAAGCTATGAGAAAGCAAATTTTAGCTGAAATGGAAGCTAAAAAACATTGATGAAATTTTGCTTACAAATAAAAACATACATGATACACTATAAGCAGTTGCATGGGTAGCCTTATGGTGTGAAATAGTGGCATCTGTCGAGCTTTCGGCAGGTGCCTTTTTTTATTGTGAAAAATAAAGCAGAAAGAGCACGTTATTATGCAAGTTTGTTGGATGCTCATATAATACCCAATAGTGATGATTACAAGAAACTATTGACAGTACCAACTGTTTGATGCATATGTTATTTTTATTACAAAGAATGACGTGTTGAAGAAAAATCTGTCACTATATCATATTCAAAGAATTATTTTGGAAGCAGATGAGTCTTTTGGTGATGACTCGCATATTATTTATGTTAATAATAAAATTAAGGATAATACCCCATTGGGAAGATTGATGCACGATTTTAGTTGCAAAGAGCCTGATGATATGTATTATGACGTATTAACAAAGCGTGCAGCGTATTTTAAGAAAACGCAGGAAGGACGTGAAGAGATGAGCGATGTAATGAAAAAGTTTGCTGAAAGACTTGTACATGATAATAATATTGAGATTGCTAAAAATTTGCTCGCAGATGGTGTGAGTATAGAAATTATAGCGAATAGATTTAAATTGCCCATCGAAGAAGTACGCAAATTAGCGGAAAAGCGTAGCGCGTAAAATAAGGAAACATTAGAAAACTAAAAACTCCCGCTGTAATCCGTTAAGATTGCTCAGCGGGAGCCTTATTAAGTCTTATTAATTTTTATTGGCTGATTATTTGCCGAAATATCTTTTCAGCAGGCCTGCGAAAGCTTTGCCATGGCGAGCTTCGTCACGAGCCATTTCATGAACGGTGTCATGGATAGCATCCAGGTTCAGAGCTTTAGCGCGTTTAGCCAAGTCGGTTTTGCCTGCGGTTGCACCGTTTTCAGCTTCTACACGCATTTCCAGGTTCTTTTTGGTGGAGTCGGTTACAACTTCGCCCAGCAGTTCTGCGAATTTAGCAGCATGTTCAGCTTCTTCGAAAGCAGCTTTTTCCCAGTACAGGCCGATTTCCGGATAGCCTTCGCGGAAAGCTACGCGGCTCATTGCCAGGTACATACCAACTTCGGAGCATTCGCCGTTGAAGTTAGCACGCAGGTCAGCTTTGATATCTTCAGGAACGTCGGATGCGATGCCTACAACGTGTTCAGCAGCCCAGCCCATTTCAGCAGCCATTTCCTGGAATTTGGAAGCGGGAGCGCCGCATTGCGGGCATTTTGCCGGAGCAGCTTCGCCTTCATATACATAACCACATACTTGACATACAAATTTTTTCATATTAGTTCCCTCCATGTTTTTATATTGCATTGCTTAATTTTATTTTTGACTTGCACAGCTTGTGTGCTCTTGACACTTATATAATAACACAGGCCGGCACAGTTGTCAATAATAATTATCCGTTAGTTTTTATTTTAATTTAGTTAGCCATAGCTGACAAATTAGAATTTGAGAGTTAAGCCCAGGTTAACGCCTTTAGCCTTCATGTCAAGGTCTTCGCCGAAGGCATCATCAAATGTCTGATTATAGTAAGAAGCGTTAACTTCCAGGTTGTTCAGAATAGGCTTGCTGATGCCGATTTCATAGCCGCTGTTTCTGTTGCCGTAGCCAACATTTCCCCAAACAGTGAAGAGTGCGGGAATATCATAGGCAGCCTGCAGACCGATTTGACCGGAGTTTTTGGTTTTACCGCCAAAGTCACCGGAGGTATCAGCGTTCAGATAACCTGCGTAAGCGGAAATACCAGGCAGAACTTTATACATAATATTGAATTGTTGGGCGCGGGTTTTGGCTTCGTCTGCTTTGTAATTATTCCATTTGTAGTTTAAAGCAGTTTTTTGGCCGATGCCGACAGTTGCGCCAAGATAGGTACTGTTGGATTTGCTGAATTTATAGTTGTCACCTTTAAGACTGGATGGCAGATTAATGCCTGCATCAATAGCAACCTTGCCGGCATCATAATTCTTCAGCGGAGAAGCATAGGCGCTCAGGCTGCAGGTGGTTGCAAGGCAGATTGCTGCACCGAAAGCTAATAAAGCATGTGAGGATTTCATTTTGCATCGCTCCTTTTACAACATAATTTTGATCTTAACTTAATTTTAGCATATAAAGACAGTTATGCAAGCAAAAAGCAGTGATGTGTTTATGACAAATGTGTTAAAAGTACTTGTAAAATCACGCGGAAAAGAGGATAATTATAATGTATATCTATCTATAAACAAGGGGATTTTATGAGCGCAGATTCTAAAGCTTCGAATAGCAAATTTTTAAAGGGAACCTTAATCCTTACGGCCTCCAGTATTGTGGTCAAGGTTATCGGTTCTCTGAACTGGATTATTTTATCACGTGTATTGGGTGGCGAAGGTATCGGTCTGTATCAGATGGGCTTTCCAATCTATCTGATGGCAATAACCGTATCAAGTGCCGGTGTACCGGTGGCAATATCTATTATTACCTCCGAAAAATTGGCGAATAAGGATTATCGCGGTGCCAAGCGAGTCTTTAATGTTTCGCTGCGAGTGCTGCTGTTGACTGGCCTTTTGTTTTCGTCCTCACTGTTTTTCGGTGCGGACTGGCTGGTTAATAACCATATCATCCGCGACAGCCGTGCGTATTATTCTATTATCGCTCTGGCGCCTGCGGTTTTCTTCGTAACCTTTCTGGCCAGCTTCCGCGGTTATCTGCAGGGTTGGCAGATTATGACGCCGACGGCGGTCAGTGAGATTGTCGAGCAACTGACACGTGTTATTACCATGCTCGTTTTTGCCGACCTCTTTATGCCGTACGGTTTGGCGTTCGCTGCAGGCGGTGCCAGCATGGGTGCCGGTGTAGGCGCGTTCTGTGCACTTTTGGTGCTGATGTGGTTCTATCGCCGCCTGAAGCAGCGCCTGCAAAAGGAAATGGCAGAGCAGGATGACAGTGCGCCGGTAGAAAGTGCCGGACATATTATCAAGCGTCTGCTGAAGCTGGCTTTGCCGGTTTCTCTGACCAGTCTGATGCTGCCGATAGGTGCAAATCTGGACCTTTTGATTGTGCCGCAGCGTCTGGAAGCAGCCGGTTTTAATATTCATCATGCGACTGAGCTGTTCGGTTATCTGACAGGTATGGCTGTACCGTTGGTTAATCTGGCAACAATTTTTACGGCGGCAATGACTATCAGCTTGGTGCCGTCGATTTCCGAATCTCGTGCGGTGGGCAGCTTTGATGCAATCCGTGATAAAATCCGTATCGCCTTCCGCGTAGCGATGATTATCACCTTCCCGTGCTTTATGGGCTTGTATTGTCTGGCAGAAAAGGTTGCGGCGCTTGTGTATAACGCTACCGGTGCGGCACCTGCGATTCAGACGATGAGCATCGGTATTCTGTTTTTAGGTATGCATCAAATCAGTACAGGTATTCTGCAAGGCCTTGGCCGCACGGCAATCCCTGTAATCAATATGATTATTGCCTGCATTGTAAAAATCGTTATGAGCTGGTATCTTACTGCTGTGCCGGAGCTGGGCATCCGCGGTGCGTCGATGGCGACGGTGGCAGATTTTGCCGTGGCAGCGATTATCAATATGGGCTTTATTTACAAGCTGACAGGCTATAGCTTCTCTGTTGGCAGCATTATCCGTCCCTGCTTTGCTTCCTGTGTCATGGGCGCGGCGATTTACGGCGTGCTGATGCTTACGGAAAGCATGGGTATGTGGTGTGTGCTGTTTGCTATGGCGGTAGCTGTTCCTGTCTATGCATTGGCGCTGCTGGCCTGCGGTGGTCTGAATAAAGAGGATTTGGACAACGTGCCCTTTGTGGGACGCAGATTGTTGGCAGTAGGCCAACGCTTTGGTCTTTTCAAGTGAGGTAATTAAAATAATGGAGGAAAGGAAATGTGAGCTGCGCTTGCCAAACGGCAAGGTAGTAAATTTTTCGTATGCTAAGCTCAAGGCAGGCATTGCTGTTACTGCCCTGGTGCTTGTCGGAGCAGTCGGCGGAGCCGGCTATTTATATCATCAGCTGGCGGATTATCGCAGCGAAGCAACCGATTATGCTGCCTATAAGCAAAACAAGGCTGAGCAGCAGACAAAGCTGCAGAAGCTTTTACAGGATAACGAAAGAATGCTGCGCGATATGGCCGAAATTTCCAATCTGGAGAAAAAGCTGCGCCGTGCTGTCATCCGTGATGTAGACAGCAGCAAGCTGGGCGAAGGTACCAGTATGGTTGATTCGACAGCGGCAAAGGAAACGTCTGCCAATACGTCTTATACAGGCAAGGGCGGGCCTGCTAAAATGGATATCAACGGTACCATGGCGGTGCTGACAGCGCAAAATGCCAATATCAAAAAGATGCTTGATAGTACCAAAAAATCTGTCAGCGAGCTCTTAAGTGAGGTTGAAGGCTCCGGTGGCGGCATGGCGTCCTTCCCGGACAAATGGCCGACCGACGGCGGCACTATCAGCAGTAATTACGGTGTGCGTACCGGTCCGATTGAGGGCGGGTATGATTGGCATCCCGGTCTGGATATAGCAGTCGATTTTGGCACACCGGTTTATGCTACGGCTGCCGGTACGATTGAACAGGCAGGTTGGAACGGTGGCTACGGACGTTATGTGCGTATCAATCATGGTAATGGCTATAAAACGGCCTACGGACATATGAGCGGCATTGCCGTTGCTGCAGGGCAGAGGGTCATTAAAGGCGAGATTATCGGCTTTGTCGGCAGTACAGGCTACAGTACAGGTCCGCATATTCATTATGAGGTACTGGCTGACGGACAGAATATCGATCCGTTCTATGTGCTGAAAAATAAATAAAGACTGCTGTGCATTGATATCAGCGGCAAAACAGTTCAGTGCTAAGCTGACCGTTAAAATTAAAAATAGATTTTGCAAGCCACTATGACAAATTTGTTGTAGTGGTTTTTTGTATGTCTTGGTCAGAATTTATGAGGGATATGCAGAGATGGATTTAGTGTAAAAAATACGTAAAACATTCTTTAGAGCGCTATTATTGCTTTACAGCAGGAAATGCAGGTGTTATCATTATCTTAATATTATAAATAATTACAGGCGAGGAGGTCCGCATTATGTCCATCAGAGAAATTTCCTTCCCTTCTGCCAACGGCAGAGATACCATCAAGGCCTGGTCCTACAGTCCTTTAGGCAAACCGAAAGCTATTGTACAGCTGATTCACGGCTATGGTGAGCATTCACGCCGCTATCTGCATATGATTAGCAAGTTCAATGAAGCAGGCTTTGTAGTGTTTGCTGATGACCATCTCGGTCACGGTAAAACCGGCTATGACGGAGGCACCCTGGGTGACCCGCATTCCGGCGGCTATATGACTTACCTGAAGGATGAAAAGGCTTTGCATGATATTGCTAAAGAGGCATATTCTGAGCTGCCGTATTTCGTTTTCGGCCATAGCTGGGGTTCTATGCTGGCGCGTGCTTATGCGTCAATCTACGGTGAAGATATCAAAGGTATGATGCTGTGCGGTGTCTGCTCGCAGTGGAAGGGCTGTGAGGATGCCTATGTTAATGCGGAATTCAAGGCTGCCTATGAGGCAGATCCGTATCAACCCTGCGGCGTTTGGTTTGAGCGTGTTTTCTGCGGTATGACGGACAGAGTGGAAAATCCCAACGGTCCTGCAGATTGGATTGCAACAGATCCGCGTATTGTTGAGGACCATGCAGGCGATATGTTCAATACCTTTGATACTACGCTGGAGCTGTGCTATGATTTCGTGCAGTTGTATCATTATATTGAAAATGATGAGTGGGCTGCCAAGGTGCCGCAAAATATTCCCAGCTATCTGATTGCCGGTGACCAGGATACCTGCGGTAATTACGGCGAGGGCTTGTATCATGTAGCAAATCTGCTGGCAAAAACCGGACATAAGGTTTCTGTAAAGCCGTATCCGGGATTCCGTCATGAAATTCACAATGAGCTGTGCTTGCGTGACGAAGTTGAAGCCGGACTGATTAAATTTATGGATGATTGCTTAGCTTAAAATAGTTATAAAATAAGAGGCTGCCGTGAGGCAGCCTCTTTTACTTTATAAGCTTCCAGATATCGCCAACGGTTTCAGCCAGCAGCTTAGCACCATGTGCTTCCAAAAAGGCGCGGCCCCTGAAGCCCCAGCAGGCGCCGATGCAGTCTACGCCTGCATTGCTTGCGGTGGCAATGTCGGTATCCGAATCACCGATATAGATAGTGCTTGCAGGCTCAGCCTTTAATTGCTGCATGATTGCCAACAGCATATCCGGCGCAGGCTTTTTGGCGATGCCGGCGCGTTCGCCGCAGGCAGCATCGAGCTGTCCGTTAAAGTATTGTTTAGCCAGCGCTTGTACGCCGTAATCCGCTTTGTTGGAAACAATGGCGGTGCAGCAGCCTGCAGTGCGCAGCTGCTGCAAAAGCTGCGGTACGCCGTCATAGGGGCGGGTGCTGTCGGCGCAGTGCTGCTTATAGTATTTGTTGAAGCTTGCAAAGACCTCCTCTTGCAGCTCTGCAGGGGTGTCAGCCGGTACCGCACGCTCAATCAGCTTGCGGATGCCATTGCCGACAAACTGGCGCACCTCGTCTGTGGTGCGCTGAGGTAGCTTGTGCTCTGCTAAAGCATGGTTGGTAGCGGCAGCTAAATCTGCCAATGTGTTGAGTAAGGTACCGTCAAGGTCAAAAATAATGGTTGTATATTTCATAGTTAATCTCCTTTGGAAATTCAGATTTTCTTCCTTGTCTATTGTAGCACAAAAAAGGCAAATGCTTTATAATATTGTTATATTTAAGTATGGAGGATAGGGCATGACTTATGATTACGCTCGCTTAGCGAAAATTAAGTGTTTTCTTTTTGATATGGACGGAACCATCAACCTGGGCAACGAACTGATTCCGGGTATGGAGGGCTTTTTTGATAAATTGAAGGCTGCAGGTAAGGAATATTATCTGCTGACAAATAATTCTTCCCGCAGCCACGAGCATTATGTGCAGAAGATGAACGGACTTGGCGTGCCGGTTACGCGTGAGAATATCCTGATCTCATCGGATGCGCTGACAAACTGGATGCAGAAGAACAAACCGGGCGCGAAGCTGTTTGTGCTGGGAACGCCGCAGCTGCTGGCAACGATTGAGGAAGCAGGTTTTACGCTGACGAATACGTTGGAGGAGGGCGGTGATTATGTAGTTGTCGGCTTTGACCAGACACTTACCTATGACCGCCTTACTACCGCCTGCCGCCTGATTGACAAGGGGGTGCCTTATGTTGCAACGCATCCTGACGTGCGCTGCCCGATTGAAGGCGGCGAATTCATTCCTGATACCGGTGCGATGCTGGAGCTGATTAAAACTGCTACCGGTAAAAAGCCGCAGCTGATTTTCGGTAAGCCTTATAAGTATATGGTAGACGTGGTTTTAGACAAAACCGGTTATAAAAAAGAGGAAATTGCTATGGTGGGTGACCGCCTGGCGACAGATATTGCCTTTGGCCTGAACAACGATATTCTTTCTGTGATGGTGCTGACTGGTGAGGCAACCATGGAAGATGTAGAAAACGGTTCTATTAAGCCGGATATTATTCTACCGCATGCTAAGGAAATTTTGCAATATCTTGGTTAATAACGTATAAATACTTTGCTTTGATAACGAAAGGAGTATTGCTATGGCTGTTTTGGAGCAGACTGCTATATTGACTGATGCTATTCGCCCCGTGCCCGCAAGTGAGCTTGAGGCGCGTCTGGAGAAATTTCGCCGACTGATGGATGAAATGCATCCCGGTTGGGAGATGGCTGCAGTTAATCATAAGATTGCAATGTATTATTTTACAGGTACAATGCAGGAGGGTGTGCTGCTGATTCGTCCGCAGGATGCAATTTTCTGGGTGCGCCGCAATTATGAGCGTGCAGTAAATGAATCGCATTTCAGCGATATTCGTCCGATGCACAGCTTTCGTGAAGCTGCTGCCTATTATGGCAGTGCGCCGCGCATTATGTATGTAGAAACGAAGAAGGCTACCTTGGACTGGGAGCGTATGCTGCATAAGTATTTTGCTTTTGAAGAGGTTGGCTCCTTTGATGCTGTGCTGCAGGAGCTGCGTCTGCGCAAGAGTGCTTATGAGCTGCAGCAGATGGAACACTCCGGCGCTATTCACGAAACAGTGCTGGATGTTATTGCACCGAAGCTGATTCATGCAGGTATCAGCGAGGCTCAGCTGGCCATTGAGCTTTACAGCGAGATGGTGCAGCGCGGCTCGCACGGAACAGCGCGCTTTAACCAATCCTTGGGCGAGGAGGTTGTCGGTTTGGCTTCCTTTGGAAAGAGTGGTCTGGTACGCACAGGCTTTGACGGCCCCGGCGGTACCGGCGGCACATGTATAGCGGTGCAATCCATAGGCAATGCTTTCCGCAAGCTGCAGCATGGCAGACTGGTTTATATTGATGTTCCCTGCGGTTTTGACGGTTACCATACAGATAAGACTGTCGTTTATTATTTCGGCAGTCTGCAAAAGGACGAGCAATGTGCAAGACTACTGGCAGCGCAGGAGCGTTGCCTGGAGCTGGAGCAAGAGGTAGTGTCCATGATGGTGCCGGATGAGCCGATTGAAAACCTGTATTTGCGCACTATGGAAAAGTTTGATAATGTCTACGGCGATGCGTTTATGAACGGCGGTAAATTCCTGGGCCACAGCATTGGTCTGGTGATGGATGAAGCGCCGGCTATAGCGAAGGGCTTTAAGCAGCCGCTGGAGCCCGGTATGACTTTTGCCGTAGAGCCTAAAATTGCTTTGCCGGGTTTAGGTCTGGTAGGCACGGAAAATACCTATGTGGTTACGGAAAAGGGCGCACGTTCGCTGACTGGTCGCTCGCACGCGCTGCGTGAAATTGAATAGTAGTACAGTACAACAAAAATGCTGCGGGCGCAAAGCCTGCAGCATTTTTCAGTAATAGTCTTATTCAGCTAATTCCTTGGCGCACTCTACGAATTTTACTCCGGCAGCAGCCATTTCCTGCATAGCGCTCTCGATGGTTTCGGGAGCAATGCCGCGGCAGGCAGCTTTGTTCAGGATAACGTCGAAGCCTGCAGCCTTCAGCTGCAGTACAGTGTTTTTTACGCAGTAATCGGTTGCCAGACCGCCGCAGATAACGGTGGTGATACCGTGACAGCGCAGATATTCGATGGCACCGGTGGAAAGAGTGTCCTTCAGGTCATGGTAGCAGGCACCGTAGGGATGCTTGTCTGCTTCAATGCCCTTGAATACCTGATAGTCATAGGCAGCTTCATCGAGGCCGTCGATGAAGTCAAAGCCTTTGGTGCCGATAATAGCGTGTGCCGGCCAACGGATATCGAGATCAGGATAGCCGCTGATGGGAGTGAGCGGAGCGTGCTCGGCGTCGCTGATCCAGAGTGCGCAACGGCTGTGCGCATCGCGGGAAGCGAGGCGCAGGCTGGCGAATTGCGCTTGGGCGTTCAGCTCGGGAGCAATGGTATCGCCTTCGGCAACCGGCAGTTCATTGGGGCAGACCGGGGTGAAGGTGTTTTGCGCGTCAATATCAAAGGAGGCAATGTATTTTTTTTCCGGTAATTGCATAGTAAACCCTGCTTTCTGTTTTAATTTAGACTTATTGTAGTATACCGCAGTGATTTTAGCAATAGGGAAAACGCTTTTGCTATAGGAATATATGGTGAGTTAAATAAAATGTCGCAAGCAATATATTGTTTCGCTCAGGAAAAATTTTCCAGTGTCACTCTTTCACAAAGAATTCATTTGTCAAAAGCATAATTTTGGTTTACACTATAGCTAGAATTCTTGGTTAATATAACAAATAATGATAATTATAAAGTGAGGCAGACTGATGGCAACCTATATTATTGGTGGTTTGTTGGTAATATTGGTGATTTTGGCAGTGCGCAGTCATTTTGGCAACAAGTATTGCGGCGGGTGCAACGGCTGTTCCGGCTGTCCGCATGCTAAAAACTGCAACTCGATAAAAAAATAAAATGTTGACAAAATCCCCTGTTGGTTATATGCTAATATTAGAGTTTTGTAAAATTATTGTATGCTAAACAAAATTCACGGGTAAGTTTGATGCCGCAGCAACGATGCTTTGCCTGCGGTTTATTTTTTGGACGATAAGCTGAGGAGGATGCCATTGTGCATATTCAACGTGGTGCGTGGGCAGAAATAAATTTAGATGCAGTTGCACATAACGTGCAGATGGCTAAGGCCAATCTGAAGCCGACAACCAAATTATGTGCTGTCGTCAAGGCAGATGCCTATGGTCATGGCGCTGTGCGCGTAGCGCAGGAAGCAGCGCGTAACGGTGCAGACTTTTTTGCGGTAGCTCTCCTGCAGGAGGGCGTGAAGCTGCGCGAGGCCGGTATTGAAACGCCGATTCTGGTGCTTGGCTCAATGCTACCGGAGGTTGCGGAAATTTGCGTGCGTTATGATATCAGCCATGCAGTATTTGATGAAGAACGCTTATATGCTTTGAATGCGGCGGCTTTGAAGCTGCATACTAAGGCTAAAATACATATTAAGATTGATACAGGTATGCACCGTATCGGTGTACATGTGCGTGATGCCGGCAGGTTTGCCAAGCTGGCAGCGTCCTTGCCCGGTATCTATATTGAGGGCGTGTTCAGTCACTTTGCGACTGCTGACGCTGATGATAAGCAGTATGCTGCCTATCAGTTTGAACGCTTTCAGGAGGCGTTGCGCCTGATTGAAGCGGAGGGAGTGCATATCCCTATCCGTCATATCGCCAACAGTGCTGCGCTGACGGAGCTGCAGGAATATCAGCTGGATATGGTGCGTCAGGGAATCACCCTGTATGGCCTGCACCCGGCGCATATGATTGACTGCTACAAGGATTTTGAACCTGTTATGACTGTGAAGACGCAGGTTGCTTTTGTGAAAACACTGCCGCCCGGTGAAACAATCGGCTATGGCAGAACCTATACATTGACGAGACCGAGTGTTATCGCTACTGTGCCTATCGGTTATGCCGACGGCGTGAGCCGCCGCTTATCTAACCGCGGGTATATGCTGGTCAACGGCAAAAAGGCGCCGATTATCGGACGCGTATGCATGGACCAGACGATGCTGGACGTAACGGATATTCCGGACGTTAAGCTGGGCAGTGAGGTCATCGTGTTTGGCGGTCGTGAGCTGCCAATGGAGCTGGTTGCGGAATGGGCAGATACTATCTGCTATGAAATTGTCTGCGACGTGAGCCCGCGTGTGCCGCGTGAATATGTACGCGGCAACTAAAAAGAAGCATTGGCGTGAACCGCTGCTTCTTAACTAAATACGCTTTCCCTTATTTTATGGCTGCTGGACGCATTTGCGAAAGGCAGTCCTTTTTTTGTTGGCGGGGGAGCTGTAGCAACCTAAAAAGGCTATTGCGTAAGCAATTTTACGCAATAGCCTTTTTTACATGCTTATTTTTCAGCAAAAGGTATCTTTATAGCGCTGCTGGCACTGCTTGATGATTTCCTTTGCTTTGTCTACATCATGTGCCTCTTCAAGAGCGGTGCTTTTGCCCTCGAGCGATTTATACACGCTGAAGAAGTGAATCATTTCATCGCTGATATGCTGCGGCAGCTCGCTGATGGATTTGTAGGAATTATACATCGGGTCACCGAAGGGAATCGCAATGATTTTTTCGTCCATATCACCGCTGTCCTCCATGATGATAACGCCGATGGGGTAGCAGCGCATCAAGGTCATCGGCACAACGTTTTCGGAGCATAAAACCAATACATCCAACGGGTCGTTATCTGCTGCGTAGGTACGGGGAATAAAGCCGTAGTTGGCAGGATAGTGAGTTGCGGTGTACAGGATGCGGTCCATTTTGAGCAGACCTGTTTCCTTGTCCAGCTCGTACTTAACCTTGCAGCCTTTGGGGATTTCGATAACTGCAATAAAATCGTCAGGAGAGATACGTTTGGGATCAATGTCATGCCAAATATTCATAGTCATTTCGTTTTTGCCTCCTCTTGTGCTTTGGGACAGAAATAAATATGTTTCTCACAAATTCCTCTCTTAATCATAGATGTTATGAAGGCTGATGTCAACTTTTGCAGGGCGATTTTGCATAACTTTTACCAAACGTTATTACAGCCTCATATAAGCACTCATTACGCACGCTCCGCGTGCTCCATTCGCTTGAAGCTCGGCGTGCTGCGCAGCATCGAAGCCTATGCCGCCGATAGCGTAAACCAGCAAGCTTACAGCACTGCAGACGGCCTGCAGAAAGCCAAGACCGCGCGGTGCAAGGCCTGCCTTACACTGCGTAGTATAGATGTGTCCGGCGATGAGTACAGTAGCACCAAGCGCTTGTGCTTCGATTGCTTCTTCAACGCTGTGAACAGATGTAGAAAGCCAGGTGAAATGCGCACGCTCGCAAGTTGGCAGTTGGCGCAGCAGAGCAAGCGGCAGATGTAGTTTTTTTATGCCAAGTTCACTTGCCAGCTGCCAATCACTGTGCAAAATAAGCGGTATGCCTGCAGCTTCGCAGCTTTGTTGTGCTTGCAGCGCGAGCGTGCGATAGGCTGCTTTGTCTAAAGATTTCGCACGCAGGATAACAGCCTGCGGCCGCAACTTCGTAAGCTTTGCCAAACGCTCTATTTGCTCAGCCAGCGGACGGGGACAGGTGGCGCTGTCCGTAACGGCAATCAGCGGTAGCTCAGACATAAACGTACTCCGACATTACAGGCTGCAGGCCGATTTTCAGCAATGCATCATAGATTTCCTGCAGGCTTCTGCTGTCATCAATCTCAAACTGCTCGTCACCAAGCTCCTGCTTTTTGCTGTGTGCACCGATGCCTGTATTGACACCGGCGGAAATCTTGTTGGCGGCAATGAGCATCAAATTGTCACGCACACGCGCGCATTCACGGCTGGAAACGGTAATTGAAGCGAAGGGCATGAACAGGCGGTAGGCGCAGACAACCTGCAGCAGCTGGCGCTCGTGCACGTCCATCGGTTTAATTTTGTCGTTGTTGATGATGGGGCGCAGGCGGGGGCAGGAGAAGGCGATTTCCGCATGCGGATATTTCTTTTGCAGCAGGTAGGCATGCAGGCCGGTAGCGAGGGCGTCGCGACGGAAGTCGTCTAGGCCGAGCAGAGCAGCGAAGCCGACGCCGCGCATTTTGCCGCGCAGGGCACGCTCTTGTGCGTAAAAACGGTAGGGAAAAACGCGCTTATGACCTGCCAGATGCAGTTGTGCGTATTTATCCTTGTTATATGTTTCCTGGAAAACAGTTACGTAATCCACGCCGCATTCATGCAGATAAGTGTATTCATCGCTGTTGAGCGGATAAATCTCTACGCCGACTACCTTAAAGTATTGGCGTGCCTGCTTGCAGGCTTCACCGATGTAATGCACGTCGCTCATCTTGCGGCTTTCGCCTGTAAGAATGAGAATTTCCTGCTGGCCGGTGGCGGCGATTGCCTGCATTTCGGCAGCAATCTGTTCACTGCTGAGGCAGGCGCGCTGAATTTTGTTGTGACTGTTGAAGCCGCAGTAGATGCAGTAATTTTCGCAGTAGTTGGCGATATACAGCGGTGTGAAAAAGGTAACGTTATTGCCGAAGTAACGCTGGCGCTCAATCTGTGCGGCGCGGGCAATTTCCTCTAGAAGCGGCAATGCGGCAGGTGAAAGCAGGGCAGCGAAGTCATCGGGCGTACGCTCGCTGTGAGCGAGTGCTGCGCGTACGTCTGCTTCCGTATATTTTGTGTAATCATAAGCGGCACGGGCAGTCTGCACCTTATCAAAAATATCGGAGTCGATAATTTCCATGCCTTCCTGATACTGCATTGGGTCAGTCAGCTGTTTTTCATTGAAGGCTGCTGCCTGTTCATCATAAATGCTATTATTGAAAAATTTGTCTTCGTTCTTCATGCTGCCACCTCAATCATGCAGAAATCCTGTCAGCGGGGAACTGGCGCTGGCAGTGTCGCGGACACTGCCGCAGCCTGCGAGATAAGCCTTGCGGCCGGCGTTGATGGCATCGCGGAAGGCACTTGCCATAAGCGGCAGATTACCGGCGCTGGCAATCGCGGTGTTCGCCATGATAGCCGCAGCTCCCATTTCCATAGCCTCGCAGGCCTGAGAAGGCTTGCCGATGCCTGCGTCGACAATAATCGGCAGGTCGATTTCGTTAATCAGAATTTGAATGAAATCCTTCGTGCACAAGCCCTTGTTGCTGCCGATTGGTGCGCCCAGCGGCATGATGCAGGCAGCACCGGCGTCACGCATATCACGTGCGCTCTGCAGGTCAGGATACATATAGGGCATAACGATGAAGCCCTCTTTGGCAAGGATTTCTGTTGCCTTGATGGTTTCATGATTGTCGGGCAGCAGATATTTGCTGTCCTTAATTACTTCGATTTTTACAAAGTAGGTGTGGCAAAGCTCGCGTGCAAGGCGGGCGATGCGCACTGCTTCTTCGGCATTACGTGCACCGCTGGTGTTGGGCAGTAAGGTAACGTTTTGCGGCACATAATCAAGAATGTTGGCAAGAGCACCGCTGTTGGCGCGGCGCAGAGCGAGTGTAAGGATTTCCGCACCGGCCTGCTCTACGGCTGCTTTGATTAAGTCCAGCGAATATTTGCCGCTGCCTAAAATAAAACGGGAATGAAATTCGTGTCCGCCTAAAGTCCACGTATCGTTTGTCATTTTAATTTTCCTCCAAGTCTAAAATAATGCGTGCGGCAAGCAGTGCCTGCTGCATGGCGCAGAGTGCGACGCGCGCACCGCAGAGCGGTAAATCGTGAAAATCGCTGCTGCCGTCGCCGCAAAGATAAAGATTTTTTCTGATTTTTTTACTGGTGATTTCTTCAGCTTTGCCGAAGCCTGCAATGCCGCTGCCGGCGATAATCTTTTTATCACTCCAGGTGCTCAAAACAGTGCTCACGAGCATAGCCTTGCTTGAAGCATCATCGAGCGCTTCGCAGATAATATCGCAGTCACCTAAAAGTGCGGGGATATTTTCCTGATTTACCTTGACTACCTGCGAATGCAAAGTTGCGTAGGGGTTAATCCGGAGCAGATGCTTCACAAGGGCGTCGGCCTTGTAATGCCCTATATCATCAAGAAAATAATATTGGCGGTTGAGATTAGAAAGCTCTACCCTGTCAAAATCATAAAGATAAAGCTGAGCTATGCCAAGACGGGTTAAGGCGACTGCTATGTTGCTGCCAAGTCCGCCGAGGCCTACGACAGCAACGCGCGCGTTATGCAGAGCGTCGAGTTGCTCCTGTGTCAGTCCTTTGCCAAGTGCGGCATTGATTTCCTCCTTGCTAATCATTCAGCCACCTCCTACGAAGCTGACGATTTCTAATTTATCGGCGTCGGTAATTGTTGTACTGCCAAAGTCCGCCTGCTTGATGATATTGCCGTTAAGCTCGATGGCAACAAATGCAGCGCGATAGCCGAGCTGCGTGAGCAGCTCGCTGAGCACGGTGGGGCAGGCTAAAGCTTTTTCTTCTCCGTTGATAAGCATGATTTTCTCCTTTCGGGTAATAAAAAAGCTCATGAAAAAGCTACACCCGTGGTGGTGTACCCCTTCATGAGCTAAATTTCAGACTCACTCTAAGCTTTGTTTATGAAGTTGTTAGCATAAGTATAATGTTTTTGTCAGTAAGTGTCAAGGAGATAACTTACATATGCTGTCAGAGAAATATTTGCCTGCAGCGTCAAATAGGCATATAATGGAAGAAGTACAAAAAGAGGGGGCTTTGCTTATGAAAATAACAAACAGCAAAACAGACATCTGCGCCAACCGCTTTGGTGGCAATGGTGACGTAATTATTGAACATTATCTTGACGAGAGCATGCTTAATGACAGCGTAGTAATGTACGCTAAGGTAACTCTTAAATCGGGCTGCAGCCTTGGCTATCACATTCACGACGGCAACAGCGAAACTATCGTGGTGCTGCAGGGAACTGCCGAGTACAACGATAACGGCAAGGCCATGACGCTGCATGCAGGCGACAAGGTGCAATGTCCCAGCGGCGAAGGTCATGCTATCGGCAATCCGGCAGATGCTGCCGAGGATTTGCTGCTGCAGGCTCTGGTAATCAAAAAATAATTATAGCTTCTATGTCTAAACTAAAAGGACTGACGCCTTGGCTGTGCGTCAGTCCTGAATTTTTTTATTTACCTTTGAAAAGACTTCCTAAAATACCGCGTACCAGCTTGCTGCCGATTTGGTTGCCTACTGTGCGGGTAGCTGAATTGACAGCGCTGTCCAAAACCTTGTCCAACACGCTCTTGGTTTGGCGGCCGCTGCTTCTTTGTGCAGCACGTTCTGCTGCAATGCGCTCACGTTCCGCAGCTTTGGCGGCACGCTCCGCTTCCTTGGCCTGCTTGGCTTCTTCTTTTGCTCTCAGCGCTGCTTCCTTCGCTTCAGCTTCAGCCTTCGCTGCCGCTTCGGCTTCCGCCTGTGCTTCTTGCGCTTTTTGTGTCAGCAGCTCGTAGGCGGATTCACGGTCAACAGCTTCTGCATATTTGCTGTAGAGCGGGCAGTCCTTGATCAGCTGTTGGCGTTTGGCGTCATCACACACGCCAAGATAGCTGCGCGGCGGTATTACATAAGCACGCTGTACGATAGAAGGAATACCTTCGGGGTCCAGCATAGAAACGAGGACCTCGCCTGTGCCAAGCTCGCCTAAGGCAGCTTCTGAATCTAATGCAGGGTTTTCGCGGAAGGATTGTGCGGTAGCTTTAAGGCTCTTGCGTTCTTTAGGAGTGTAGGCGCGCAGTGCATGCTGCAGCTTGTTGCCCAACTGTGCCAGTACGCTTTCGGGTACGTCGGTTGGCTGTTGGGTGATAAAGTAAATACCGATGCCCTTGGAACGGATGAGGCGGACAATCTGTTCAATCTTATCCAAAAGGGATTGCGGTGCATCCTTAAAAATCAGATGAGCTTCGTCAAAGAAGAAAACCATTTTGGGTTTATCCAAATCGCCTGCTTCCGGCATCATTTCGTAGAGCTCGGAAAGCATCCACAGCAAGAAGGTGGAGTAGAGCAGCGGACGTTGGAACAGTTCGGTAGCATGCAGCAGGTTGATAACGCCGCGGCCGTCTTCTGCCGTAGCAAACCAGTCCTTGATATCAAGTGCCGGTTCACCGAAGAAAATATCCGCACCCTGGTCCTCCAGACGCAGTAAAGCTCTTTGGATAGCACCGATGCTGGCGGGAGTGATGTTGCCGTAGCTTGTTTTGAACTGGGCAGCATTATCACCGACGTATTGTACCATGCTGCGCAAATCCTTGAAATCCAACAGCAGCAGGCCTTGGTCATCTGCTACGCGGAAAACAATATTCATTACACCGCTTTGGGTTTCGTTCAGCTCCAGCAGACGGCTGAGCAGATCAGGTCCCATTTCCGAAACGGTAGCGCGTACGGGAATGCCTCCTTTGCCGTAAACGTCCCAGAAGCGTACCGGATAACCGGCGAATTTCCATTCTGTTTCCAGGCCAAGCTTATTTCTCAAACGCTTGCGGAAGCCTTCGCTGTCCTCACCGGGCAGGCACATACCGGAAACGTCGCCCTTGATATCTGCCAGAAAAACAGGTACGCCCATTTCACTGAAGCTTTCTGCCAGCACCTTGAGCGTAACGGTTTTGCCTGTACCGGTAGCACCGGCAATCAGGCCGTGACGATTTGCCATTTTGGGATACATATAGATACCGCCATTGTCATTTTGACAAAGCCAGATTTTGTGCAGTTTAGGGATATACATCTTGCATTCCTCCTTGCGGCATTATGATTTAGTACGAACGCTTACCCCACAGCGGATGAGTGCAGGGGCGCAGCGCAAGACGATGAACCTGCTGTGCCGCTTCTTCAAGAGGCAGGTCCTCGCGGCTGCCGCCGCGTTCCAGCACGCAAAGAGGCGCTTCGCTGCCAACCTCGCCGCCGGGCAGGTAAATATATTCTTCGTTATCATTATCGCCGAAAATAATTCCGGCGAGCAGTTTTTCTTGCGTAATTTTAGACATTTTCTAACCTCAGAACATTCGCTTCTTCCACAGCAGGAAGGCAGTGCCGATGGCAATACACGCCGCCAGACTGATGACGATAAGGAACCCGAAGGGGTTTTCCGCAAAGGGGACAGGTACGTTCATGCCCCACAAACCGCTGATGAGTGTAGGAATCGCCAAAATAATGGTGACGGATGCCAAAAATTTCATGACCAGGTTCAGGTTGTTGCTGATGATGCTGGCAAAAACTTCCATCATGCTGTTAAGAATGTGGCTGTACATTTCAACCATTTCTACAGCCTGCTTATATTCGATGATAACATCGTCCAGCAAATCCTCATCTTCTTCGTATACCTTTATAAGATGCTGGGACTGTGTCGCATTGCGCAGACGCAGCAGTCTTTCCAGTACAATGGAATTACTGCGCAGAGATGTGGAAAAGTAGGTTAAGGACTTCTGCAGATCAAGCAGGTTGAAGAGCTCGCTGTTTTCCATGGACTGGCGCAGGTGAATTTCCAGTTCGTCCGTACGACGGATGATGATACGGATATATTTCAGATAGAGAGTAGCGGATTTATAAAGAATCTGGAACAAAAAGCGCGTTTTTTTGAAGGTGCTGAACATTTTGCTGTTGTGCGTGCCAAAATCTGCAGTTACGGCGTTTGGCTCCAAACAGATAGTGGCAATGCCTTCTTCGGTTACTACGATACCTAAAGGCAGGGTATCGTAATCTTTATTGCTGCGTAAAAAAGGAATATCGACCAAAATCAGAATCTGGTCATCCTCTACTTCGATACGGGATTTTTCTTCCTCGTCCAGTGCGGCACTCAAAAAATCCATCTGGATTTTTGTCGCTGCCGCTATTTCCTGCAGCTCTTCTACAGAAGGAGCCACTATGTCAAGCCAGTAGCCCTTTTCCAGATGTTCCAGCTCCAGCTCGTCCAATCCTTGGTCGGTACTTTTTAAAATTTTGTACATAGTAGGGTTCCTCCTTTCCTCTTTCCTGTCAGGCGTGATATAAAGCACCGTCTGCGTCACAACAATCTTTATATATTACAGATGCTCGGAGATAGCTTTGGCCAATTGGTCGGCGCAGCTGGTGCCGCGGCCGCGGCAGTCATTGCCCTTGAGCAAATCAGCAACTGCTTTGGCATCCTGCCCTTCTACCAGCTTGCCGATAGCAGCCAGGTTTCCGGGGCAGCCGCCGTCAAAGCTTACATTGTGCAGCTTGCCGTCAACTATATCAAAATGAATCTCGCGGGAGCATACTCCGATGGTTTTATAAGTAAACATATTTCTTTCCTCCATTGTATCACAACATACATTAGACAATTCGACAAAAATAAATAAAATCCTTTTTCTTACGCTTGCGCAAGAAAGATTTTACGTAAATTTTATTTCAAAAAATTTCCCGCTGCAGAAAAGTTTTGGCGGGAGCTTTAATTTACTAAAAAAAGTTGGTATAATATAAGACAAATTATTGTACGTTGTAGGATGGTAGCATGGTTTATATTCTTACAGCACAAGTATTATGCTTTTGTAGCATGGAAGAAAGGTAGTGTAGTTTTTATGTCTATTCAGTTGGTAATTGTTGTAGTGTACATCGCGTTGCTTTTTGGCATCAGCTTATGGGTTAAGCACAAGGCTGATTCGGGTTCGACAGCGTTTTTGCTGGCCGGACGTAAGCTGAACACGATTCTGGTAGCTGTCAATGTTACCGGTCTGGCAGTCGGCGCTGCTTCTACAGTCGGCGTAGCACAGCGTGCCTTCAGTGTTGGTCTGGCAGCAGGCTGGTATAACGGTGCCTGGTCTATCGGTGCTATTGTTATGGGCCTTTTGGCAGCAGGCAAGCTGCGTTCTATGAAGGTTTCCACTATTCCGGAATTCTTTGAGTTCTACTATGATACTAAAGGCCGTGCAATCGCTGCTATTGGTCTGGTTATCATTATGTGCGTTATTACTGCTTTGCAGTACATGGCAGGCGGTGCGATTTTGTCCTCGCTGCTGCCGGAGATTTTCTCCTTCCATGGCGGTATGATTATGAGTGCCGTGGTATTTATCGGTATTACGCTGATTGGCGGTCTTTGGTCCAGCGGTCTGGCAAATATTGTCAGCGTTACCTTGATTTATATCGGTATTATCTACTCTGCAATTCAATCTGTATCCAACGTAGGCGGTTGGGATGCAGTGCTCAGTAAGCTGCCTAACCCCGAGGTTATGGGCAGTCCGGTAGCAGGCCTGGCTTTTGCTACTATTCTCGGCTGGATTATCGTTATGATTACTCAGACTATTACCGCGCAGGGTCCTGTACAGATTGCCTGCGGTGCAAAAAATGCCAAGGCTGCCCGTAACGGTTATGTGCTGGCCGGCCTGATGATTTTCCCTGTAGGCTTCATCTGCGCTGTATTGGGCGTTGTCTGCAAGGCAATGTATCCGGAAATGCCGGTAGCGCAGGCTGCACTTGCTATGCCTAAGGTTGTTATGACTCTGGATCCTCTTGCCGGCGGTGTAACTCTGGCTGCTTTGTGGGCTGCGGATGTATCTACTGCCTGCACTATTCTGCTGGGTGCGGCTACGCTCTTCAGTAATGATATTTACAAACGCTTTATTAATCCTACTGTTGCGGAAAATAAATTTGTCATCATCAATCGTCTGTCTGTTTTTGCTGTCGGCCTGATTACTCTGTGGTTTGCCTTCAATGCGGCAGGCATTGTTAAGACGATGATTGCCGGTTTGTCTATGACCTGCGGCCTGACCTGTGTATTCTTCTTTACGATGTTCGCTCCCGGCCTGTGCCGTCGCAGCTCTGCTTTCTGGACTACATTGGTGAGCCTTATCGGCATTGCTCTCTGGTTTGTTCCCGGCAGCCCGCTGGCAGGCATCAAACCGCTTTTTGCCAACGAAGTAATTTACTTTGAATGGCCTATCTGCATTATTACCTTCCTGTTGGTAGCAATGCTGGATAAAAATAAAATCAAAGAGGTTGTAGAGGTTCCTGAAAAGGACGAATAATCTCTGCGCCTGCTGATATAAAAATTGTTTTGTGAGGGGTGTGACTAACATGCATGAATGTGGTAAAAGCTGCATCAACAGCATCGAAATCGGCCGTGCTGCCTTGCGTATTGCACTTACCTCCAGTCGTGTGGAGGAAACGAAGGTAAAGGAACGCTTAGCGGAGCATGGCATCCGTTCAACAGCTGTTGATTTCGGCGGTGAATTTATTCCTTCTATTGTAAAAATTGTCGAGCGTGCCGTAGTGGCTGCGCAGCGTCAGGGACTTGTAACCGAATCTCATGTGGGTGCCGGTGCTGTGGCCGGTGCGGCGCACGAAGCACTGGAACAGGTAAAGGTTAAGGCCTTTGGCTTCAATGTCGGCGGTAAAATAGGTATTGCCCGCGCCGGAGAGCATCTTTGTGTTGCTATTTATATGGGCGTTGGCGTGCTTAATCTCAATGAGCTGTGTGTCGGCTTGGCACATCGTTCGCTGGCCAGTGATGAATAGAGGTGCTTTATGAGTATTTTGGATATTATCGGACCGGTGATGATTGGTCCCTCCAGCTCGCATACTGCCGGTGCTGTCCGTCTGGGACTTTTGGCTACCAGTATTCTTGGCAGTAAGCCGGTAAAGGCAGAGATTTATCTGCATGGCTCCTTTGCTGAAACCTATAAGGGACATGGCACGGATATGGCGCTGCTTGCCGGCCTGATGGGCTGGCTGCCGGATGATGAACGCATTCCGCAGGCTGACCGCTATGCGGAGAAAAACGGCTTAGAATATTCTTATCATAAAATTGATTTGGGCAATAAGGCTCATCCCAATACTGTGTTTTTTAAGCTGACTGCAGCTAATGGTGCCCGTTGTGATATCGTCGGCTCTTCTGTTGGCGGCGGTCAGGTACAGGTTACGGAAATTGACGGGTTCCCAGTGGAGCTTACAGGACGCTTGCCTGCTATTTTGACAGTGCATATTGATACCAGAGGTGTTATTGCGCTGGTTACCAGTACCTTGGCCAATGCCGGTGTAAATATCGCTACGATGCGCTTGTTCCGCAGCGATAAGGGCGGTATGGCATCTATGGTTATTGAATGTGACGAGGCAGTGCCGCAGGAGATTATCAATCTTATAAGCGCGCTGCAGCAGATAGAATCGGTGCGTTTTATCGCCAGTGTTTTGTAAGGGGTGCAGCATGAAGAAAGAAATGCTGTCTTTGAACAGCTGGATTAAAGAGGCTGCTGAATGGCAGCAGCCGTTAGATGAATTTCTCATAGACTACAATATGCGTGAGCTGGAATGCAGTCAGGAAGATTTGTTGGCGAAAATGCAGGAAATGCTGGACGTTATGGAGAAATCAGTAGAGCATGGGTTAACCGGTGTCCGCTCGCACAGCGGTCTGACCGGCGGTGATGCCAAAAAGCTGGCTGCAGCCGCAGGTGCCGAAGGCTTTGTTAATCTTTTGGGCGAGAAGGCCTTAGATGCCGTTATCTATGCTACAGCAGTTGGCGAGTGCAACGCGGCTATGGGACGTATAGTTGCTGCTCCTACAGCAGGTGCCAGCGGCGTGCTTCCGGGAGTGTTATTCGCACTGAAAAAGCACTGTGGACTAGACGATGCAACCTTGCAGCGCGGTATGGTGGTTGCCGGCAGTATCGGTATGGTAATCAACGAGCGCGCTTCTCTGGCAGGTGCTATGGGTGGCTGTCAGGCAGAATGCGGCAGTGCTGCAGCGATGGCAGCAGGTGCTGCTGTTTCTATGCTGGGCGGCACACCGCAGCAGGTTGGTACAGCAGTAGCAGTCGTTTTTAAAAACGTGCTGGGCCTTGTTTGCGATCCTGTGGCAGGCCTGGTAGAAGTACCCTGCATTAAACGTAACGGAGCCTGTGCTTTGCAGGCGCTGTTGGCAGCAGAGCTGGCACTGGCCGGAATCAGCAGCTTTATTAATGCTGATGAAGCAATTGATGCCATGAAGAGCGTAGGGGATGCGCTTCCCTGTGCTTTGAAGGAAACCGCAGGCGGCGGTATGGCCGCAACGCCTTCGGCTATAGAGTGGGCGAAAAAATACTTTGCCCGTAAATAAAAAAGTAGCAAAGGAGACTTTAATCATGGAAGTTATTGCAACAACAAATGCACCCAAAGCTTTAGGTCCTTATTCTCAAGCTGTATTGGCAGGTTCTATTCTGTTTGTATCCGGTCAGATTGCTATTAATCCGGAAACAGGTGAAATGGTTCAAAGCTCTATTGAAGCTGAAACTCAGCAGGTTTTAGACAATATTGAGGCTATCCTGACGGAAGCACGTTTCAGATTCATGGACGTTGTAAAAACTACTATTTTTGTAGATGACATCAAGAATTTTGATGCTATTAATGCTGTTTATGCAAAAACCTTTAAGATTGAGCCGCCGGCACGCTCCTTTGTACAGGTAGCAGCTCTGCCTAAAGGCGCTCATGTAGAAATTGAAGTTATTGCCCGCCGCTGATTGACAGCTGCAAAGCAATTTTTGACTATGTCCGGTGATTGCTGTAAAATTTTTTATAAAAATTAAATTTTCCTATTGACGCAGTGCCGGTAATATAGTATAATACTATTCGTCGCCAAGCTATTCAGCTTGGAAACAAGATGGTGGCTGTGGTGAAGTGGTTAACACGGCGGATTGTGGCTCCGTTACGCGTGGGTTCGACTCCCACCAGTCACCCCACCTTTTCAGATTTTGTAAATCTGAATAACCACTAATAAGCTTGGGGCGTAGCCAAGTCGGTAAGGCACGGGACTTTGACTCCCGCATGCGTTGGTTCGAGTCCAGCCGCCCCAGCCAATGATCCACTAGCTCAGTTGGTAGAGCACCTGACTTTTAATCAGGGTGTCCCGAGTTCGAGTCTCGGGTGGATCACCACGAATTTAAGGCCGTTCTTCGAAAGAAGGACGGCTTTTTGTTTACGCTAGCGTAAAGTTTTTGTAGGAAAAACGGG
>NZ_GL830844.1 GCF_000188175.1 Phascolarctobacterium succinatutens YIT 12067 | reverse complement strand
TTGATTCCTACAGTAAACTGACGCGGCCAAAAGTGTGGCAGCTCTTTTAATCTGTTTGCTGTTTGTGCTACAATAGGCTTAACAAGGTTATTGGCGAAAGGAGAAATGTAAAATGAAATGTGATTGCGCTAATTGTCCTACACATGCCTGCTACACCAAGGGTGTTAACTGCACAGGCGTGCTCCTGGAGGCTGTCAAGGAAGCCTATACCGAGGAAGAATTGAAGCTCATGCAGGCTGCTGCCTACGTTGAAGGCACGTTCTACAGCAATATCTGCCGTCTGCAGGAAACTGCGGAGTTTGCCAAAGCTATGGGCTACAAAAAGCTGGGCATGTCCTTCTGCATCGGTCTGAATGCGGAAGCACGCTATATTGCTAAATATTTTAAGCAGCAGGGCTTTGAGTTTTACAGCGTATGCTGCAAAAACTGCAGCTTCCCCAAAAAAGAGCTGGGACTGAAGCAGGTTAAGCCGGAGCTGGAGCATGAAGCAATGTGCAATCCTAAATTCCAGGCTAAGTTTTTGGCAGAAAAGGGCGTTGAGCTGTACATTTCCTGTGGCCTGTGCGTTGGACACGATGCTATTTTCAATATGAATGCCGAAGGTCCGGTAACGAATCTGGTAGTTAAGGACCGCCTGCTGGCTCATAATCCGTTGGGCGCTATTTATTCCCGCTACTGGAAGCGTAAGCTGGGAATTATGGACGACGGAGAGGTATAAGATACATTGATTTTTACAGGGAGTAATCTCGGAGAACAATTAAAATTTTCTCTTGGATTACTCCCTGCTAACTTCTTTGTAATTTTCTCGTTAATTGGTGAAAAAATACTCCCTTCCCCGTTGCTTTTTTGTTGCAATTTGATACAATATAATTTACGGAAGGAAGGTACACTAAATGATATTTGATACACATATGCACTGTGATTATTCCTGCGACAGCGAAATGAAATTTGCTGATGCCATCGGCGCAGCCGCTGAGCAGGGGATTGGTATAACGGTTACAGAGCATTGGGATTATGATTATCCGACTAATCCGGAAGCATTTATCTTTGATATAGACGAATATTTTGCGCGTCTGCGGCCGCTGAGCAGCGACGAGGTGCTGATAGGCATTGAAATCGGCATGCAGACACATACTGCGGCTGAGGATAAAAAGGTGGCACAGGCTCATCCGTTTGACTATGTGCTGGCCTCTATCCACTGCATCGGCGGACGTGATTTATACGAGCAGACCTGCTACAAGGGACGCACACGTCAGCAGATTGTAGAAGAATTTTTGCATGATGCGATTACCTGCCTGGAACAGGAGCGAGATTTTGATGCGTTTGCGCATATTGACTATATCTGCCGTTATTGGCCGTATAAGGGAGCGGAGCGTGAGCTGCGTCTGCAGGATGCACCGGAATTATTCGATAAGCTGTTTTTACTTTTGATTGAGCAGAATAAACCTATTGAAATCAATACACGTCGCCTGGATGATGCTGCTGCGGTAGCAGGCTTGCTGCCGCTGTACAAGCGTTACCGTGAGCTTGGCGGCAAATACTGCACTCTTGGCAGTGACGCCCATTATAAGGAGCATGTGGGGCGCAGATTGCAGGAAGCGCTGGCGTTGGCAGCGCAGGCAGAACTGACACCTGTTTATTTTAAAGCGAGAAGGATGCAGATTATGGAGGGGTTAAAATGAAATGCGTGCGTTTTGAGGATTTACGGACAGGCAACAAGCGTATAGGCTTTATTGACGGCGATGTTATCCGTTGCGTATATGGTTCTTTGGAAACATATTGGCAGATAACTGATGAAACCTTTGCTATGCGTGATGTACGCTTGCTGGCACCCTGCGTACCGAAGCAGATTATCTGCGTCAGCTTTAATTACCAGAAGCATGCGGCAGAATTCGGTGTAGAAATTCCGCGCGAGCCGAGTATTTTTTCTAAGGCTGCGCATACCGTTGTCGGTACAGGTGCGGATATCATCTGGCCGAAGCAGGTGCAGGAGCTGGCCTTTGGCGCGGAACTGGGTATTGTCGTGAAAAAGAGGATGAAGAATGTTAAGGCAGAAGATGTACCTAAATATATTTTGGGTTATACCTGTGCTAATGATGTTACGGCCCGCGACCTGCAGCGCAAGGAGCGCCAGTGGCTGCGCTGTAAATCCTTTGATACCTTCTGTCCCTTGGGACCGTGGCTGGAAACGGAGCTGGATCCCAGCGATTTATCCATCCGCTCTTATGTCAACGGTGTGCTTAAGCAGGATGCGCGCACGAACAATATGATTTATAATCCCTACGAAATTCTGAGCTACATCTCTCAGAGCTTTACATTGGATGCCGGTGATCTGATTTTGACAGGTACTCCGGTTGGTGCCGGGCTCTTAAATGAGGGTGATGAAATCACCGTTGAAATCGAGGGTATTGGCAAGATTTCCAATAGAGTAGTTATGGAATAAGATTTTACAAGACGTGTGTTGCTGCACGTCTTGTATTTTTTTCCTGATTGTGCTATATTTTGACTGATAAGTCAGTGATATATATTGTAATACCGGACTGATACTGCTGCTCGGGAGAGAGCAGCTAAAGGAGGTTCTTTTTTTATGCTTCAGAATATGACAGAGGGAGCATCATTAAAGCTGATTATTCCCTTTACGGTGCCGCTTCTGATAGGCAATGTTTTTCAGCAGCTGTATAATATTGCCGATATTATTATTGTCGGGCGGACGATTGGCGTTAACGCCTTGGCTGCCGTAGGTGCGGTATCACCGCTGTTTATGCTGACGATGGTGCTGACGATTGGTCTCAGCAACGGCTTTACTGTTGTTACGGGACAGCGTTACGGTGCGCAGGATATGCAGGGAATGCGCCGCAGCATTGCTACCTGCGTTGTGTTGAGCTTATTTTTCGTTTTGCTAATTATAGGGATTATGCATTTGGTTATCGACCCGATGCTGGTGATGATGAATATTCCGCCGGAGCTGATGGAGGATGCCTATGCCTATGTAATGATTATCGTCGACGGTCTGCTGGCGATGATGGCGTATAATCTTTTGTCGGGTATTATGCGCTCCTTGGGGGACAGTAAAACACCGCTGTACTTTCTCATTATTTCTTCGATAGTGAATATTATTTTAGCGCTTGTTTTCATCATCATCTTTGGCTGGGGTGTACCGGGAAGCGCCTTTGCCTTGGTTATTGCCCAGGCCTTTTCCGCAGTGCTGTGCGTAATTTATATTTACAAGCGCTTTCCGCAGCTGCATATTCATCGCAGCGACTTTCAATTGGATTGGCCGGAGCTGTGGGCGCATCTGCGTATGGGCCTGCCGATGGCGGTGCAGTTCTCAGTTTTGGGACTTGGTATTATTATTCTGCAGTCAGTTTGCAACAAGTTCGGCAGTGACCAGATTGCCGGCTTTACTACGGCAATGCGCGTAGAGCAACTGGCGCTGCAGCCGATGATTTCCTTCGGTATTGCTATGGCTGTGTTTACGGCGCAGAATTTCGGTGCTCGCCGCTTTGACCGCATCCGTGATGCGGTGCACCGCTGCTCGCTGCTGACGCTGGCCTTCAGCTTGTTTGCTGCGGTTGTGGTCTTTGCTTTCGGCGAAGAGGTAATCGGAATCTTCCTGGATAATCCGTCACCGACGGTTATGGAGGCCGCACATCTTTATATCTTGTATACCGTGCCTGTTTACTTCTTCCTCAGCCAGATTTTTATTTACCGTAATGCCTGTCAGGGCATGGGCGTAAGCATGATTCCTATGCTTTCGGGTATGGTTGAACTGATAATGCGTTCTATCGCGGCAATATATCTCAGTGTGCCCTTTGGCTATGAGGGCATCTGTATGGCGGAGCCGATTGCATGGATCAGTTGTGCGGTATTTGTTTTTGCAGCCTACCATTATTTTGTGCGTCTGCTGGAAAAGAAATATACACCTGTTAACTGAATACTGAGCAGAAAAAGTCAATTTTTAGCAGATTATCTCGACAAAAATTCCTGCGCAGGTTACAATTAAAGTACAGAGAATACATTTAAGGATGGTGAATGCTATGAAAAAAATCTTGCTGCTTCTGTCGATGCTGATGTTTATTTTTACTGCTACCGTATCGGCGGCCAGCGCTGTTTTTTTGAAAAACCAATGGTATGAACCCAGCGAAGGAACAGCAGAGTACGTCAGAGTATTTACAACGGATAATCCCGATTATTATCGCTATATCAATGACAGATTTGCTTTTGCGATTAATCTCCCGGCAAACTTCAATCAGGCCTTCGAAAGCACTAATGGCGACGGCTGCATTTTTAAGGATGAATACGGTTCCAGCTTTACTGTCAGCGGCGGTCATAATATGGGCATGACGCTTGCCGATGAATATGATATGGATATCCAAAATCATCCGTCTGCTGCCTATAAGGCTAAGGGTGATGACTGGTATGTTATTTCCTATCTGGAAAATGACAGGATTTATTACAAAAAGTGCTTTATCAACGGGGAATATTGGAATACCTGGTATTTTGATTATCCTTCCTGGCTGGCAGACAGCTATAATAATAAATGCGCTGCTATCGAGTCTACATTTACACCCGGTTGGAAATCCGGCCGAGCTCTTTACTGATAAGCTGAACGCGTAACGAAAGTTACGCGTTTTTTCTTTATTTATCACGCCTTGTGTGATAAAATTAATATATTATGGGTTAGTATGTACTGCACCTGCTGACCACCGTTAAATGATAGGAGGCGGAGCTGTGACAGCAGAGCAAAATAATATATATGGAACACTTTATTTATGCGCTACACCTATCGGTAATCTTGAGGATATGACACCGCGCGCTTTGCGGATGCTGCAGGAAGCAGATTTGATTGCGGCGGAGGATACACGTCATACGCTGCAGCTTTTAAATCACTTCAACATCAAAGGACGCCTGGTGCGTTATGATGAGCATAGCAAGGATAAGCAGGGAGAATATCTTTTAGGCCAGCTGCTGGAGGGCAAAAATGTTGCGCTTGTAAGCGACGCAGGCTTTCCGGGAATTGCTGACCCCGGTGAGGCCTTGGCGCATGATGCGATTGCTCATGGTATCAGAGTGGTGCCTGTACCAGGTGCCAACGCTGCTTTATGTGCTTTGATTGCCAGCGGTCTGCCGACGTATCCGTTTTTCTTCGGTGGTTTTTTGCCTAAGAGCAAGCGTAACAGACGCGAGCAGCTGGAGAAATGGCAGCATATTCCTGCGACGATTATTCTTTACGAAGCGCCGCACAGGATTGTGGAGGTGTTGAAGGATATTCTGAATGCCTGGGGAGACCGTCCTTTGGCGGCAGCACGCGAGCTGACGAAGCTGCATGAGGAATTCTACCGTGGCACGGTCAGCGGCTGTCTGGAATGGCTGGAGGTCAATTCACCGCGCGGAGAGTTCTGCCTGGTGCTTGATGCCGGCGACGGTGCTTTCGCTGCAGCCGAGGAGGAGCTTGAACCTCTTGACGAGGTGAGCAAGCTGATGGCTGAAGGCGTAGATAAAAAAGCTGCCTTGGCGCAGGTAGCAAAAAAACGTAAAATCCCCAAACGGGAGCTATATAATCAACTAATTTCTGAAGGAGATGGGTCTGACAATGACTAAACCGAGTTATTATATTACAACACCAATTTATTATCCGAGTGACAATCTGCATATAGGCCATGCCTATTGCACAACTATCGCTGACAGCCTGGCACGCTTCCACCGCCTGAAGGGTGAGGATGTATTCTTCCTGACCGGCAGTGATGAGCATGGTCTGAAAATCCAACGTAAAGCTAAGGAAAAGGGTGTAACCCCGATTCAGTATGTAGATGCGATTATTGCCAACTTCAAGCTGCTGTGGAAAGAGCTGAATATCTCCAACAATGACTTTATCCGCACCAGTCAGGAGCGTCATCACAAGGTAGTTCAGGATGCACTGCAAAAAATTTATGAGCAGGGCGATATCTATAAGAAAAACTACAAGGGCCTGTACTGCGTGCCCTGCGAATCCTATTGGCTGGAGCGTCAGCTTGATGAAAACCATTGCTGCCCCGACTGCCATCGTCCGGTAGAGGAGATGGAAGAGGAAAGCTACTTCTTTAAAATGAGCAAATACCAAGATTGGTGGCTGCAATTTATCGAAGAACATCCTGATTTCATCCAACCGGCAAGCCGCCGCAACGAAATGATCAATTTCGTTAAGCAAGGTCTGGAGGATTTGTGCATTACCCGTACCACCTTTGACTGGGGCATTCCTGTTCCGTTTGACAAAAAACATGTTGTTTATGTATGGTTCGACGCGCTGCTGAACTATCTGACCGGCATTAAATACGGCACCGATGATGCCTTCTTCCACAAATACTGGCCGGCAAGCCTGCACCTGGTAGGCAAGGAAATCGTGCGCTTCCACACCATTATCTGGCCGATTATGCTGCACGCTATGGGTCTGGAAATGCCGCAAGAGGTTTACGGTCATGGCTGGCTCGTAGTTGACGGCGATAAAATGTCCAAATCTAAGGGCAACGTTATCGACCCGCTGGGCCTGATTGATGAGTTCGGCGCTGATGCTATCCGCTACTTCCTGCTGCGCGAAATCAACTTGGGCAGTGACGGCAACTTCTCCCGTGATGCACTGATTACCCGTGTAAATGCAGATTTGGCCAACGACCTGGGCAACCTGCTGCACAGAACCGTAAGCATGATTGAAAAATATCATGGCGGCATTGTTGCTGATACCGGTGCTAGCGAACCGATTGATGATGAGCTGAAGGCTCTCGTTAAGGAAACCGTAGCTAACTATGTTAAGGCTATGGACAACATGGAAATCAACACTGCAATTAAAGGTGTATGGGCTTTGATCAGCCGCGCCAACAAATATATCGACGAAACCGCTCCGTGGATTCTGGCTAAGGACGAGGCTAAGGCTGACCGTCTGAAGACTGTTATGTATAACCTGGCTGAAACCCTGCGTATCGTAGCTATTTTAATCAGCCCGTATATTCCGACCACCAGCCCGAAAATTTACACTCAGCTTGGCCTGGCTGTGCCTGAGCAGTTCCTGTTGGCTGACGCTGAGTGGGGCGGTCTGGCAAACGGTACTAAGGTTTGCAAAGGCGAGCCTCTGTATCCGCGTATCGAGGTTACCGAAGACGGCGCAACCATCATCGGCGGCAAACGCTATGAGCATAAGGCTGCAGCTCCCGCGCCTGCTCCGGCAAAAGAAGCAAAGCCTGCTATGGAACCGATTAAACCGGAAATTGCTTTCCCTGACTTTGAGAAGATTGACCTGCGCGTAGGCAAGGTTCTGGAAGCAGAAAAGGTTAAAAAATCCAAAAAGCTGCTCAAGCTGCAGGTAGAAATCGGTGATGAGGTACGCACTATTGTCAGCGGTATCTCCCAATACTATGAGCCTGAACAGATGGTAGGCAAAAACGTTGTTGTTGTAGCAAACCTGGCACCGGCTAAGCTGATGGGTATCGAATCCTTCGGCATGCTGCTGTGTGCTTCCGACGGACAGGGCAATCTGGCTCTTGTTGACCCGCAAAATCTTGCTTCCGGCAGTCGTGTAAAATAAAAAAAGTGCTTGACGCACTCTGAGATTTAGAGCAGTCACTCTGATACGTTTTGGCGGATGAGGAGTGCCTGCTCTTCGTCTATTAACATATTGTCTTTTGTTTTGGAAGGGGGACTTATCAGTGTCTGAAAAGCTATTTTCGCGCTTGTTTTGGCGACCGTATCTTTGTATAGGCATCAGCATGATCTTAGTGTTGCTCAGCAGCATGGTGCCCTATATCCTGCCGCATGCATGGCTGGGAGAGCATTATCCCGGTTACGATTTTTACATGTTTAAGGGCATGGCCTGGACGCTGAAGTTGGCGCTGCTGATTTATTTATATGGCATCGTCTGCATCTTTACGAAGAATTATTTCCCTAAGCTGAGCAGCCTGTGCACTGAAGAGGTGCGCGCGGTGATTACCGGCTACAAGAGCAGCTGGAGCCGTGGCAAGCAGCTGTGCCCGGTTTTTACCTATAAAGTTGGCGATAAGGAATACAGCGAGGCCTTGAACGAAGCCAAGGGAACGAAGGAAAAGAGCGGCGATGTGTTGGAGCGTGGTTTTACGCTGAAGCTGCCGCGTAAAATTATTTATAATCCGCAAAATCCCAAGGAATTTTACCTGCCTGGCTGCGAATATTATTCGCGTAAGGCGGCGGTTTTCCGTTATATTTTGTTCAGCATGCTGCTGTTTTTGCAGCTGTATCTGAACTTTTTTGTGAATGTGAGGTAGATTATGAGCAGAACAGGCTTATGGGATTCGCATGCCCATTTAGATGATGAAGCGTTTAATGAGGACAGAGAGCAGCTGATTGCACAGCTGGAGCAGGATATGGACGGCATCGTCAATCCCGGCTGCGATGCTGCCAGCAGTGCTGTTGCGGTGGAGCTGGCGAAAAAATATCCGTTTATTTATGCGGCGGTTGGCTGGCACCCCGAGAATTTAAAGGGCATTCCTGCCGACTATCTGCAGCAGCTGGCAGAGTGGGCGCAACATCCGAAGGTAGTGGCAATTGGTGAAATCGGTCTTGATTATTACTGGAAGGAAAACGAACCTAAGGAGGTACAGAAGCGTATTTTCTTAGAGCAGGTTGACCTAGCTAAGCAGTTTGATTTGCCGGTGATTATTCATGACAGAGATGCGCACGGCGATATGCTAGAGCTGTTCCAAAAGGAAGTACACGGCGTACAGGCAGTGTTCCACTGCTTCAGCGGGTCGCTGGAAATGGCGAAGGAGCTGGCTAAGCGTGGCTATTACTTTGGCTTCGGCGGTACGTCTACCTATAAGAATGCGAAGAAAGTGCGTGAGGTTATGCAGTATATTCCTAAGGAGCTGCTGCTGTTTGAAACCGACAGCCCTTATCTGACGCCGGTGCCTTTCCGCGGCAAGCGTAATAATCCGGGCTATACGGAATATACGGCGCGTAATGCGGCGCAGGTGCTGGGAATGGAATTTGAAGAGCTGGCGGCAATTGCTACGGCAAATACCAAAAGGTTATTCAAAAAGATAAAATAAGTATAGAGTTGCTTTCAGCAAAAATCAGAGAGGTCTTGTGATGCACGGGCCTCTCTTTTTTGTGCAGGCGTGCGCAGCGTAAAGAATAAATTTGTGCGGATAGCTGCTTTAAAGCTATATCTGCAGTGCTAAATATGTTAAAATATAATAATGTACTAAATTTGTTTAGCTTTGCCGGAGGGAGCAAATAATGAAAGATAAAATTAGCATGCCTTTAATAGAGGCGATGCTGCAATATAAAAGTGAGGACGTCTATCCTCTGCATACTCCTGGACATAAGGGAGGACGCGGCATGCAGCGCTTGCTGCGTCAGGAGCTGGGTGCCAGCGTGCAGATGGACGTGTCGCTGATGAGCGAGCTGGACGATATCCACGAGCCGGAAACCTATATTAAGGAGGCACAGGAGCTGGCGGCGCAAACCTATGGCAGTGATGCCTGCTTTTGGGCAGTCAACGGCACAAGTCAGGCAATTCATGCTATGCTGCTGATAGCACTGAACCCGGGGGAGAAGCTGCTGTTGCCGCGCAATGCGCACCGCAGTGTTGCCGGCGGACTTGTTTTGGGTGGTATAGAGGCAGTTTATCTGCAGCCGGAGTATCAGCCGGAATTCGGCATTCAGATGCAGGTTACTGTGCAGCAGATAGAGGCGGCACTGGCGCAGGACAGCAAAATTAAGGCGGTACTGCTGACCAGCCCCAATTATTACGGTGTGGCGGCAGATGTGCGGGCGATTGCTGATTGCTGCCATGCGCATAATGCAGTGCTGCTGGTGGATGAGGCGCATGGACCGCATCTTGGCTTCAGTGAACTGTTGCCGCCATCCGCTCTGCAGTGCGGTGCTGATGCCTGTGCTCAGAGTACGCATAAAATTTTGGGCGCGATGACGCAATGCAGTATGCTGCATGTGCAGGGAGCACGTCTTGATTTGCAGCGTGCGGCGGATGTGATGAGCCTTTTGACGACGACAAGTCCCAACTATCTGCTGATGGCATCACTGGATGCTGCCAGAGCGCAGGTGCAGGTCTACGGCAAGGAGATGGCAGCGGCGGCTGTACAGGCTGCTGCTAAGCTGCGCAGCCTGTGTGCCGCCTATAGCGGCCTGCGTGTAATGGAGACGGCAGATTGCGGCGGACTGCAGATGGACAGCACGAAGGTGACAGTCAACTTTGCAGCCTGGGGCTATACCGGCGTAGAGGTTGGTGAGCTTTTCCGTGAGGCAAGAGTTGCTGTTGAGCTTGTAGATGCCTATAATGTACTCTTTCTGGTGACCTATGCAGATGTTACTACGGATTATGACGAGGCGTTGGCAAGAATTGCCGCTGTACTGAATAAAATGCAGGCGCAGAAGCGTGCGCCGCTGCAGTTGGCAGCGGCAGCGAAGGTGCCGCAGACGCAGGCAGTTCTGCCATTGCGCGACGTATTCTATCGTGCGAAAAAAGCGGTACCTTTGGCAGAGGCTGTAGGCAAAATCTGCGGCGAGCAGGTGAGCTTTTATCCGCCGGGAATACCGGTGCTGCTGCCGGGTGAGCTGGTAACGGAAGAGATTATTGCCTACTGCCGCGCGCAGAAGGAGCTGGGGTTGCCGGTAAGCGGACCTGCGGACAGCAGCTTACAAACGATACGTGTTATTGCTGATTGAGGTAAAAAGATGCGAGGATTTTTTATTACATTCGAAGGAATAGACGGAGCGGGTAAAACTACCCAACAGCATTTGGCAGCGCAGGCCTTGCGCGAACAGGGCTATGATGTGCTGGAAAGCCGCGAACCGGGCGGTACACAGCTGGCTGAAAAGGTGCGTGCTTTGGTGCTGGACCCGGAGCTGCCGCTGACAACGGCAACGCAGACGCTGCTGTATCTGGCAGCGCGCAGCGAGCATGTCGACAAGCTGCTGCGTCCGGCGCTGGAAGCAGGTAAGATTATTATCTGTGATCGCTTCAATGATTCAACGCTGGTTTATCAGGGACTGGCGCAGGGCAAGGCTCCGGAGGAGATTGCACAGCTGCGCCGGCTGGGAGCCTTTGCTACCGGTGGCTTGGAGCCTGATTTGACACTTGTTTTTGATGCCGACCCGGCAGAATTATTGGCACGTCGGCAGCAGCGCGGTGTGCAGGACCGTTATGAGCAGCAGGGACTGGAATTTCAGCAGCGCCTGCGTGCAGGCTTTCTGCAGCTTGCCGAGGCAGAGCCGCAGCGCCTGCAGGTGATTGATGCCTTAGGCACGCAGCAGGAGGTTACTGCTAAGGTGCTGCAGGTAATCGGCAGAGTAATCAGCGGAGAGAAATAAAATGTGGGAGCATATTATCGGCCACACAGAACAGAAAAAATTTCTGCAGAACTATCTGCAGGCCAAGGAGCGTCCGCATGCATTGCTGTTCAGCGGTGCTGCCGGCTTGGGCAAGCGCACGCTGGCTCTGGAATTTGCCAAGGCACTGCTGTGCTTTCAACATAACGGCACAGACGGCTGCGAGGCCTGCAGGCTGATGAATTTGCAGGACGGCAATCTGAGCCATCCGGATTTCGTACTGGTGCAGCACGAATGGGATGATAAAAAAGACCGTTTAAGAGATACGATTATTATCGACCAGATCAGGGAGCTGACGGCCAAAACGGCGCTGGCACCGGTGATGTCACCGACGCGTGTGTGCATTGTTGAGGATGCGGATACCATGGTTCCCGCCGCAGCCAATGCTTTTTTGAAGCTGTTGGAGGAGCCGCCGGCCGGCTGGGTGATTATTTTGCTAGCAGCCAATGTCAACAGGCTGTTGCCGACTATTATGTCGCGTGTGGTACAGCTGCGCTTTCAGGCAATCGAGCCGCAGCTGGTGGAGCAGGAGCTGCAGGCAAGGCAGATAGAGCCTGCCAAGGCCGCGGTATTGGCGCGTATCAGCGAAGGCTCAATCGGCTTGGCGCTGAATTTAGCTGCAGCCAAGGGGCAACTGGATGTATTTGAATGCCGTAAGCAGGCGGCAACCTTTTTGGAGGCCTTGCCCTTGGCGATGCCGATGAATTATCTGGCCGGACGCAGTTGGCTGGACAAAAAGGTGCAGCGCGAGCAGGCACTGCTGCTTGTGCAGCTGTGGCAGCTGCTGCTGCGCGATTTAATGATGTGCAATTTGCAGCTTTATGATAGAATATATAATATAGATTTACTGGATGAACTTAAAAGCCAGAGCAGCGGCTGGCAGCTGTCGGCGCTGAAGCAGGCTTTAGTGATTGTACAGGAAGCATATGACGCATTGGTGAGCAGTGTCGGTATGAAAACGGCATTGGAAACCATGGCGCTTAAAATAGATAAAATTTATAAGGAGTGATATTTTATGCCGACAGTAGTAGGCATTCGCTTTAAAAAAGCGTGCAAGATATATTATTTTGACCCGGCGGAAACAGGTGTAGCAAAGGGTGATTTCGCTATTGTAGAAACAGCTCGCGGTGTGGAATACGGCGAAGTTGTTATCGGACCGCGTGAGGTTGATGACAAGCAGATTGTTTCCCCGCTCAAGCCGGTTATGCGTAAAGCAACAGCCGATGATGACATGAAACTGGCAGAAAACAAAATCCGTGAAAAGGAAGCGTTCAATATCTGCCTGCGCAAAATCAAAAATCATGCTCTGCCCATGCGTCTGATTGACGTAGAGTTTACCTTTGATGTGAATAAGATTATTTTCTACTTCACTGCTGACGGACGCATTGACTTCCGTGAGCTGGTTAAGGACCTGGCGGCAGTTTTTCGTACCCGTATCGAGCTGCGCCAGATCGGTGTGCGCGATGAGGCCAAGATGCTGGGCGGTATCGGCAGCTGTGGCCGTCCGCTGTGCTGTGCAACCTTTTTAGGCGACTTTGAGCCTGTATCTATCCGCATGGCCAAGGACCAGAGCCTGTCCCTGAACCCGACGAAGATTTCCGGCATCTGCGGCCGTCTGATGTGTTGCCTGAAGTATGAAAACCATATGTACTGCAAGCACGGTTGCAACGGCTGCGGTCGTAGCGAGCGTATTGAAATTCCCAAGATGGGCAGCAAGGTAGTGACTACTATGGGCGAAGGCAAGGTAGTAGGCATCAATCGCAAGGAGCGTACCGCTGCCGTACAGCTTTCTCCGGATAATACTATTCAGGTGGAGTGGGAAGAGCTTGTAGATGCTTCCCAGGCTGACAATGTCTGAGCAGGAAAACAGCCTGCGCTGTGATTATGTGCCGGGCTGCGGCTATAAAATCTGGCAGGATGCCAAGGAATTCTGCTATACTACGGATGCCATATTTTTAGGCAACTTTCCGCATGTTGTGCGTAAGGCAAAAGTGTTGGAGCTGGGCTGCGGCACCGGTGCAATCAGTATGCTGCTGGAAAGCAGAGGCGCCGCAGAGGTGACGGCGCTGGACTGCAATCCGCAGGTAACCAGATTGGTACGCCAAAGCGTTGCGGATAATTCCCTGCAGGATAAGTTTACTGTTATAGACGGTGATTTGCGCAATTACAAGCAGCTGCTGCAGCCGGAAAGCATGGATTTGGTGGCTTCCAATCCGCCCTACCGCAACAGCGGCAACGTGCGCCAGGTAGGCACTGCTGCCTGCCACGAGGTTACCTCGACGCTGGAGGATTTCTTCAGGGCGGCGGCTTTTGCTGTGCGCTATCGCGGACGCTTTGCTTTGGTGCAGCTGCCGGAGCGCTTTGCCGAAAGCATGCAGCTGGCGCTGAAATATGGTCTGCAGCCGAAGCGTTTGCAATGGGTGCATTCCAAAATTGATAAGCCTGCCTGGATTTTCCTAATGGAAATGCAGAAGGGCGGTAGCTACGGCTTGGATGTTCTGCCGCCGCTGATTATGTATAATCAGGATGGCAGTTATACGGAGCAGGTGAAAAAATTCTATGAGCCTGCTGTTAAATAATCTCAATGGACGGGAAAATGTTAGAATATAAGTAGTCTATATGCTAACAAATTATACATTTTAGATACGCGAAAATGCTGTAAATGTCACGTATTTGACGCTTCCTGCTGTTTTATGTTAAAATAATTATCGGATTAAGGAGGTTTTTATGATTAAGCATATATGCAGATTACATTTAAATTGTTTATTATCTGCCGTTATCCTTATGCTGATGGTACCCTTCCTGACCGGTTTTGATATTTCACAGCAGGTGACTATTCTTTATGATGGTCAGACCAAGGAAGTGCGTACTAGTGCAGTAAAGCCTGGCAAAATTTTGCAGGAGGCCGGCATTGTCCTGGAGAAGGGCGATGGCTGGAAGCTGCAGAATACCAAAAGGGTACAGAACGGCAGTGTGATTGAGGTACTGCGCGGCAAGCCCTTTACTGTTATCCGTGGCAATGAAACGGTAGAATACAAAAGCTGCAAGCCGACTGTAGGCGAAGCGCTGAAGGATTTGGGCATCTCCTACAAAAAGGAGCGTGTTTATCCGGATGTGGATGAGCCGTTCAAGGAAGGCATGCAGGTTTATATTTTGAATGCCGATGAGGAGCTGCAATTCAGTGAAGCGAGTGTAGATATTCCGGTGAAGTATGAGGACGATTACAGTCTGAACTTCGGTACGGAAAAGATACATGTTGAAGGCAAGGCCGGTACAGCGAAGGTTGTTTCCAAAAAGGTGAAAAACGGTGATGGCAGTCATTCCGTACAGGAGCTGACACGTCATGTGCTGATTGAGCCGGAAACAAAGGTTATCCGCAAGGGTATGGCGATGAGCGTCTATACTCCTGAGGGCTATAAGCACTATACGAAAAAAATCAGTGCCCATGCCTCTGCTTATGTAGCAACAGGCAGCCGTACTTCTATCGGCCTCGTTCCGTATGAAGGTATTGTGGCTGTTGACCCGCGCTTCATTCCGTATTATACAAAAATGTATATCCCCGGTTATGGTATCGCTATGGCCGGTGATACCGGTGGCGATATGGTTCACCACAGAGTAGATTTGTTCTTTAATGATTATCATCGTGCTATCCAGTGGGGCAGACGCGATGTAGATATTTATATTTTAGCTGATTAAGGTGGAATTTATCTGATGCTTAAGGAAGTGCTCGTAGTAGAAGGAAAAATGGATACGGTGGCAATTGGTAAGGCGCTGGAGGCGGATACTATCGAAACCGGCGGCTTTACCTTGGCACCCTATACTTTGCGCCAGATTGAGGCTGCGTATAAAAAACGCGGGATAATTATCCTGACTGATCCTGACGGTGCCGGTGAGCGCATTCGCCGCTTTCTGACGGAGCGCTTTCCGGAAGCAGGGCAGGCGTTTATTCCTAAGCGTCAGGCAACTGCCAATAATGATGTAGGCGTGGAGCAGGCGCAGCCGGAGGCTATTTTGGAAGCTCTGGCTAAGGTGCGTCACCATGAATATCGTCCGCAGCAGGAATTTACCATGCGTGATTTGTTCCAAAATAATCTGAACGGCAGCGAGAGTGCTTCTGTGCGCCGTGATGCGCTGGGTGCCGAACTTGGTATAGGCTATGGCAATGCCAAACGCTTTTTGGAACGCCTGAATCATTATGGCGTGAGCCGTGAAGAATTTACGGCTGCTTTAGAAAAATTGGAGAGTGAAGAGTGAATAAACCCATTATTGCTTCTCCCCAGGTAACGAATCATATTCTGCACCGCTTTAAGCTGCGTGCCGATAAAAAGCTGGGGCAGAATTTCCTGATTGATGAAAATATCGTGCGCCGTATTGTAGAAGCAGCAGAGCTGTCCCCTGCGGATAAGGTGCTGGAGGTAGGCCCGGGCATCGGTACGCTGACGCAGGGGCTGGCAGAAAGCGGTGCCGATGTTGTGGCGGTAGAGCTGGATAAACGCCTGCTACCGGTACTGGATGTTACGCTGGAGGGTTATGACAATGTTCGCATCGTCAATGGCGATATCCTGCAGGTAAATATTATGGAAACGGTGGCAGCACCGGAATTTAAGGTGTGCGCTAACCTGCCGTATTATATTACTACGCCGATTATTTTTGCCCTGCTGGAAAAGCGCCTGCCTATGGAACGCTTAGTTGCTATGGTGCAGAAGGAGGTTGCCGAACGCATGGCTGCCAAACCCGGCAGCAGAGATTATGGTGCGCTTTCGGTAGCTATTCAGTATTACACCGAGCCGGAGATAGCGTTTATCGTACCGCCGACCTCGTTTATTCCCGCACCGGCTGTTGATTCGGCTGTTATTGTGTGCAAGCGCCGCTCCGAGCCGCCTGTAAAGGTGTGCGACGAAGCGCTGTTCTTCCGCATTGTGAAGGCAGCCTTTTCTCTCAGACGCAAGATGCTCAGCAATTCGCTGAAGAATATGGGTATTAACTCCGAGCAGTGTTCGCAGTGGCTGCAGCGCGCCGGCGTAGACGGCAAGCGCAGAGCGGAAACGCTCAGCTTGGAGGATTTTGCGGCATTAACTAATACCTTTAGTGTAGAAAAGTAAAAAATAAAAAAAGTTAGGCTACAAAACAGCAGAGAAAATGTAATGATGTTTACACTTTCTCTGCTGTTTTTGGCTTTAAAGGGACTGTATTATTCCTGTTGTGCATTATTAATATTCCAATAAAGCATAACTGATATAAAACTAATTGCCACATGCCCAAACGTTATAACTTGACCTCTTGAAAATTCTGACAGAATAGTTTATATTATAACTATAGGGAATAATAAATATTCCCTAAGGTTTGCGCGGCGCTTCACCTCCCACGATGAAAGCGAGGTAAGTATTATGGAAAAGCTATTAGCAAAAATGTATGAGCAGTCAGAAAGCAAAGCAGAAAAGAAGCAGTACCGGGTGCTGAACGCACTCAAGGCTGCAGCCTTCTTAAATCTGGCAGTTTTCTACTTCCTGTATAATATCAATGTAGCTCAGGGTACTAATCCTGCTTGGGATTATGCCTGGTGGCAGCGGCTGACGCTGTGGAGCATTGTTGTTCTGTGCGGTATGACCTTCAGCCAGGGCAGCAATTACCTCAAATGGGGATTGGGCCTTTTGGGTGTAGGTACTGCGATTTCGCTTTGCACCTATCTTTTTACACCGCAGCATCCCATTTATTTCGGCATCTTTACCTTCCTTGGTCTTGCATATCTGGTAGTACAGCCCATTCATTGGTGGCTGCAGAAATCTCCCGGTTCCTGCGGTTGGCTGTTATCTGCAATAGCCTATGATTTGACAAGGCATCTTACCGATGGCGTGATCATCTGGCAGGGTAAGATAATTGGACATCTGCCGTCCTTCCTGTACGGTGACTGGAACGTATGGCTGGGGCTGCCCGGTGCAGAATTTGTCTCGCTGGAGTATGTGCCTTTCCTGCCTAATATCTTCTTATTCTTGTGCGGCCTCTACCTGTTCCAGTTTATGTCCGAGCATGAAAAAGGACAAGCTTATCTGAAAAAGCTGAGCTAACTAAAAAAACCTTTCTTTAAAAGTCAATTTGCATAGAAATTCTCGTAGTTATACAGTTTATTTGCATATGGTGTTATCTCTCTGCTTATTTCTTCTTAACCTTTAACACCCCATGCTTTTAGCCAATGTCCCAACAAAGCTAATCTCCCCGGACTCATAATTAACGAGAGAGAAAGAAGAAAATCCTCCGTAGCTGGCGAGCTATCGGAGGATTTTTCTTTATGGCTGATTCAATTTAAAGCTGTCTAAGGAATAAATGGCCTGGGGCAGATAGTTATCTGCCTGCAGCGCAGGCATTACGTACAGCAGCTGGTAGGTTTTGCCGTTCTGCTGAGCTTCTGCGGTCAAAAGCAGCTTGTTGCCGTGATAATCATTGTGGGCACTCAGGCGGCAGGTCCAAATTAACTGATGGCCATGCTGCCATTGCCAGTATACTTTGGCATTTTCATAGACCGGCAGAGCTTCTGTTGCCTTAAAGCTTGCAGTGTCCGTAGGGTCAAGCACGGTTGCTGCCAACATCAGAGTGTTGCCTGCAGTGCGCACCAGCATAGCTCCTTCGGCTTGCGGCAGGTCTGCCAGCGGATTTTTACCGAAGGACTTAGGCACTGCTATACTATAGCCGCCGGCTTCACTGCTAACGCTAATGAAATCACTTGCCTGCGGTGTACGCATGAACTGCCTGGGCAGAGGCGGCTTGCCTACCAGATTCAGCTTTGGCTTAGGCTTGGGCTTATCTGCAGGCGGCACAGGCTCATTGCTGATAACAGGCGGTTTAGCTGCAGTGTTTGCAGCAGCTGGTGTTGTTGGCACTTCTGCCATAGGTGCTTTTGCTTCATTCACTGTCGTGGGCGCTTCGGCTGCTGTTTCTTCCTGCTTTGGCGTTGCCGGTACAGTAGGAGCAGTGCTTACGATGTTATTGTCTGCAGCGTGTTCCTCTGCTTGGGAAGTGTCAATACTGCTTTCGGCTTCCGTCGGCTCAGCCTGTTGAGCCGGAGAGGTGGAAACTACAGTAGGCTGCGTAGCATAATTTGGCAGTTCCTCGGCTGTAGCTGCAAAGCTGCTGCCTGCAAGGCTGAGCAGCAAAGAGCAGATTAAGACTGTGCGCCTCATAGTTTATTGCAGACTTCGTTGATGGCTGCTTCGTCTACACGCATAGCGGCGATAGTTTTTTCCATCAGCTCGTCTAAAGGCCAGCCAAGGATATCGGAACCTTGTTTGATTACATCGCGGCTGCAGCCGGCTGCAAAGTGTTTATCCTTAAATTTTTTCTTCAGGGATTTCAGCTCCATGTCCTGTACGCTTTTGGAAGGGCGCATCAGGGCAGCGGCGCCGATTAAGCCGGAAAGCTCATCGATAGCGAAAAGCACTTTTTCCATCTGATGCTCCGGTTTGATGTTGGCAGCAGTCAGGCCCCAGCCATGGCTGGCAGTGGAACGGATAATGCTTTCGTCTACGCCGTGCTCGCGCATCAATTCCTGAGATTTTACGCAGTGCTCTTCGGGATACAGCTCAAAATCCAGGTCGTGCAGCAGGCCTACGATGCCCCAGTATTCCTCCTGATCTGCATAGCCAAGTTCCTTGGCAAAGTAACGCATAATGCCTTCTACAGTCAGCGCATGACGCAGATGAAAGGATTCCTTGTTATATTGACGTAATAAATTCCAGGCTTCTTCTCTGTTCATATTATTGTCCTCCTAATGCTTTGTTATTTTTCTATAAAATGCGGGTGCTTAGCTCGCTTTTAAATATTTTCAGCCTTCGGATGCTTGGTACGGTAATCGCTGATCATATCGTGCAGCGTAGTGTGGTCAACTACGCCGTCAATGGCCTGCTGAATTTTTTTGTAAAGACCGATGGTGATACAGGAGTCAAACTGATCGCAGGGGGTTTTGCAGTCCAGGCAGGATACGGGAGCAAGACTGCCCTCGACTGTGCGCAGGATTTCGCCGACAGTGTATTCATCAGGCGTGTGCGCCAGACGATAGCCTCCCTGAGCGCCGCGGGCACTTTGGACAAAGCCTGCTTTACTCAGCTGGTGAATAATTTGCTCTAAGTATTTATCGGAAATATTTTGCCGTTGGGCAACTGTTTTTAATGGTATATAGCTACCGGTGTGGTTGATTGCTAAATCGAGCATCAATCGCAGGGCATAACGTCCCTTGGTAGAAATTTTCATTACGGTCACAACCTTTCTAATGACTATATTCTACTATGAATTTAGTAGGAATTCAATAATGATTATCATATCTGTGTTATGCTGGCATAAATTAATGATTCTGCACACCGAATATGAAAATGCTAGTGCCATTTTATTACTTTTGTGTTAAAATACCCTTATACAACTATTTTTGGAGGAAGTAAGATGGAAAAAAATAAATTAGATAAAACCTTTAAGCATTATCTGGGAATTTTTACCGAGGATAAGGAATTGGGCAAGATTCTGAACAAGGTATCCTTCCAGGAATTATTCAATCCTAAGTTTTTGCAGGAAAACAGCAAATTTACTTCTATGGATGATATGATCTGGCGCAGCGGTTTTGGCATTATGAACCTGATGGAAGTAGAAAATGTTAATCAGGATAAGTGGAATGAGTATATTGCCAAAAATACCGAATGTGAAACCTGGCACGATTTTGGCAAGGTAGCAATGATTGACTGGATGAAAAATAAACTGGAAGAAGTAAAAAAATCCAAAAACTAAAATCTTCGTTGCCGGAGCTGAATGCTTCGGCAATTTTTGCCTTATGAGGGGAATGAACAATGGAAATAGTTTTACATGCATTAAACGGTGTGCTGACCATTATGCTGATGATTGCTGTCGGCTTTTATTTTATAATGTACCCATAGTCATGGACAGTTTGG
>NZ_GL830843.1 GCF_000188175.1 Phascolarctobacterium succinatutens YIT 12067 | reverse complement strand
TAAACCGTACCCTTTGTCAAGGACATTTTTAAGAGAAAGAGAGAAGCAGCAGTTCCTGCCGGAACCGCTGCTTCTTAGTTTTTATTAAAATATCCTCAATGGGTAAAGGCCTGTTTTTACATACTCATAATACTCGTTTGGGGATAGCTTGGCTAACTTCCACTGGTACCTATCGTTATTGTAGTAATCCATCCACCTATCTATTTCAGCTCTTAAGGCCTCAAAGTCTTTGCATTTAGATATATGTATTTCGTCCTTCATGTGTCCATAAAAGCTCTCTTGTGGTGCGTTATCCCAACAATTTCCTCTTCTTGACATGGATTGCCTAAGATTAGCATCATGGACTAACTGCATAAATTTATAACTTGTATAGTGTGAACCCTGGTCGGAATGAATTATAGTTTCACTAGAGATTTCATTACCATGCTTTGCTAGTACCATATTAACAGTTTCCAACACAAAATCTATTGCCAGAGAATCACTCAGACAATATCCTAATACTTGCATTGTATAGGAGTCTAGAATTGTAGATAAATAACAGTATTTATCATTTAATGGTATGTAAGTTATATCTGTTAACAATACTTTTCTAGGTCCATGTTCTTTAAATTCCCGGTTCAAAAGATTAGGAGCAACCTTATTGGTTCTCAAAGCTCTTACCATTTGCCTGTATGGATTTGGCTTTCTAATTGGGCATCTCAAATTGTACTTTACCATTAGCCGCCTTATCTTTTTAAGATTCATCAGCACTGGCTTCTCCAAATGTAACAACCTCATATGGATGCCGCGAATGCCTTTGTCATAGCCCTTAAATTTATATGCCTCAAGAATTTTACTAAAATCTGCTCTATCCTTCTGTTCATGTTCATTACGGGAATCCATATTGCTTAACCAATTATAGTATCCAGATCTAGTAACATGAGCGAGTTTACATAAATGGGACACTTTCAATTGATTATCTGGCTTAGATACTAAATCATGAATCAATTGAAATTTTCTATTCGACAACCCAAGAGATATTTCACGTGCTAGTCTGATTTGTCCAAAGAGCACAGCTTTTTTAAGAAATCTACCTCCTGTCTAAGATATGAGAGTTCGTACTGCATAGATGCTATCGCTGCCTCGAATGGCAAATCGCTATAATTTTTATTCTTAGGTGGAGGCTTTACTTCACCACCAACTCCCTGAGTGAGAGGTTTTCCAGATTCCATTGCCTTCTTTAGCTTAAAAGTGAAGTTGTTTATTCTGTAAGCACCTAAAATATTAGGGTCATATCCTAACTCCTTAAAAATAGACACTGGTGAAAAACCTTGAAGGTAAAGTTTCCAAAATTTCTCCTTAAACTCTACCGTCAATAATAACATGTTATAAGTTACTCTGTAGGTGTATGGATTCTTACGTAACAGCTCCATTTCCTCTTCAGTAAAGCGCTTTACAGCCATTTTGAGCACCTCCGCCTTTTATCCATAGTATAACATACAGTTTGGGAAAAAGTCGCTCAAAAACGATTTAAGACCAAGGAAAAGAAAAAAGTGTCCATTTTTAGGGATTGACCAAAAGAAAGCTGTCCAATTCTAGTATTTTTCTTGAAAACTGTCCAAAGTAACTCTCTTTTCGTTCTCTCTTAGTGTCCAGATTTAAACAATAAGTTAAAGGGACACTTAAGTCATAAATGCAAATATAATTCATGTAGACTATGTTGCTTTAATGCCCATATCGCTTTCTATACTACCTACCAAACTGTCCATGACTATGGGTACATTATA